>JAMHUH010000080.1:0-12639 GCA_035904925.1 Nannocystaceae bacterium
CTGGAGCACGCGCCGGCCTGGCGTCGCGCCCATGATCGACATCGTGCCGGCCAAGGCGTGCTGGCCCCCGGCGGCCGGCGGGTAGCCGTTGGGCTGGTTCGGATCCCAGCGCCAGTAGCCGAGCAGGTGGCCCATCTCGTGGGCGTAGGCGCCTGGGGCCGCGTTGATCGACCAGCTGCCCATCTGGCCCGCGGCCCAGGAGATCGGCGAGACCCCGTTGGTCGCACCGTTGTCGTCGTTGAGGTGGATGAACACCAGGTTGGTCGGCGTCGGCCACTCCATCGCCTGCTCGCAGCGCGTGTTCATGAAGCGCTCGCGCGTGGCTCGATCGCCGACCGGCAAGGTCAGCGGCTGCACGCTGATCTGAAACTGGACCGGGTAGCGCAGCGAGGGCGACTCGCCGCTCTCGCGATAGAGCACGCCAAAGGGCTGACCGAGCGGCGTCGCCAAGGCCGGCGCGTTCGCGGGCGGCGTGATCAGGTTGTTCCAGTAGCCGTTGATCTGGGTCTGGATCGTCGCGGCCCAATTCGCCAACGCGCCCGCGATCGCGGGCACGTCCGAGTAGACGTAGATCAGCGACTGGACCCGAAAGCCGATGGTTCGATTCGCCGCGTCGCGCAGCCGGATCACGTCGGCCCCGCCGTGGGCTGTCTTCCAGCGATCCGAAGGGATCTGGGTCGCGAAGCCTCGCTGCGAGCGGGTCTGGTTGGCGTCCGCGGCCAAGCTGCCGAGCGCGTCGGCGATCGCCGACGAGGGAACGCTCTTGCCCTCGACCGCCGCGCGCTGGGCCTCGAGCTCTCGATCGGCGCGGTTGCTGCTGGTGCTCTGGGCGGCGCGATCGAAGCCGGCCATCAGGCTAGCGAACCAATTACTCATGCTTCGCCCTTCGCGGATCGCCGCTCGGATCTGACGCTCAGATCTGCCGCTCGACCTCGACCAAGCTGCTGTCGACCCAGCCGAGCCGAGCCCACTTGTCGACCATGTCTTGGTTGCTGTTGATCCCGTCGAGCCACTCGGCGAAGGCCGCCCCGCGCTTGACGTTGCCGGGTCGAATCGTCGGCCACCACTCGGACGAGCAGGCCGCGAAGTCGGTCTGCCAGGGCAGCGCCATCTCCTTGCTCACGTCGCCCGGGACGATCTTGTTGGGATCGAAGCGGAACTCGAAGCGAGGTGAGCTCGAGAACCAGGTCTTGTTGCGGATCGTCCGGGTGACCTCGATGCCGGGATAGAACGCGGCCCCGATCGCCTGTTGGAGCGCGGCGCGGGTTCGCTGCATCGAGATCGGCTCGCCCGGGCGCGAGCCGGGCAGGCACTTGCCCTGCGCCCACTGGTAGATCATCCAGTACTGGGTCGGCGTCAGGGTGACGTCACCCGCGTCGCCAGCGTCGAGCATCGGCATGTTGCTGCCGGCTCCGGCGAGCTGGGTCAGCAGCGTGGGCTTGCGCAGGCGCGAGAGCACCTCGGCGGCCTTGGTCAGGTTGTCCCAGGTGTAGCTGGCGAAGTTCGCGTGCCCGGCTCGCGCCAGCGACGAGGTCTGGCGGACGCAATAGGTCGCGATCAGCAGCGGCTTGATCTCGTCGTCGAAGTAGGGCCGATAGCTGGTGTCGAACTTGCCGGCCGCGAAGAGGCTGGTGTCGTAGCCGAGCTCGCGCACGGCGATGTCACGCAGCACGTCCCAGAGCGAGACCAGGTTGGGGTTGAAGGGCGCGTAGTCGGGCGGCGCGCTGAGGACCCACGCCGAAGCGATCTGCGACGAGCGGATGACCGTGCCCGACTTCAGCTCGACCTCGGCCTGAACCCAGCCGTCGTAGACGTCGTCGAACCAGTCGTCGTTGTTGAAGGTGGTACTCGGCGGCGGTGTGCCGGGGGCGTCGCTGACCGAGCGGCCCTCACCACCGAACATGATCAGGTTGCCCTTCGCGTCGCTCGCCGCGGTCCCGAGCGAGCGGATCCCCTGGGCGTTGTTGGCCACGCGAAACGCCGCCGGCATCACGGCGCCGTCGGGTCGGGCGAGCTCGACTCGCTGGTTGCGGCCGTGGAGGGTCTTGCTGCCGGGATCGAGGACCAAGGCCATCCGCGCGTCCCAGTCGGGCCGGCGCTGCCAGTTGCGATAGCCCAGCCAAGGCTCGGACGCGGGCGGGGGCGCCTCGAGGATCCGGGGACCCGCCGCCTTGGCGTTGGCGACCTTGACCGTCCAGGTGATCCGAACCACGTCGGGGTGGTCGAGGTCGAGCAGCTCCTCGGTGACGGTCGTGCCGATGGTCTTGCGACGCACGATCGCGAAGCGACAGCCCTGCTTCTTGATCCGCTTGACGCCGGCGACGTCGGCCTTGAGGTCGTAGCTGGCCGCGGGCCAGGCGTTCCATGCCGGGCGCTCGGGCCCGAGGTTGTAGGTGTTCGCGTTGCCGAGATCGAGCGGATGATCGCCGAGCCGGGCGATGCCGATCGCCGGATAGATCCCGTACTCGTAGGTCGGGGTCGGGGTCCGCTGGGTCGATCGCGATCCGATCTGGCCCGCCGCGGCTCCGAGCGCGAGCGCGACCCCGGACGCGCCGGAGAAGAGCTGGGGGACCTGGTCGGTGTCGCCGCTGGCGTTCGCCGCTTGGGTCTTCTTCTCGTCGCTCGCGGTGTTGGCCCCGGTGCTGCGGATCGTACGATCGAAGCCATCGACCAAGCTCTTGAACCAATCGGTCATGTCGAACTCCTCGGGTGGGACGCGAATCGGATCTCGAATTACGAAGCTAGAACTCGGGCTCGACCCGCTCGGCAGGGCCGAGCACGGCGCCAGCGTCGGGCGCCTGGCTGACCACGAGGTCGGCGTCGGCGGGCGCGGGGTCGGGCAGCGTGTAGGGCACGTCGAGCCGCTCGAGCAGCGTGCGGGCCTGCAACCAAGTCAGGTCGACGATCGCGGGGGCGACCCGGAGCAGCTCGGCCGCGGGGCTGGGCGGGACCGGGACGATTCGAAATTTCACCGCGCTCGCGGCCTTGATCTCGTAGTTGAACTTGCTGGTGTAGCCGGCGTCGAGCGGGGCCGCGTAGAGCTGGACCTTCGGCTTCGCGCTGAGCCGATTGGGCGCGCTGCTGGCCTGGCTCTCGACCGTCCCGCTGACGCTCAGCGCGACGTTGATCTCGGCCGTGACCTCGGGGATGTGATACCAGGTCGGCCGATAGCCGATGCTGCGCAGGGCCTCGAAGGCCTGCTGATCGTCGGCGTAGATCGCCTGGAAGTTGGCGATCGTCTGGGCATCGAGCGCGCGCTGGGCATCGGCGACGCTCTGACCGACCGCGGCGATCAGCTCGCCGACGGGCGCGGACAGGGTCTGGAGCAGGGCGCGGGGATCTTCGAAGCTTGCCATGTCAGCTGTCCGTCTCGATGGGTTTGCCGATCAGGATCTCGACCTTGGTGCCGACCGCGATCGCGGCCCCCGGCGCGGGGCTCTGCGCGACCACGCGGCCCCAGGGGCTGGGTCCGCTGGCCGGCTTGGCGACCGCCTTGTGGCTGATCTCGAGCGCGAGCGAGAGCTGCTCGAGCTTGCGGCGGGCGAGCAGCTCGGTGTAGCCGAGCACGCTCGGCATCCCGGGCGGCTTGTCGGGCGCCGGCTCGGCGCCCAGCGGGGGTCGACGCGGGTGGAAGGCGAGATCGATCGAGCTCATCTCGGCCCCGGCGATGTACTTGAGCTTGTTGATGGTCGGGAACTCGAACTTGCCGCCCGAGGTGCCGATGCCCTTGAGGTGGATCGACACGTCGCCGAGCATCATCCCGAGCGCGGCGTCGTCGATGGTCTGGGCCGCGCTGCCGAGCTGGCCGCCGAGGTCTTGGACGACGTCGACGATCCCGGTCGCCTGGTCGAGATCGGCCAAGGTCGCGAGCGCGTCGTCGAGCTTGGCCTGGCTCTCGCCGAGCGACTTGTCGCGCTGCGCGAGCTGGGCCTCGAGCGCCTGCTTCAGCTTGCCGAGCTCGGCGACCTGGCCCTCGAATTGGTTGGCCTTGGCCTGGAGCTCCTCGGTGAGCGCACCGAGCTTGCCTTGCTTGTCGAGCGCGTCGAGCAGCGCATCTTGCAGCTCGGGCACCGACTTGGGCAGATCCTCGAGCGAGGGCAGCGAGGGCGCGGCTTGGGGCAGCGCCTGCGGGGCGAGCTTCTTGGCCAGGGCCTCGCTGGCCAAGGCCTTGGCGGTCAGCGCGTAGGCGGGCTCGCTCAGGGCATAGATCTTGCGGGTCCCGAGCTGCAGCGCGGGCGTGTCGCTGACGACCAGCGTGCCGAACTCGAAGAGGTCCTTGGCGACCTTGATCGGCGAGTCACCGAGCTCGAGCCAGCGGGTGCCGCTCTGCTGCTGGAGGCCGAGTCGCGGCAAGCTGGTCTGGCCGGGGTCGAGGTCGATCGCGAGCGCGAGCGAACCCGTGCTGTCGGTCTTGCCCTCGACGAGCGACTTGACCCGACCCGCGAGCGTCCAGGCGACGACCCGGACCACGAGCCCGCGCAGCGGCGCTTGGTTGCCATCGATCAGGCGTGCTTGAATGACTGCTGGCATCGTTCAGCCCTCGACCTCGTAGTGGACCAGCTCGCTGCGCGACGCGACGTCGAGGCTGATCACGATCACGCGCCCGGCCGGCTCGCTGGGATCGATCGTCAGCTGGGTCGCCGCGCGACCCTCGTCGTCGGTCAGGACCACGCCCTCGGCCAACCAGGTGCCGGCCGCGACGTCGAAGTCGAGCCCTTTGGCCGCGCTGGCTTGGCGACTCGCGTCGCGGTCGATGTTGAAGTGGACCTCGACCCCGGCTTGCTTGCCGCCGGCCGTGTCGCCGACCTCGACCGAGAACTCGGCCTCGAGCGGACCGAGCCGAGTGACCCGCGAGCGCAGGACCTGGCCGGGTCGGCCGGCGTTGGCCGGGATGGCCACGAAGGTGCCTCGGATCACGCTGGCCGCCTCGACCGCGAGCTGCGACTGCGTGCCGCCCTGAACCTGCCCGAGCGGGCGCAGCATCAGGTGGCGATCGTCGAGCGGGCGCAGGCGCGAGTCGCCGAGCTTGGCCGAGGCTTGCTTGTTCTCGGTCAGCTCGACCGAGACCTTGAGCTCGAACTCGAGCTTGGGCAGGTAGTAGGACCAGCTCGAGCCCTGGCTGGAGCCGTTGGCTTGGAGTTGATCGAGCCGCGCCTGCGCGAGCTGGATGCCCTCGGCGATGCTCAGCAGGTAGTCGTCGATCGTCGACGAGAGGTAGGTGTCGATGTCAGCCATGGGTCTCCTGGTTGCGGCGGCGCGCGAGCGCTCGGGCTCGCTGCTCGTCGAGGCGGGCTTGCTCGCGCTCGTTGGCCCGCCGCTGGGCTTGCCGGTCGAGGGCTTGCTGCTCGCGTGCGTGCTCGGGCAGGTGCTCGCGCGTGGGCTCGCGGACGCCCTCGTGGACACGTGGGGTCGGGCGCGGCCGCGGTGGCTGGCGGCTGGCCTCGCGGGCTCGCGCGTCGTCCTGCTGGGCGCGGGCCTGGGCACGGACCTGCGCCGCTGCTTCTTCGCGCCGACGATCGAGCTGCTCGCGGGCGGCCTGCTCGAGCTGGCGGGCCCGCTCGCGCTCGGCTGCGGCCGCGCGGCGGCGTTGATCGAGGCGGGCGAGCGCCTCGCTCGCGCGCCGGCGCTCGTGCTCGTTGCGCTCGATCGCGCTGCGGAGGCGATCTTCGAGGCGAGCGCGAGCGCGGGCTTCGAGCTCGATGGCCTGCTCGCGGACCAGCGTGGCGAGTCGCTGGCGCTCCTCTTGCCGCTCGAGCTCGCGGGCCCGAGCGAGCCGCTCGTCGTTCGAGAGCGCGCGCTGAGCCGCGCGTCGACGCAGCTGGTCGAGCTCGTCGAGCTCGACCGCGCGTCGGCTCGCGATCACCTGCTGGACGATCCGCCGCCGGCTCTCGGCCCGCTCTCGCTGCTCGCGCTCGGTGTCGGCGACCTGCTCGAGGTGGGCGTCGAGCAGCGCCGAACGCTGGGCTCGCGCTTGCCGATCGCCGAGCCGCTGCTCGAGTCGGGCCGCGCGGTGACGCGTGCGAGCGCGCGCGCGCAGGGCTCGGGTGACTCGCGCGTTGCGAGTCCGAAGATCGCGGCGCTCGGCCTCGCGCTCGGCCTGCTTTTGCTCGGCCACGAGGTCTTGCTGGGCGCGGGCGATCGCTTGGCGCAGCTGCTCTTCGCTCCGCCACGCGCGTCGCTGGGCGATCCGCGTCGCCTTGCTGTGGACGTCGACCGGGAAGCTCCGCCGCCTTCGCTCGGCCTCGGGATCGGCCTCGCCGCGACCCGTCAGGTGATCGAGCTGGCGACGCAGGCCGTGATACTGGCGCAGCGCCTTGGCCAGCTCGTCCGGCAACAAGCCTTGTTCGAGCAGCTGGTCGAGGGTCGGCGCGGGTCGATCGACGCGATTGGCCAGCAGCTCGCCGAGCTGCTCGAGCCCCGCGCGGGCCGAGACGCGCGTGGGCTCGGTCGCGCTCGGGGTCGCCTCCGATGCGGCGCTCGTCTCGGGCCCGGGCGCTTGCTCGTGCACGAGCTCGGGCTCGCGCGCCTGCGCGGGCGCAGGCCGCTCGACCAAGTCCTTCCAGCTGCGATAGCCAGCCACGCGCGATCAGGGGGGCGAAGAGGCCGGGTTGTCGAGCAGGCGACGGATCCGCTCCTCGAGCACCGCGGGCGCGGGGACCGGGACCAGCTTGGTTCGCAGCAGGCTCGAGCCCTCGGCGCTGTACTGGAACTTCGAGGCATAGGAGGCGCTGACCGAGCTGACGCTCAGCTTGGCCCCGCCGCCGAACCCGAAGAAGCCGCTGATCACCGACACGCCGGTGTGGCTGGTCTTGCGCTCGTAGGAGGTCGAGTAGGTCGTGCTGATCGAGATCTTGACCTCGATCAAGGTGTCGACGAATTGATAGAAGGTCGGCGTGAACCCGAGCTCGAGCAGCGAGTAGCGCTCGCCCGCGAAGTCGACTCGGGCGTCGCGGGTCTCGATCTTGGTCCCGGCCAGGCTGCTGGGATCCGGGACCTCGACCTCGTAGCTACCCGACATCAGTTGGGCGAGGCGGATGCCGACGAGATCGAGCTCGTACTGGGCCTCGGCGATCGCCAGGCCCATCGAGCGGATCATGTCGGGGAAGGGAACGTCGAGCAGCTGCTGGCCGATCGGCGCGTACATGTTGAGACTCATGACTCGGTCCTCCTGTCGGGGTTGGGGTGGCGATCAGCCTTCGTCTTGCAAGAGTCGGCGGATCCGCTCTTCGAGCACGGGCGGCGGTGGAACCGGGACCAGCTTGGTCCGCAGCAGGCTCGCGCCCTCGGCCGAGTAGCTGTACTTGGACGAGTAGGTCGCGTCGACCGGCGTGGTCGTGACCGACATCGAGAACGCTCCGTTGGCGTTGCGGCTGAACTGGGCCCGCCGCTCGACGCCCTTGATCGTCCGGGTGTAGGACGACTCGTAGCTCATCTTGATCGCGATCTTGACCTCGATCAGCGTGTCGATGAACTGATAGAAGTTGGGCGTGAAGCCGAGCTCGAGCATGCTGACGAGATCGGACTCGTAGTGCTTGGGGTTGAAGCTGGCCGGCGGGCTCGCGCTGTCGTCGAGCACCTCGCGGTGGCCGAAGTAGACGCGGGTGTCGATCGTCACCGGCTCGGTCACCGGCTCGCCGGTGCCGTCGACGAGGTTGCCGTCGGCGTCGCGCAGGACTCGACGGCCGCTCATCATCTCGGCGACGCGGATGCTCGACTCGTCGAGCTCCCACTGCGCGTCCGCGATCGCGAACGCCATTTGACGGATCATGTCCCCCATGGGGACGTTGAGGAGGTCGTGGCCAATGCCCATCGTGGTGTTCCTTTGTCTCGTGAGCGCCGCTGGTCAGCTGGCGGCTAGCTCGGTCATTCGGGTTCGGGGGTCGAGGTGGACAGGGTGCGCAGCAGATCGCTGAACACGGTCGGGGCCGGGACGGTCACGAAGCGGGAGCTCACCGCGCTCGAACCTTCGGCCTTGTACGAGTACTTCTGGCTGTAGCTGGCGTTGACCGAGGCCGCGAAGACCCCGACGCTGACGCCGATCGAGGCGCCGAGCGAGAACTCTTCGGTCTTGGCGGTCGAGAACGAGACCTTGATGTCGATCGTGGTCTCGGTGACCTGATAGAAGGTCGGGGCGAAGCCGAGCGAGAGCAGCGAGCGTCGCTGACCGCCGATGTCGATGCCGTAGGCCGGGTCGGCCAGCTGGGCGGCCAGCTCGATCGCGCTGCGATCGAGCGCCGCCTGGGCGTGGGCGATCGCGAGGCCGAGCTTCTCGACCAATTGGCCGAGCGGCGCCTGCTCGAGCGATTCCATGGCTTCGGGCATCGGGTCTCCGGATCAGCCGCCGCTCGGGGTCGTGAGCCCGCTGGCGAGGCGAATCTGCTCCATGAAGGCGGTCGGGGCCGGGACCGAGACCATCTTGGTCGTGATCGACGACGAGCCGCTCATGTTGAACTCGTACTTGCGGTGGTAGCTGACGTCGATCGCGACGCCCCACATGACCGCGCGGTTGGCCGGGATCTCGGGGATCTCGGCGCCCTCGAGCGGCGAGCTGTTGCCGACCACCGCCTTGGCCCCGATGTCGAAGCCCTCCTCGACCTTCATCGACATGGTCAGCTTGACCTCGATGGTGGTCTCGGTGAAGTGGTAGAAGCTGGGCGTGAACCCGAGCTGCAAGAGGCTCTTGGTCGTGGTGTTGCCATCGCCGTCGGTGAAGTCGACCTTGGCGTCGGCGAGCATGGTCGCGATTCGCACGCCGACCTGATCCATGCGCAGCTGGGCCTCCGCGACCGCGATGCCGAGCTTTTGGATCATGTCGGCGATCGGCGCGTCGAGCAGCGCCTCGCCTGGGGTCATCTTGAGCACACTGTTGTCGAGCATCTCGATTCTCCGGGTCTAGATCGGCGGCCGCAGGGCGGCAGGGAGCTCGCGCGCGCGAGCGGGGTCGACGTTGTCCTTGCGAACGGTGAAGTAGCCGTGGCGCTGCTGCTCGGCGACGATCCGGGCGACGTCGCAGTGCCAACCACTGCGCAGCCACTGCATGAGCGAGCTGGCCAGCGGCATCGGGCCGGCCTCGCAGGCCAAGCAGGCCGCGAGCGCCTCGCGGGCCAGGTCGCGCTCGCCGAGCTTGAGCAAGCAAGCGCCGCGGCGCAGGTGCACGTGGGCGAGGTCGCGGCGGACCAGCGGGCGCGAGGCCTCGGGCAGCGAGTCGAGCGGGACCCGGGTGTAGTGGTCGAGCGCGCGGTCGCAGTACTCGAGCACCTCCATGAACGAGCCCATCCGCTCGAGCGACTCGAGCGAGCACTCCATGTAGTGACGGAAGAACACCTCGGGCGCCTGCTGCTCGACCGCGAGCCGGATCGCCGCGCGGTAGTGGATCAGCGCCTCGCGATGGTCGCCCGCGAGCGCGAGCAGCTTGCCCTGCTCGCCGATGCCGAGGTGCAGCGCCAACGCGGCGGCGCTGCTGGTCGGGTTGGCCGTGCTGGTCATGGTGGTCATCGCGGCACCAACTCGAGCTGGGTGCCGATCCGGGCGCACTCGTGGACCAGCCAGCGCGCGCGCAGCTTGGCGAAGGGTCCGGGGATCCGCAGGGGCAAGCGGGCCAGCTGCGGCTCGAGCTCGGCGAGCCGTTCGCCGGGGACCCGGCCGAGGCCCGCGAGCAGCTCGAGCGTCGGGCCGCGCTCGCCGATCGTCTGCAGCTCGAGATCGAAGGTCTGGAAGGTGGTCAGCAGCGCCTCGGCTCGCGCTTCGCCGCCGCTCAGCTCGGCGAGCGCGAGCAAGCAGGCCTCGGCGCGCTCGCGGGGCAGCTCTTCGTGCAGGATCAAAGGCAGGTGGCGGCCGAGGTCGCGGGCGAGCTCGATCGGCATGCCGGTGTCGTCGGCCAGCCACTGCGCGAGCTCGGGGCTGGGCGCGGCACCGAGCCCGAGCAAGCGGATGTCGAAGCGGGCGAACTCGCGGTCGAGCACGCGCAAGGGGCCTCCGCTGCCGCGCAAGCGCTCCCACAGCGCGAGCGCCTGGCTGCGATCGAGGTCGCTCGCGATCAGCGGGCCCGCGCTCGCGTTTCGGGCCAAGCCGAGCCCGTCGAGCAGCCGGGCCACGCGGCCCAGGGAGTTGGGCTCCGACTCGGCGACGAACACGTCGTAGCGAGCCAAGCGAGCGTCGGTCACGGCCAGCTCGGCGCCCCATCGGCCGAAGCGCTCGCGCAGCGCCTCGACGGTGCCCGCCGAGATCCCGCCGATCAGCACCGCCGGCGTGGCGCAGACCAGCTCGATCGCCTGGGGCACGGCGCAGCCGACCAAGCGCGCGACCTCGGCGACGAGCTCGGTGACATGGTCGAGCTCGTGGACGATCAACGCGACTTCGAAATTGTCGTCGCCCGCGACGAAGGGCGCGTCGCGGCTCATCACCCGAACGTCGATCCCGGTCTCGGCCAGGAGCCTGGCGGTCTGCTCGGCCAGCTCGCGCGGGACCGCGTCGAGCAGGATCGCCGGGGTCCGCAGCAGCAGCTCGGCCATCTGTTGCTCGCTGCGACCGAGCGCGCGGGCCAGCACCGCGATCAGCCGCGCGTCGGCTCGACCGATCGAGTCGACGACGACTCGAAAATCGCCCGAGACATTCGACGCCTCGCCACGAGCGGGCCCAGAGGCCGGCGACGCGGGCAAGACATCATTCGGCATGCAAACCAGGTAGCACCCGGGCGAGAGCGTGGTCAATACATTTGGGGTAGCTCGCGATAGAAGTCGGCGTCGTCACCCAACAATCCCAGCACTTGGCCGGGAGGACGGGTCTGCCAACGCACATCCGTCAGTCGCTTGCGACTCGTGTTTCGAGGGTGGATCAGGCCCACATAGAAGTCGGATCGAGCCAGCCGCTCGAGCGACCCCGCGGGGCAGCGAGCGACGAAGTCGTTGTCTTCTCCGCATGCCAACGGACGAAAGCGGCCTCGTTCCCATAGCTTGCGGGTGTAGGCAAAGGTCCCGCCGGCAATCCAGGGAGGCCGGCCGGCGGGGTAAACATACTCCCACGCCAAAGATTCGCGCTCGTTCGCCCAAGGATTGAGATAGAAGAGTCGATCGATCCCCGTGAGCTCGGCCTCGTGCTGGCAGAGCCGCTCGATCTGATAGGCCACTCGCCAGGGCGCGTGCCAGTCGTCGTCGTCCCAGTGGATCAACAGGTCGCCGCGGGCTCGCTCGCAGGCGAGGTTGCGTTGGTCACCGAGCGTGGCGCCCGTGCGGCTGCGGACATAGACGATCCGCGGATCGTCGGGCAGCAGCTCGGCGATCGGCTGCTCGCCCTCGTCGACCACGACCAGCTCGCAGCGGTCCCACGTCTGCCGACGAAAGTACTCGAGCGCGCGGCGGACGAAGTGCGGGCGATCGGCGGTCGGCATCAGGCACGAGACCAAGGGCTGGCTCGGGCGCAGCGCGGGCGCCTGCACGCGTGGACGCTCCGACCATTCGGGCGCGTGCAAGACCTCGCGCGCGTAGCTGCGATAGAAGGCCAAGTCGGCGCTCGACATCTGGCTGGGGGCCACGCGCGGCGTCCAGCCTTGGCCCTGGTCGACGAAATTCCAGGTGTTGGTCGCGTGGCGGACGTAGACGTAGCGGTCGGCGTTGGGCAGTCGGGCCAAGCGAGCGCCCGCCTTCAACATCCGACGCAGCAAGCCCGCGTCTTCGGCCAGCGACGCGGACGGGAACCCACCGGCCCGGATCCACGCCGCGCGCGTGCAGGTCAGCGTTCCGCCGAGGACGTCGGCGAAGAACATCTGCTTGCGCCGCTCGGGCGTCGCCGACCAGAACTCGCCGCTCGCGAGGTGAAAGAAGAGATCGGCGACCAGCCCGCTGACCTCGGCCTCGCCGCGCAGCAAGGGCTCGACCTGGGCGCTGATTCGATCGTCCGCGTACCAGTCGTCGTCGTCCCATTGCAGCAGCAGGTCGCCGCTCGCGTGCCGACAGCCGAGGTTGCGCTTGCTGCCGATGTCGAGCCCCTCGGGCGCGCGGACCAGACGGATGCGGGGGTCGTCGCGCAGGTGGGTGGTCGGGAAGAGGCCCTCGTCGACGATGACCAGCTCGCGCTTGGGCCAGTCTTGCCGGCGAAACAAGGCGACCGCCTGCTCGACCAGGATCACGCGATCGGCGGTCGGCATCAGGCACGACACCAAAGGCCGCTCGTCGACCTCGATCCGGCTCGCGTTGGCGAGGGCCGCGAACGCGGCCCGCTCGTCTCGCGGCTGCTGCTCGTGCCGGCGCACGAGCTCGGCGCGAACCAGCTGTGGCGGCGCGAAGTGGCGGCACTCGTCGCCCACGCACAGGGCCGCGTAGGGCCGCTGCGGCTCGCTCCGACGCAGCGCGCAGAACTTGTCTTGGTAGCGACGGCGCGAGTGCTCGGCCCACTGCTGCTCACGCTCGATCCGCAGCCGCGTCGGCGCGCGCCGCCGAACGAAGGCCTGCGGGACCCAGACGCCGCGCACAAGCGCGGGCCAGCAACGGCAGGCTTCCCAACCAGCAACGAAAGCCATCGCCCGCCACCCCGAAAACACGCCATCCCCACGAAAGCCCCGTGCAGCCTGCACAAAACCCCGCCGCGCCTCACGCCAGCTCGCCCCATCGCCACCGCATCCATCCAAGCCGCATAGACAAGCGT
>JAMHUH010000081.1:0-3213 GCA_035904925.1 Nannocystaceae bacterium
CCACGACCGCGGTCCCGTAGGCGAGGATCTCGGCCGCGCCCTGCATGACCGCCGCGGTGGTCATGCGCAGCCCGACGACCGCATTGCCGCCGCGGGCCAGACACTCCGAGCGCAAGCGATCGAGCGCTTGCTCGCGGCTCTGCGAGAGCATCTTGGTGTAGCCCTCGACCTCGCCGCCGACGAGGTTGCGCAGGCCGGCGAGGAAGTCGACGCCGACGTTGCGGGTGCGGACGGTGTTGCCGCGGACGAGGCCGATGACCTGCACGATTCGATAGCCAGGAATCTCGTCGGTCGTGACCATGAGCAGCCCGCCCGAGCGAGACAGGACGGAGCCGAGCGAGAGCATCGGTTGGTTGGGCATCTGCGCGGACTCACTGCTCGATGCGATCGTAAGGGTCGCGGTTGGCGAGGCGGACGCGGATGAAGGAGCCGAGCAAGAGCGCGACGCCGACCAGCGTCATCATCCAGCCCGCCGCGACGCCGAAGAGCGCGAGGCCCCAGCCGCCGAACACCAGCGTCAGCCCGAGCCCGCGTTCCATTCGAGTCCACGAGGTCTGGTGGGCGCGAGCCAGCGCGTGGTCGCCGTGGACTCGCTCGAGCCAGGCTTGATCTTGGTGGCCGGGGGCCTGGCTCGGCGCGTGGGTCTGCCGCGGGAGGACCAGTTGGCCGAGCCGACCCCGCGCCTGCTCGACCAGCGCGGGCTGCTCGTCGACGTAGAGCGCGAGCTCCTCGAGCTCGGCGTCGTCGAGCCGGCCTTCGCGTTGTCCGACCAGCAACTCGGCGATCCGCCGCAGCTCGGGATCCTCGGACGCCTCGGCCATTCGCCGATCAGGATACGCCAAGCCTCGTCGGCCCGGGAGTGCGACAACGCAATCGTGCGCGCTCGAATGCGGGCACGGCGAGCCTGACCCGTTCTATCCTCGCATCATGGCTTGGTTCGCTCGCGTCGTCCCCCTGCTCTGCTTGCTGCCGCTCGCCTGCGCCGACACGCGTGGCCCGAGCATCTTCGACAGCGGTGACGAGGCCGCGAGCGTCGAGGCCGGCGACGAGAGCAGCTCGCTCGACTCGGGCGAGAGCGGGCCCAAGCTCGATCTCGGCGCCGACACCGGCATGAACGACGGCATGGCCGAGGGCGGCGACGACTGCCCGATGTTCGGCACGAGCGACGCGAGCATCAGCGGGACCGTGTTCGCGCCGAACATGGAGATCCCGGTCTCGGGCGCGCTGGTCTGGGCGAGCAAGACCAAGCCCGACGGGATCCCGCAGACGGTCTATTGCGCCGAGTGTGTCGAGCTCGAGTGCGGGACCAACCCGTGGACGACCAGCGAGCCCGACGGCAGCTTCGAACTCGCGCTCGACAGCGGGACCTGGTGGATCGCCGTGCAAAAGGGCCAGTTCCTGCGTCTGACCCAGCTCGATGTGGCCGCGGGCGCCAACCCGCTGCCCGACACCCAGACCAGCTTGCCCGATCGCAACGATCCGCCCGCGGGCGAGTACATCCCCAAGATCGCGCTGGCTTGGGGATCCTACGATCGCCTCGAAGACGGGCTCGCCAAGCTCGGGCTCGGCGACACGATCGTCGACATGAACCTCCACCGCGAGACGCTGATCCCCGGCACTCAGCAGTTCGCGGTCTGGGACAACGCGGGCGGCGGGATCGATCTGGCGGTCGCCGGCAACTTCGGCCAGCTGGTCCAGAACTACCCGCTGCTCGAGCAGTACCACATCATCTTCGTGCCCTGCTCCAACGACTTCGCGCTCTTCCAGCTGACCCAGCAGGCCAAGGTCAACCTGCGCAAGTGGGTCGAGCTCGGCGGCAAGCTCTACGTGTCCGACTGGTCCAACGAATTCATCGGCGAGACCTTCTCGCAGTACCAGACCTTCTGGGACGACCAGGGCGACACCGATCTCTTCGGCGAGTACGACTCGACCGGGACCGTGCTCGACCCGGACTTGCTCGCCTGGTTGCAAGCGCTGCCGCCCGGGCTCGCGGACATCAACCCCAAGAACGGCGGCGGCGGGTTCCCGACCATCAACAACCTCCCGCTGATCGAGACCGTCAACAACTGGTCGGGGGTCAAGGACATCCCGCCGGTGCTGGTCGACGACGGCATGGGCGGCATGGTCGACGTCGGCCACAAGGCCTGGGTCGAGGGCCCGGGCGACGGCTTCGTCATCTCGGGCGGCAATTGGCCGCTGACCATCAGCGCCGAGTATGGCTGCGGCAAGCTGATGTTCACGACCTATCACACCGCCGAAGGCAGCGACGCGTACATCGGGCTCACGCCGCAAGAGCTGGTCCTGCTCTACATGATCCTCGAGATCGGCGTCTGCCAGACGCCCTACCAGCCACCGCCGCCGGTCGGCTGAGTGGCCCACCTCGAGACGAGCCGAGCCGCTCACCACCAGGGCGAGATGGGCGTCCAGGGCGGGCTCTGGTTGTCGGGCAGCGGGCACGAGGGCACGCAGCAGTCGCCGTCGCAGTCGTAGTCGGGCGGGCAGCCGAACTCGACCTCGTTGGGCATGCAGATCGGGTTGCCGCCGCAGAGCAGCTCGCAGCAACCATCGATGCACTCGGTCCCGTCGGGGCAGCCGTCGTTGACCTCGTTGGGCATGCACTGCGCCACCCCTTCGTCGCAGACCGGCACGCAGCAGTTGGTGTCGACGTCGCACTCGAGCGGGGCGGGGCAGCCGATCTCGCTGTCGGTGCACTTGGGCATGTCGCCGCAAGCGTCGAAGCAGCAGTTGGTCTCGACATCGCACTCGAGCGGGGCGGGGCAGCCGATCTCGCTGTCGTCGCACTTTGGCAGGTCGCCGCAGGCGTCGAAGCAGCAGTTGGTGTCGACGTTGCAGTCGAGCGGGGCGGGGCAGCCGAGCTCGCTGTCGTCGCATTGCGGGAGGAACTCGCAGATCGGCACGCAGCAGTCGCCGACGCAGTTGAACTCGGGCGGGCAGCCGTCGTTGATCTCGTTGGGCACGCACTCGAAGTACTCGCAGCCGCACTGCTCGCCGGTCGTGTCGGTGCCTGTGTCGGTGCCGGTATCGGTGGTGCTGTCGGTGGTGCTGTCGGTGGTGCTGTCGGTGCCAGTGCTGTCGGTGCCAGTGCTGTCGGTGCTGTCGGTGGTGGTCTCGGTCGTCGGCCCGGTGGTCGACGGATCCCCGTCGCCGTCACCGGTCGTCGTCGTGCTCGGATCCTCGGTCGTGCTGGTGTCG
>JAMHUH010000082.1:0-7237 GCA_035904925.1 Nannocystaceae bacterium
CGTCCAGGTGCTCGAGTGGCGGCGAAACGACGAGCTGCTCGAGATCGATCCTTTCGCCCCGCTGCGCGAGGGCGACGTGCTGGCGCTGGCCGGCAACCGCGAGAACCTGCTCGCCGCCCGCTGGGTCGAGTGAGGAGCCGCGGCGCCTGTTAGCATGGCCGCATGAGCGCCGAGATCTCTGCTCGGCTCGCGCTTGGCCAACGTGGCCGTGCGCGCGTTGATCTCGGGCCGGACTCGGGTCATGGCGGCTTGGTTGCCGCCCAGTGAATTGCCGACGGCGATCGCGACGCGCTCGAGCGATGATCCTTATTGTTTTGTCGTCGATTTGCCGGCGGTGCTGCGGGCGACCGAGGAATTGCTCGAGGGCGAGGGGGCGCTGGCGAATTGGCGCAAGGCCGTGTTCATGCAGCTCGATGCCGTGTTGTCGCTTTGATCGGATCGGATTGGATCGGATCGGATCGGATCGGATCCTTCGCGGATGATCGGGTGTCCGATGGAGGGGCTTTTCGGTCGGATTCGAGGCCCCGCTGCCGGTCTCGTCTCAATCCTTCGGGGGCTTCTGCTCGCCCTCCCGGTGCCTCGAATCCGCCCGAGCGCCTTCGAATTCGCCGACGCTTGGCGCCGCTTCGGGGCAGACCAGACCAGATTGGGACACCTGCTCCGCTGCGCGATCGCGTATGCTCGCGGGATGCGAATTTCGAGAGTTGCCCTCGCGCTGGTTTTACTGGTCCCGCTGGCCGGTTGTTATCATTGGGGCGAGCTCGGAAACCTCGGCTTCGAGATGGGCGTCGCCGACGTGCTCTACGAATTCGAGTCGGGCGATCGGGTGTTGGTCGGCACGCACGTGTGTCCGGCGCTCCGGCGTGCGCGGATCGAGGGCGGCGACGAGGTGCTGCTCGGGGATCCCGATCTGGTCTGCTTCGACGAGATGATCACAGGGCCGGCGCAATTCGACGCCGAGCGCTGCTGGTCGTTGATCACGCCCGGCGAGGTGGTCTGGGAGCTGACGCCGAGCGACACCTGTTTGCCGAATTATCCCGAGTTCTCGAACGACCGCATTCGCGTCGAGGTGGTCGAGCCGAGCGGGCCGCTTCGGCTCGGCTTCGACGACTGGCGGGCGCGGGTGCCCGTGGTCGACGAGTCGCTGAGCGTGGTCGGGCTCGCGCCGGGTCGAACGCTCGCGGATCTGCGCGAGGACAGCAGCGCGCCGCGTCGGGTCGTGGCGGGCCAGCTCGATGCGCCGATGTTCCGGCTCGACGATGACCTCGGTCGGCTCTACTTCGTCGACGAAGACGACGACCTCGCCGACGTTGCGCTCGAATTGGTCGGCGCGGGAGCCAGCCCGATCGAGCCGCTCGTGCCCGCGCAGTTTCGGAGGCCCGGCGAGCGACCGCTGGTGCTCGATCCGGGCGCGCAGATCCGGGTCCGCGCGAGCTTGCCCGGCCGTCCGGCGATCGAGTCGCCGGAGCTGATCGCGGTGCCGCCGAGCGAGGCCGCGAGCCTCGACTTGGTGGTCGTGATCGAGGCGGACTCGGGCCAGCCGCGCTTCGCCTTCGCCGAGCTCCGCGACGACCAAGACCGCGTGCTGCATGCCCCTTCGGTCGAGTGGAGCGTGGCCGAGGGCGCGCTCTCGATCTATCCGGGCGGCCTCGACAACGACGTTCGAACCCGCGACTACATGGAAGTCCATGGCGACTGCGAGGCGCCGCCCGAAGCCGAGCCGGTCGAGCGCCACGCGGTCCTGCGAGCGCGCTTGGGCGTGCTCGAAGACACGGTCGCGTTGGTCTGGACAGCAGTGCCGGACCCCGACGACGGCGCTTTCGAGCCCGATCCCAACTGCATGTTCGGCGACGACGGTGACACGGGCGGCGACACGGGCGGTGACACGGGCGGTGATACGGGCGGCAACGACGAAGTCGGTGACACGGGTGACACGAGCAGCGGCGATCCGAGCGTCGACGATGGTGGTTGTGCGTGCTCGAGCAGCGGCGATCGACCGAGCGCGCCCGCGGCTTGGCTCGCGCTCGTGGGCTTGCTCGGCCTGCGCCTTCGTTTGCGCGGATGCGAGGCAGCTAGCCAGCTTCGGCCGAGCGGGCGAGCTCGCGGCGGTTGGCGATCGCCAGGGCGATCGCGGCCTCGAAGCGCTCGGGCTCGGCGAAGCTCTTGATCTTCGGCCCGATCGTCGCGTTGACCAGGGCCGCGCCCATCATCACCAAGCGCGAGCTGAACAAGAGGTTCACGTCGTCGAGGTTGTTCTTGTGCTCGCCCATCCAGGCGGTCCAGCGCTGGCGGAACTCCGATTCGAAGAGCGCGAGCGCGGTCGCGTCGATCGACAGGCTGATCCGCATGCCCTCGGCCAGGCGCGCGTCGAGGCGCGCGACGAAGGGCGCGTAGACGAGCGCAGGCGCGGCACCGAAGTAGCGGGTCACGAACACGCTGGGGTAGGGCTCGCGCAGCTCGGCGTGGCCGGTGTCGTGCCGAAGCACGAGCCGATCGCCCAAGTCCAGCAGTTCGAAAGGCGTGGCCAAGTCGATGCAGTGTAGCCAAATGTCAGGGAATGAGTAGGGCCAAAAAGCGCGAAGTCGCTCGATTTCATATGCGCATCCTTTCCCCAAAATGCGCGCAGATGTGGCGCGAAAAGCCACGTTCAGGCCAAATACGTACGTAATCGCTCAGGGTGGCGAGCCCAGTCGAATCAATCGAAAGCCCACGTTTGGCGTGTCTGCGCCCGACCACTCGCCCGATTGCCATCCCCGGCCCTCTCGAGCGATGCGCAGCGATAGTGTCACTGCGGCGGCGCCATCCGCCCAGGATCCACCCCGAAGCACGCGTAGGTCGGGCTGCTCGATCTGCCCCGCGTCCTCGCGGATCCGCCCCGCGGCCTGGTCGGCGTAGGCCAGCGCGTCGTAGAGGGTCGAGGTCCACTCCCAGACGCCGCCGCACATGCCATGCAGGCCGTAGCCATTGCTGGGCAGGCTGCGTGGGCTGGCGATCGTGAACTGGCCGAAGTTGCCGAAGTCGCAGCGCGCCCGGGTCGGTGGCTCGTCGCCCCAGCTGTAGCGCTTGCCGATCAGACCGCCGCGGGCGGCCTTCTCCCACTGGGCCTCGCTCGGCAACGCATAGGGGACCTCGCTCGTGCCGAGTCGTTCGGCCAGCGCCTCGGCGTCGGCCCAGCCGACCGCGACCATCGGCTTGTGATCGTAGGCGATCGGTCGGCCCTCGCGGCGCGGCGCCGTGAAGCTCGAGCTCGTCATCGCCTCCGGCTCGATCCATTCGGAGTAGGGATCGGGATCGACGGCGCCCGGCCCCAGGGACTCCAGCGCACGGTCACCCCAGCAATAGCGAGCGCGGATCTTGTTGGCCTCGTTCAGATGAAAGCCGAGCATGCGCTCGCGCTGCTGGATGTCGGGCGGGTGGCTGGCGGGCGGCGGCGCCCAGCCCATCAGCTCGCAATAGGCGGCCCAGGTGATCGGGACGTCGGTGATCCAGAACCCCGCGAGCATGACCGGATGCACCGGTCGCTCGTCGGGATCGCCCTGGGTCGAGCCCATCACGAAGGTGCCGGCCGGGACGTAGCGAAACACCAGATCGTGCTCGACGATCCGCAGCTGCTCGAGCAGGTCGCGGCGCTGCTCGACGATCGCGAGCTCGTTCGGGGCCAGGCCGAAGGCGCGATCGAGGGCGCTCGCGGCCAGCTCGAGCTCGCCGCGGGCGAGCCAGTGATCGGCCGCGACCACGAAGTCGGCCGGGTCGCCCTGGAGCCCCTGGGCGCCCGCTCGCAGCAGCGCGTCCGCTCGCAGCAGCGCGTCCGCTCGCAGCAGCGTGTCTCGGTCGAGGGTCACGAGGATCCTCGCGCGAGGTCGAGGTTGGCGAGGGGTGGCAGGCGAGGCGCGCGATCGGTCCGGCTCAGCCACTCGTCGTGCCAGGGATCGGCCGCGTCGACGCTGCCATGCGCGGCCAGGGCTCGCGCTCGACAGCCGCCTTGGAAGCCGCAGGCCGAGCCGCTCGATCGTCGGAGTCGCTCGAACACCTGGCTGGCCGACCAGATCGCGGCGAACGAGCGCTCGCGCAGGTTGCCGCCGTCGAACTCCGAGCCCAGGAAGCTGCAGGGGTTGACCTCGCCGCTGGCCGACACGCTCGCGACCAGGTTGGCCGCGCCGCAGCCGAGGTTGGCGTGGGTCCGGGCTTGCTGGTCCATGCGGTGCTGCGGGCTGAAGGGATCGATCGCGTGCAGATCACCGCCGAGCCGCGCGAGCGCGTCGCTGTATTGCGAGAAGCTCGGCATCAGCTCGGGGTGCTCGCGCGCGACCCCGACCGGGTAGAGCGGGCGGAACACCGCGTTGTGAGCCCCGAGCTCGTGGGCCAGCGCGGCGCAGGCCTCGACCTCTTCGGCGTTGGCCGAGGTGATCGTGAACGCGAGCGTGAAGCGGGCGTGCTCGGCCAGCAGCCGCAGCCTTCGCTTGACCTCGGTGAAGGTCCCGAGCCCGCGCACGCGATCGTTGCTCAGCGCCGTCGCGCCCTCGAGGCTGACGTTGAGCCAGACCAGCTCGCGTTGGCCGAGCGCGCGAGCGATCCGCTCGTCGATCAGCAGGCCGTTGGTGGTCAGGCAAGGGTGGAGGCCCTGCTCGGTCGCGGCGTCGACGATGTCGAGCAGGTCCTTGCGCAGCAGCGGCTCGCCGCCGGTCAGGCCGAGCCGGAACGAGCCGAGCTGGGCGAGCTCGGCGAAGAGGCTGGCCATCTCGGCCAGGCTCAGGTCGGCCTTGCGCGGCAGCTCGCCGGCGAAGCAGTGGGTGCAGCGGAGGTTGCAGGCGGCGATGACCTCGAGGTGGACCGCGAGCGGGCCGAGCAGGTGATCGGGCGGTGGCTCGGCGTCGAGCTCGACCGCGGCGAGGCGGCCGTCGAGGGTCAGCCAGCCGAGCCGCTCGAAGTAGTCGAAGAAGTCGATCAGGGCCGCGCGCGCGTCGTGGTCGTGGACGCGACCGACGAGCTCGCCGACCCCGAGCCGGATCGCGTCGCGCAGCGCGGCCGTGGCCTGCCGGTCGAAGGGCATGTAGCGAGAGTTGCGGCGATCGAAGACCAGCGCGCCGAAGTACTCCGGGATCAACACCAGCGGGGTCGCGTTCACTCGGGCACCTCGGCTTCGTCGTCGTCGTCGTCGTCGTCGTCGTCGTCGTCGGCCTGCGCGAAGTAGCTGGCGATCGTCTCGGCGCTGGTCGTGAACTCGCAGCGCAGCCACACTTGCGTGCCCGGCAGCACGATCGGCCGGGCATGGTTGGCGAGCGATCGCCACTGCCAGCGCAGGCTCTCGGGCAGCTCGGCCTCGTAGTCGGGGTGTTCGATCGCCCGCGACCAACGATGGGCGAGCGGGTCGTAGCCGGGCTGCATCCACGCGCCGAGCGGCGGCGTGGTGATCGTCCACCAACGATCACCCGCGTCCGTGCAGACCAAGGTCTGGTTGTCGCCCGGGAAGTTGACGTCGACCCGGGCCAACAGCGGCGTGTTGGCTCGCGGAAGATCGTGCAGCTTCACCGCCAGCGCGTGCCGGCCTGGACCGAGCTCGAGCGTGCTGGCGGTCATGGCCTCGCCGTCGACGAAGCAGCGAATCGGCGCGAGCGCGGCCATGCGCAGGATCACCGGGAGGCCGGCCTCACGATCGATGCAGCGCAGCACGACCCCGCCGCAGCCGGCCGGGACCTCGCAGTGCGAGTACTCCTGCAGCAGGAGGCGCGGCGAGTGCTTGCGGAAGCGATGCAAGGTGTTGAGACGCAGCGCTTCGTCGTCTTCGGGGTCGCTCACTCGATTCGATCATGGCCGCGCTTCGAGCCGACGCGCAAGCGCTCGAGATCGAAGTGAATCCCACAACCTGCGACGAGTCGGGCTGCCGCGAGTTGCAACGCGTCGGCTTGCAACACGCAGACATCGAGGTCGTGATCGATCCGCGAATCGTGATCAGTGGCCCCGACGAGGTCGTCGCATCAGATTCGGGCCCATGCAGAAACGACGTCTCAACCGGCTCTCGACCCTCATCCTCGCGTTCGTGCTGATTCCTCTACTGTCCGCTTGTCCCGGCAACGAGGCGGACGACGAGGTCGGTGCGACCGACGAGAGCGAGAGCGAGAGCGACAGCAGCGACACGGGTGGAGGTGATTCGAGCGAGGATTCGAGCGACACGAGCAGCAGCGACACGAGCGGCAGCGACTCTGGCACCGATACGACCGACACCAGCGGCGGTGACCACAGCCTCGACGAGGCGATTTGCATGCAGACCTGCGCGGTGTTCGACGAATGTGGGGCCGGATTCCCCAGCTGCATGGCGGAGTGCCTCGGCGAGCTCGAATACCTCGATGGCGAGTGTCTCGTCGCCGAGCAGACGCTGATGAGTTGCCTGGGCGATCTGAGCTGCGACGAGTTCGCGCAATACCAAGAGGGCATCCCGGCGCCCTACCCCTGCCAAGACGAAGAGGCGAGCTTGTGCGGGTCGTCCTGCGAGATCAGCTCGTCCGCCGACGACCAAGGTGGATGCGTGTTCGAATATGCGTGCTCGGACGAGCCGGCCTACGAGGTCGCGTGCAGCGCGGGCGCGTGCACCTGCTTCGAGGACGGCGTCGAGGTCGGCGGCTGTTCGAATGTGGAGGAGGTCTGCGCCGCCATCGACGACTACACCTCGATCGACACCTGCTGCGGCTGGGAGCTCTGAGCCCATCGCTGCATGAATGAAAAAAACCGGCGCGCCGAGTCGGCGCGCCGGTCTCTTCGGGCCAGACTCGGCCGGATCAGCTCGGGGTCAGATCAGAGCCCGCACTCGTTGCTGCAGCTCTGCTGGGTGCAGCCGCCGAGATCCTGCAACAAGGGCGGGAAGCCCATCACGCCGCACTCCATGCCGCACCCGAAGGGGTTGCCGCCGCCTTGGAGGCAGAGCGACACGCAGGCGCAGTCGGTGTCGGCGAAGCAGGCGGTCAGCTGGTCGCAGCAGCTGTCCTTGAGGCAGCTGGTGCAGGGATCGTCGTTGGGATCGGCACTGCACGCGTCGCCGCCAGTGGTGCCGGTGTCGGTGGTCGTGTCGGTCGTGGTGTCGGTCGTGGTGTCGGTGGTCGTGTCCGTCGTGGTGTCGGTCGTCGGACTCGTGGTGGATTCGGTCGTCGACTCGGTGGTGGTCGTGTCGGTCGCGGTCCCGGTCCCGGTCTCGGTCGTCGACTCGGTCGCCGTGTCGGTCGCGGTCTCGGTCCCGGTGTCGCCG
>JAMHUH010000083.1:0-1653 GCA_035904925.1 Nannocystaceae bacterium
GAGTTCGAGAGCCTGGTCGAGCAGGCCAAGGTCCCGCTGGTCCTGCATGGCCACATCCACGCGCCCAAGGTCGAGTCCGTGACCTGGCAACGTGACGGCGACACCAAGATCCTCGGGGCCGGCAGCGGGGGCGCAGGAGATGGGCATTTACCTGCGGATCAGCCCAATGCGATTCAATTGTTGGTCCTGCGGCTCGACGAAGGCCGCGCACATGTCCATCGCTTGATTCACGACGCTCGGGCAAAGGTCGAGGGTTCGGTGGTCCGCGGCAACTTCGTGCCCGAGGTCGAGCAGACCGGTGGTATCGCCAGCATCGCGCTCAGCCTGCCGCGCAGTTTCGTCGCGAGCGTACCCGCGCCAGCAGTCCGGGCCGAGCCCGCGCCGGTCGATCGGGGCTTTGCGAGCGAGTATCGAACCCGGCTCGGCCATCAACACGAGGTCTGGGAGCTCGGGGCGATGCAGCGAGGGGTCCGCGAGGCCAGCGTGGTCACGCTCGATGGCAT
Organism: Nannocystaceae bacterium; assembly: GCA_035904925.1. Classification (GTDB taxonomy): domain Bacteria; phylum Myxococcota_A; class Polyangia; order Nannocystales; family Nannocystaceae; genus Plesiocystis. The sequence goes on from JAMHUH010000083.1 coordinate 504, forward strand.
GTACGTGCCGCTGCGCTTTCACGCCGAACTCGACGTCGACAAACCCGAGCAAGGCGCGTGCATCGAACCCGAGCAGGTCTTGGCTCGCACGCAGCACCTCGTGATCCGCGGGGGCCCGGGCAGCGGCAAGACCACGTGGCTACGCTGGACCTTTCGCCGCCTGCTCGAGCGCGAGGATGCGCTGCCGATCTTCATCGAGCTTCGCGCGCTGGCCAAGGACTGGGACACGGCACCCGCGAAATTCGAGGACTACCTGGCCGCGTGGGTCGATCGCCGCGTGGGCCCGGGCTGGCGCGACGCGTTCATGCAGGCGCTCGACCAGGCGCATCCACGGCCCGTGCTCTTGATCGATGGCTGGGACGAGCTCGGCGAGCTCGGTGTGCGATTCGCCGAGCAACTCGCCAGCTTCGCCGACTCGTACCCGCAGGTGCGCTTGGTCGCGACCAGCCGGCCCTACGGCGAGGGCGTGCCCCCGCGCAGCGCTCGCTTCGAGCACGTCCAAGTCCAGCCGATGTCGGACGCCGAGGTAGCGACCTTCATCCGCAATTTCTACGAGCAGGTCCACCGCAGCGAGGCCAACGAAGTCCGCGAGAACGTCGATCGTTTCCTCGCCACCTTGGCCGTCAACCCCCGCGCCCGCGCGCTCGGTCGCACGCCGCTGCTCTTGGTCATGCTCTTGATCGTCGGGCGCGACCAGCCCTTGCCGGATCAGCGCCACGATCTCTATCGGGTCTGCCTCGAGAACTTGCTCGACTTTCGGCCCAAGCAGCGGCAGCAGCGTGGGGTGCTGATGGGCAGCTTGGAGTGGGCGCCCGAGCGCTACGCCGAGCGCGAGCAAGCCACCGCCAAGCTCGCCTTCACCATGCAGTCTGCGCGAGCCGAAGAGCAAGGCGGACGAGAAGCGTTGGCCAAGCGGGCGGAGTTGGTCAGGGCGCTGCCGCAGAACTGGGACCCGCACCAGCGCGAGGGCTTCGTGAGCTGGTTGGCGAGCGGCGCGGGCGTGCTGATCGAGCGCGACGACGCGACTTTTCAGTTCGCGCACCTCGGCTTTCAGGAGTACCTCGCAGCATGGCACTTGGACGCGACGCATGAGGGCAAAGAGGCTCGACTGGCGCTGTGCCGGAATCACGCAAGGGACCTCGGCTGGTGG
>JAMHUH010000084.1:0-9883 GCA_035904925.1 Nannocystaceae bacterium
CTTGTTCGCGAGCGCTCGCGCGGGCTCGATGCAGGACTTGTTGCAGAGCCTCCCGCTCGAACCCAGCGTGGCGCGTGATCTCGCCGAGCTCGGCCAAAAGCTGGGCGCCGATCCTCGCGTGGACGACGTGCTCGCCCACCTCGGCGTCGATCCCAACGCCCGCACGAGCCTCTCGCTCCGCCCGATGATCGATCACGCGGCCGCGGTCAAGCAGGCGATCGACGAGGCCGGTCCCCTGCTCGACGAGCTCGATCGTTCGACCGTGAACGAGGCGCGCACGCTCTCGGCCGCCGCCGAGCTGCTCCTCGATCAGGTCGAGACGCTCGGCTTCCACCTGCGCTGGCACCTGCCCCTCGACCCGACCCGTGGTCAGAAGTTGATCTCGCTCTTTGGCCAATTCGAGCCCGGGGAATGGCCAGAATGGTCGACCACGTGCGCGACGCTTCCGCCGAGCTTGCTCTGCACCGGTGAGAGCGACGTGTTGATCCACGTTCGGCAGGTCCCCTCGGGCGTCCAGCTCGACGCGCTGATCTTCTTTCAGTCGGCCCACGACGAATCCGACACCGAGCTGCGTCGGACGCTGGCCCAGCAGGCGGTCGCGCTGCCTTCGGCCCAGGCGATCCCGGGGGTTGGCTCGTTGCGCGGCGACGCCAACCTGCTGATCTCGAGCACGCCGGCGTTCAACGCGATGCGGGCCGCCGAGCTGCGGCGGACGATCTCCAACCTGCGCTGGGAGGGCCGCGAGGTGCTGGCCAAGTATGGCGAGCGCGACGCGGCGATGCGGGCCCTTCACGACGCCGCTCGGCTCTTCGAGGGCGTCCAGATCGAGGCCAAGATCGACGCGCAGCGGATCCACGCCAACCTCGCCTGGCTGCCGACGCCGCTGGGCAAGCAGAAGATCGCCGAGATGTTCGAGCTGCTGCAGGTCGACGCCGACGTGCCCTCGCTCGCGGCGCTGTGCGAGGGCTCGCTGGTCTGCGCGCGCAGCCGTGGCTTGCCCTCGACCGCCCGCTTCGCGTCGCTGGCGACCGGTCCATTCGCCGATCCCGAGCAGTTCGAGGCCGCGGCCGAGCAGACCGGCGAGGAGCCGATGGCGATGCTCTTGGCGCTCGAGAGCTGGCCCAACCTGATCGGCATGGTCGCCAAGTTTCCGGGCAACTCGATGTCGGGCAGCGAGGCGGTGGTCGCCGAGAACTCGAAGAAGGCCGCCGAGCGGGTGCTCGCCTTCGGCTTCGCGCTGCGCAAGCTGAGCGTTGCATACGAGCGGGAGCCCAACGAGTGGATCGGCTTCGCTCGGATGCCGGCGATGGACCTCTCGACCCTGCGCGGGATCATCCGCATGGGCAGCCAGTACCAGCTCCAAGCGGTGACGCTCGAGGGCGTGCCGGGCTCGATCGAGCAGGCCGAGCTGCCCGATCAAAAATTCCCGGGTCGCTTCTACTCGATCAGCGATCCCCAAGTCGCGACCGGCTCGTGGGGCTGGGCGGTGCTCGCCGATGGCGACGAGCGGGTCCGGTGGATGACCGGCTTGCCGCGCGACGACGGCTCGGCCCCGATCGCCTACTTCGAGATCCGTGATCTGTGGGGCTTGTTCGCGGGCGTCGACGAGCTCGCCATCGACGCCAGCTACACGCAGGCGTGGTCGAGCGGCCGATCCCTGCGCGCGCAGTGGGATCACACCCCGACCGGGCCCGAGCTGCGGATGCTGCTCGAGAAGCGTCCATGAGGCGTCGCGCCGGCCTGCTCGCGGGCCTGCTCGCGTTCTCGGTTTTGCTCGCCTGTGGGCCCGAGCCTGCGCCCGCGCCCGAACGCGCCCGCGACCCGGCTGCTTCAGTCGACGTCGTCGCAGCGCCCCTCGACGAAGCCGCAGATCCGAGCAGCCGGCTCGCGGGCGCGGCTCTGGTCGCGGGCTATGACACCGACGCGATCGCTCGGATCGCTCGGGCCTTGCCGCGGCCGAGCTCGACCGGCTCGCCCTTGGTCGACGCGTTCGCGGGCATCGTCGAGAGCCTGCGCGGCGAGCCCTTCGCTCGCCTCGCGGCGATCGGTCTTTCGCGGGGTGAGCGGGTCGAGCTCTCGCTGCGTCCGCTCGATGATCGCCGGGCGGCGGTGCGCAAGCGAATCACCGACCTCGCCGCGCTCGCGCCCGAGCGCCGCAGCCCCGAGGCGCTCGCCGAGCTGCACGAGCAGGCCGCGTCGCTCGGCGTCCACGTGCGCGCGAGCTTGCCCAGTAGCGATCCCGAACGGCTCGCCGCGGTGCTCGCGACGATCGTTGGCTCGAGCGCCGAGGATCCCTGGCGCGGCGTGTGTGCCTCGCTCGGCGAGCCGCGAAGCTGTGGCGGCCGCGAGCGCTTGTTGGTCTGGACGCGACCCACGAAGGGCGGGCTGCGGGTCGACGCGCTCTACTTGTTTCATGCCCCGCCGCAGGGCTCGACGCGGACGTGGTTGCTCGAGGTCGCGCAACGAGCCGACGCGATGTTGGGCGAAGCCGAGGCCAACCCGACCAAGTCCGACGAAGCCCAAGCCGCGCTCGCGCTGCGCCTCGACGTTCGAGCCACGCTCGCGCTGGTTCAGGCCGAGCTCACCGCCGACTCGGCGCTGGCGCTCGTCCGCGGCGAGCTCGACGAGCACGCGCTGCTCGACCGCGAGCGAGCGCTCGACGATCTGCTCGTGACCGATCGCTTGTTCGAGGGCATCGATCTGCGTGGTTCGCTCGGCGAGGGCGAGGACCCCGAGCTCGCGTTCGAGCTGCGTTGGACGCCCGCGCCCGGAGCCGAGGCCCGGCTGGCCGCGCTCGCCGAGCCCAGCCCCTTGGTCATGCCCGCGCCCGCGCGCGCGCCTTTGTGCGCCGAGGCGCTCGCGTGCATGCGCCTCGACGCGCTCGCCCGAATCCCTCGCTTCGCCGAGCTCGCGAGTGGAGCCTACGCCGACAGCACCACGATCCAACGCGTGCTTCGACAAGCCGGCGATCGTGGCTGGCTCATGGTCCAGCTCGCGACCTGGCCCAACCTGCTCGGCACGCTCGGGACCATGGCGCAGAGCGGGGGTATCACGGGTCGGGCCGCAAACTCGCTGGCGAGCGAGAGCGCTGGCCTCGGCGGCGCGCTGCTCGAGCTCGGGCCCGCCGCGGGCGACGAGCAGTGGGTCGGCTGGCTGCGGGCCAAGACCAGCTTGATCGAGCTCGTCGAACCACTCGCCGGGCTCGCGGGCGTGAAGCTCGACCCGGTCGAGATCGCCGGCCAACCGGGGATGTCCGGCGAGGGCACGATCGCCGACCAGCCCATGCAGATCACCACGCTGCACGAGGGCGCCGACGCCTGGCTGATCGCGGCCGATGACGCCGCGCGGATCCCCTGGTTGCTCGGCCACCCGCGCGATCCGACCGAGCAATCGATCTTCTACATGCAGGCGCGCGAGCTCGGTCGGATCGGCGTGCGCGGCGAGTTCGACTACACCGACGATCCGCCAGTCCAGCGGTGGTTGCAGACCCGCGAGCTCGAGATCGAGGGCGTGTTTCGAGCGAGCGAGCCGCTCGTGCGGATCTCGCTGCGACCACGCCAGCCCTGACGCTCAGGCAGAGATCGCGGCGCGGTAGACCGCGTCGACCTCGAGCTCGATCCCCAGCGCCTCGATCGACAGTCGCTCGCCTGGCCCCGCCTCGTGGATCAGCCAGCGGCCGTCCGCCTGCCGCACTTGCAGCTCCAGCCCGCGGCGATCTTGGCCGACCAGCAGATACGCGCGCAGCGAGGGGATCTGGCGATAGTGCGAAGCCTTCAGCCCGCGATCGTAGGCTTCGGTCGACTTCGACAGCACCTCGACGATCAGCGTCGGGTTCAGCAGCGCGTGGGCGTCCGACTCGGCGGTCTCGGGCGCCCCACACACGACGGACAAGTCGGGGTAGGTGTCGACGTCGACCGCCTCGATCCGCACCCGAGCATCGGCGGTCAGCACCCGACAAGGTCGGCCTTCGAGCGCGTTGCCGAGCAGGCGGATCAGCTCACCCGCGATCCGGCTGTGCTCGAGCGTCCCGCCCGTTCCATCCGTCATCGCGAACACCTCGCCCGCAACGTACTCGTGCTTGACCCTCGCCTCGCGCTCGAGCGCGCAGTACTCGGCGTGGGTCATGGACGTCGCGACGGGCATGATGGCGCGATCAGAGCGAGGCGATCCGGACCCTGCGAGCGACCTCGCGGCGACGGATCCACAGCAACAAAGGCGAGAGCGCAGCGCCCGTCGCGAAGCCAAACAGATGCGCGTACCAAGCCACGTTCGCGCTGCCGGTCGAGACCATGCTCATCGCGGCTTGAAAACCGACCCAGACGATGATGTAGACCCAGACCGGCAGCTTGAGCTGGACGAAGAGCACGACCTGAAACAGCTTGCTGCGAGGGAAGCACCACAGGTAGGCGGCCATGACCCCGGCGATGCCACCCGACGCCCCGACGATCGGCGCGAGCGTGTTGTGGGTCAGCGCGACCTCGGCCACGCCTCCGACCAGCGCGCAGACCATCACGAAGAGCAAGAAGCGCCAATGCCCGAACAGGTGCTCGACGTTGTCGCCGAAGATGTAGAGGAAGTAGCAGTTGCCGAGCAGGTGGGCCCAGCTCCCGTGCAGCAGCCAGTGCGTGGCCAGGGTGTAGCCGTTGCCCTCGCGCAGCACTCCCCACGCGCCGAGCTGGTTCCATTGAAAACGCAGCGCGCCCGCGACCGGGGCCAGGCAGGTGTCGCCGACCGGCTTGCCGCCCATGCCCGGCTGGCAGTCGGCGAGATCGATGACCCCGCCGAGCTGAAGCCCGAACATCGCGGCCAACACCAAGAGCAGACCGTAGACCATCCACGGCGTGCTGCGAGCCGGGTTCTCGACCTCGACCGGCAGCTGCACGAGCAGCTGCGCCGCCCAGATCGCGCCGCGTCGGGCCCAGAGCTTGCCGGTCTCGGTCTGACCCTCGCGGGTCGTGCTCTTGGCCAGCTTGTGGCGCTCGTGACCGTCGAGCCAGATGCCCTTGCAGACCGGGCAGTGATCGACGGGCGTGCGGATCTTGCCGGGCAGATCGTGCTCGCGCAGGAGGCCGCAGCCGCGTGGACACTTGCGCTTGCTCGGTCGCGTGTCGGCGTCGAGCTCGGCCTCGATGTCGGCGCGCTCGCCCGCGAGCCGATCGAGCTCACCCGCGTCGAACCATGCCCCGTTGCAGACCGGGCAGGCGTCGATCTGCACCTCGGTCGCAGGATCGACCACAAGTGCGCGCTCGCTCGACTCGACCTGAGTCCAGCGCCCGTCCTCGCGCTGGCGCAGCAGCATCGGCACCAACTCGTGCAGCCGGCACGCAGGACACTGAGCATCGACCTGGCCTTGGGCCACGACCCAGTCTACGCGCTGACTTCGCCCCCGTGCATCCCCTTCGTTGGGGGTAACAAACCACGGGACAACCACTGGTCCAAGGGACAAAATACCCTCCCCGAGGCTGGCGTCGGACCTAGCCGCGATTCATGATCTGCGCACTCCCCACCCCGGGAGTCGTTCGAGGAACCCCCATGCCAATCACCGCCCGCTTCGTCGCCCTCGTTCTCGCCACCTGCGTCTTCACCTTGCCGGCCTGCTCCAAGTCGGACGAGCAAGCCAAGCAACAGCCGCAGCGCAAGCTCAAGATGAAGATGGGTGACACCGCCCGCCCCGAGGCGGTGACGGCCAACATCGCGGAGTTCGATCCCAACGCCGACGTCCTGCTCGACATGGACTCCTACGGCGGCGAGCTGCCCGACGAATTCGCGATCCAGCAGGCTTTCTTCAACCAATTCGAGGCGATCGGCCAGTGCGTCTTCGACGAGAAGGACCGGCGCAAGAGCGAAGATCAGATGCTCGGTGACGTGGTGATCGCGGTCAAGCTCAACCCCAAGAGCTCCAAGCCCTTCGGCGTCAACGCGACCATGCCCGAGAAGTACTCCAGCGCGACCAAGCTCAAGGACTGTCTGCGCGAGGCTGCGGCGGCGGCTCCCTACCCCAAGTGGGACGGCCCGCCGCGCGTGGTCGAGTTCGAGTTCGAACTCGACCCCGGCTCGGTCTGGGTCGAGGAGTGAGCCGCCCGCGGGCGTGATGCGAAATCAGCAGGCTCCAGCGAGCCTGCTGATTTTTTTGGAGTCCGTCACCAGCGCCGCTTGGCTTTTGGTAAGATGCGGCCTTCATGCAACGAACCTACAAGCGAATTCCTGGACTGGTTGCGCTGGCTTCGATCTTCGCGCTCGGCTGCAACGACGACTCGACCAACACCGAGAACGCCGACGAGATCGGCACCGACGGCACGACCATCGGCGACGGCGATGGTGATCCGACCGCCGAGACGGGCACGAGCGCCGAGACCTCGGCGACGGACACCGGAACCACCGACCCGACCGCGACGGACACGGCGACGACCGATCCGACGACGGACACGGCGACGACCGATCCGACGACGGACACGGCGACGACCGACGCGACGACGACGACCACCACCACCGACGAGGGCACCTTTTGCCAGCCCGGCTTCACCCAGTGCGTCGACGCGCAGAGCTTCGAGACCTGCTTGGGAGACGGCAGCGCGTTCGGGGATCCCGAGGCTTGCGATCCCAACGCGACCTGCATCGCGGGTGCATGCGTGACCGAGTGCGAGGCGATCCAAGCCAACCCGAGCTCGGTCGGCTGCTCGTTCTTCGCGGCCAAGATGGACAACTACAACCCCGGCGACCAAGACTCGCTGATCGCGGGCAACATCTCGAGCGACAAGGTCGTCAGCGCGCAGCTCTACTTCGTGCCGGTCAACGGCAACGCCGAGCAGCCGGTCGGCAACGCGATCATGATCCAGCCGCAGGGCACCTACACCTGGACGCTGACCCAGCAAGAGGTCGACAGCGTCACCTTGCTGCGCGCCGGCGGTGTCTACCGGCTCGAGACCTCGCTGCCGGTCGTGGCCTACCAGCACTCGCCGATCGGAGCCGTCTACACCAACGACGCCTCGATGCTGCTGCCCGAGCACGCGCTGACCGGCAACTACGTCATCGCTTCGTGGCCCGCGACCGTCGGCGCCTACCCGAGCTACATCACCGCGGTCGGCGTCCAGGACGGCTCGACCGTCAACATCGAGGTTCGCCAGGCGAGCTCGGGTGGTGGTGGTGTCCCGGCGCTGGCGGCCAACGCCAACACCGACCTGATGATGAACCGCTACTCGATGCTCAACCTGGTCGTCGCCCAGCAAAACGGCGGCGACCTCTCGGGCTCGATCATCACCTCGGACTCGCCCTTGCACGTGATGGGCGCGACCGAGTGCGCCAACGTTCCGAACGGCGGCACCCTCTACTGCGACCACGTCGAAGAGGCCATGCTCCCGCTCGAGTACTGGGGCGAGGAGTACGTGGCGGCCCACGTCCCGACCCGCTCGGGCAACGAGCACTTCTTCTGGCGGGTCTACGGCGGCGACGATGGCGTCACCGTCAACGCGACCCCGGCTCAGCCTGGCTTCCCGGTCAACCTGGCCAAGGGCCAGTTCCACCAGTTCCAGGCCGCAGCGGCGCCCAACTCGAGCTTCGTGCTGACCGGCAACGGCCCCTTCATGCCCGTCCAGTACATCGAGGGCACGACCGGCGGTGGCGGAACCGGTGACCCCTCGATGATCCAGTCGGTTCCGACCGAGCAGTACCTCAGCAGCTACGCGTTCGTGACCGGCACCGGCTACCAGGTCAACTACGTCCAGGTCATCCGGCCCAACGGCGGCGCCGAGGTCTTCGTCGACGGCAACATGGTCGGCGGCTACTACACGGTCGGCAACTACCAGGTGTCGGACGTCTCGATCAGCCAGGGCGCCCACTTCGCGACCAGCGCGCAGCCCTTCGGCATCACCCAGGTCGGCTACACCGACGCGACCAGCTACGGCTACCCGGGCGGCATGAAGCTCGAGGTCATCAACCCGCAGTAGTCGAATCGGCCGCTCGCGGCCGCCATGCCGCGGCCGACATGAAGAAGGCCGGATGTCATCGACATCCGGCCTTCGCCAATTGGGTCCGCTCCGGCTCAGGGCGGGGTCAGATCGGTGTTGGTGATCCACAGCTTCGAGACCGCACCGCTCTCGCGGTAGGTCAGCGCGAACGAGTGGATGCCGGTCAACCAGTCTTGCGTCCACGGGTCGAGCAGGTAGGTGCAGCCGGGATCGGCCTGATCACGGTAGTTGAGCTCCTTCCACACGTAGGTGGCCTGGTTGGGCGCGTTCGTGCAGTCGAGTTCGAAGATCGCCGCGGGGTTGGGCTCGCCGTCGACCGTCGCAAAGTAGGAGTCGGCCTGGCCTTGGTCGACGCCACGGACCCAGACGTGCCAGGTGTCGTCGCAAGGCACGTCGATGTCCCAAGCGATCGACGCGGCGTCGTTCTGTTGATCCCAGGCCATGATCATGCCCTCGCCGAGCATGCTCATCACCGGGTTCCAGCCGTTGGCCTCGGTCGCGTCGACGGCGAGGATCTCGAACGAGACGTCCATGGCGCAGGCCGTGTTCGCGCCCGTGGTGTCGGTCGTGGTGTCGGTCGCGGTCGCGTCCGGCGTGGTGCAGATGCCACCCAAGCACTCGAGACCCGGATCGCAAGCGCCGCCTTGCGTGCACTCGCAGCCCTCGGAGCCAATCGCACAGCTGCCGTCGGTCGTCGAGGTCGTGTCGCCGTTGGTCGTCGACGTGTCGTTGCTCGTGGTCGTCGACGTGTCGCTGCTCGTGGTCGTCGAGCTGCTCTCGCCGATCTCATCGCCCGTGTCGGTCGTCGTGGCGGTCTCGGAGCCGGCGGTCTCGTCTCCTCCGATGCCTTTGTCGTCGCCGCAAGCGACGAGCAGCGAAGCGGTCAGGAGCCAAGGTAGATGGGTGTGGATCGATCGAAGCATGGGCAAACCTCCAAAGGGACTCGGACAGTTCAAGCAAGCCCACGGTACTCGTGCACGAGCCCAGCGCGAAACTCGAGGTCACGACGCGAGGATTTCGTAGTCTCGATCAACGTGCGAACATCGACCATGCCTCGGCTCGCCGCGCTTAGCTCGAGCCTGGCCAGGCTGGCCAGCGTAGCCAGCCTGACCTGCGTGGCCTGCGTGGCTCGGCCCTCGCCGCAGCCTGGCGAGTCGAGCCAAGCGCCGCTCGTGTTCGCCGAGCACGACAACGCCACCGAGTCCGAGTGTTCGAGCTTGCTCGGCCCTGGCCGCACGCTCTTCGCCGGCCGGCTCGAGCTGCAGCTGCCGGTCGGCGTCGAGCCGCTCGTCGAGGTCAGCCCGAGCCTGCTCCACGTCCGCGACTCGAGGGCCAGCTGCGTCGGCGCTCGAACGATCGCGATGATCGTGGTCGTCGAGCGACAAGACGACGACCCGAACCTGCCGATCAGCTTCGCCCGCGACCAGCTGCTCGACTTGCTCGCGCTGCCCAATGGGCTCGAGATCACCACTCGCGAAGAGGACGACGCGACCCGACGAATGACCTCGGTGATCCACGTCCCGGCCGATCCCGAGTACGGCGAGCGACCCAGCCGGATCCTGCTCGGTCTGCGCGGCGGCGCCGGGCGCCTCTACGTGGTCATGTTCGAGACTTCGGTCGAGCAATTCGACGCGCTGCTGCCCAGCTTCGACGCGGCGCTCGCCAGCTTGCGGATCGTCGAGTGAATGGACTCAGAGGATCCCGTTCGTGACGAAGTTCTTGGCGAAGAAGAAGGCGGCGACGATGCCGAAGAGCCCGAGCGCGACGACCAAGATCAGCATCACGCCCTTGACCACCATCGCGACGTGGAGCTGGCGAAAGCCGGCCAAGAGCGCGCCGAGATCGTTGCCTTCGTCGCGCTTGGCGATCGCGAGCAGCGAGATCCCGGCGAGCAGCACGAAGAGCGGGAAGACCCCGGT
>JAMHUH010000085.1:0-2069 GCA_035904925.1 Nannocystaceae bacterium
GGTGGCGCCGACGCCGGACCCGGATGGGTGCACGCGCCGCCGGCGATCAGCGCGGCGATCACCAGCAGCGAGGGCCAGGCGATCGTGCGCCGCTCGGGGCTCGCCCAGCTCAGACCGATCAGGGCCAAGCCGGCGAGGGGAGTCCAGCGGATCAGCCCGTGCACGCCGAAGAGCACGCGAACCAGATCGCGGCCGAGCGCGTCGAGATCGAAGAAGCTCGCGTCCCAGCGGATCGCCCCGTGCACGCTGCCCGGATGGGCCAGCGCTAGCCAGATCTGGGGCGCGAGACCCAAGCAGGCGACCGCCGCGATCCCGCACGAGCGAGCGAGCTCGCCTCGTCGCTGCTCGGCCGGGGCCCTCGCCAGCTCGAGCAGAGGCCAGAGCAGCCACAGCAGGTTCTGCATGCGGATCAGCACGGTACACGCGAGCAGTGCACCGATCAGCGCCGGCCCACGACGAGCGACCAGCGCCCAGGTCAACCAAGCGCACGCGAGCGCATCGGGTGCGTGGGAGTAGCCGCTGCGTCCGATCGCATAGAAGGGCGCCACGCTGGCCAGCACGATCGCGGCCGCGAGCCAGCCACGCGCAGGATCACGGGCTCGGCCGGCCCGATCGTCGCAGGCGTCGAGGCAGGCGAGGCAGCCCAGCCAGAGCCCCGCGAGGCTCAGGGCCGCGAAGGCGCTGGCGAAGGTCGGCTCCCACGCTGGGCCGATGCCCGCGAGGTGATGCACGAGCAGGCCCGGGACCATCGCCAGCGAGGCCCCGATCTCGCGCGGCGGCAGCCTCCAGCCATCCAGCGCCGGATCGCGGCCCAGCCCCCAGCGGTCGCCCATTCGCCAATACTGGTTGGTCAGGTCGAGGTCGCCGTCGAAGGCCAGGCTTCGCGCCGCCGCGAACACGTAGTGGGCATCGCCCGCGACCGCGTAGGTGGGCCCGACCACGCGCGCAACGACGATCAGGGCGAGGAGCCCGACCAAGGCCCAGCCGAGCGCGATCATTGCTCGGACCCTTCGGGACACCGGTCGAGCATCGCATGCGCTCGCCGCGAGAGCGATCCCGAGCGATGCAATCCAGGCTTCTGGTACGATGCGGGCGATGGTGGAGTGTCCACACCGACGGATCCGGCCTCTCGGCGAGGGAGCGGTCGGGGACGTGCACCTGTGCGTCGACGTGTACGAGCGCCGGCTCGTGGTCGTGAAGTGGTTGCGGGCCGAGGTCCACGAAGAGAGCGAGGCGGCGATTCGCTTCACCCGCGAGGCCGACTTGATGTCGCGCATGCACCTCGCCGGCATGATCCAGGTCGAGACCTGGAACGTCGACGACTACGGCCGCACCTGGATGTCGATGGAGTTCGTCGATGGCCTGACCCCGGCCGCGGTCATCCGACCCGGCGATGGTTGGTCGGTCCATCGCATGCTCGGGGGCGTCGGCACCACGCTCGACTCGCTGCACGGCGAGGGCGTGCTCCACCGCGATCTCAAGCCCGACAACTTGCTGCTCCGCAACCGCCCCGACGGCTGGGAACCGGTGATCATCGATCTCGGGATCGCCAAGTGGTTGTCGGAAGAAGCGGCCACGACCACCGGCTCGGTGTTCGGGACGCCGCACTACATGAGCCCCGAGCAGTTCCGCGACACCAAGCACGTCGGCCCGGCCACCGATCGCTACGCGCTCGCCGTGGTCGGCTACGAGCTGCTCTGCGGGCGGCCGCCCTTCGATGGCCGCAACCTGCCGGACCTGCTTCATCAACACATGAACGCTCCGGTCCCGCCGCTGCGGATCCCGCTCGCCAACGATCCCGGCGAAGACGGAGCGACGCTGCACGGGTCGAAGGCCGAGTACGTCGGCGCGCCGCACATCGATCGCTTCATGCAGCGCGCGATGGCCAAGGATCCGCGCGACCGCTTCACCAGCGCGGCGGAGCAGACCGAGGCCTTCGAACGAGCCGCTCGCTCCGACCAGCTCTGGCAGCCCAAGGCCGGGCACCCGCTCTTCCCCGCGCTTTCGAACCCGATGTACGAGCTCAGCAGCGTCGACGAAGGCGCGAAGACCTTCGACATCCGCGAGGG
>JAMHUH010000086.1:0-2012 GCA_035904925.1 Nannocystaceae bacterium
CGGCGACGAGGGCCTGAGCAAGCAAGCCGACGAGCTCGCCGCCCTGCGCAAGGAGCTGCCCGGATTGGTGCCTCGCAACAATGGCGGGAATGGGCCGATCGCTGCGGATGCGGTGATCAGCGACGAGGCGTATCGCCCGACGCCGGCGGCGGCGCGGGCGGTTCGGGCGGCGCACAGCTCGGCGTTCAATGATCTGCACAACTGAGTGGTTTTGAGGAAGCGGGCGATTGGGGGTTTTCCCGAATCGCCCGCTTTTCTGTTGGTTGATTCGGGCGTTCGATTCGAGCGTTCGATTCGGGCGTTCGATTTGGGCGTCCCATTCGAGCGTTCGATTCGGGCGTTCGATTCGGGCGTTCGATTCGGGCGTTCGATTCGAGCGTTCGATTCGGGCGTGTCATCGTGCTGATCCTACGCGGAAGATCACTCGACCGATGGAAGGGCTTCACGGTGGGAAAGAGGGTCCGCCGCTCGGGCTCAAACACGTCGCCCTTCGAATCGCGGGTGCGCGTGCTGTGATTGGGGCTTTCGTCGATTTGGGGATCCTTGCATCGAAGCGCGGGGCTCGACTCGCCTCGGACGGACCCTCTTTCCCCCCGCGCGCCTTCGAAGCTCGATTGCTCTCGCCGCCGCGAAGAGGGACCGTAGAGCCCCCGCGTGGCGCGTCTGGGCCGTTTCGCGGCAACTGGAGGTGGCGGCGCGGGCGTTGGCGAACATTCCCCGTGAAGCCCCCGCTTCGGGTGCGCGGACATCCGCGGAGGAAGCTCTACGCGGGAGATCTCGAGAGATCGTCCGAGTCGTGAGAATACGAAGAACTCAGAGATGGAAAATCGCAGAAGAGGGATCAATCCCCTTCACGATCACGCGACTGGCATTCCGTCTCTTCATCCGTGCAATTGAACCGCACATGAATGTGGTCCTCATGCCCCCGAACATGCTGAATCAACGGACTTCCGCTCCCCGGAGACCGCGGATACTCCATCCATTGCTCCAATTCGGCCTTCGTATGCCGCTGCGTGCTAATCGCATGGTCATAAAGCAGCTTTTGCAGCTTGCTATCGATGAAGATCGCCTCGACCCCGCCCGATTCGCGCAGGAGCTCCAACAAAGACCAGGTCAATTCCCGGTTGAGGTTGGTGGCGTCCATCTTGCGCCAGTTCAGCTCCTCCTTGCGGTCCCAGTTCTGCGGGTAGCTGAGGTCGACGTCGCGGCCCGATTGGTGCGAGCTGTGCGGCTCGAGCCGGCCGCCCTCGCGGACCGACATGTTGCCGACCAGGATCGGTTGCTCGGTCGGGTAGCGGCGCGCCCACTCGCGCAGGATCACGTCGAGCGTCGCGACGGTGATCGTCGTCGCCCAGCCCTTCCAGGGCGTGTGCTTGAGCTCGCGGCCTGGGCCGTCGACCATCGGCATGGCCCCGATCACGCTGCCCGAGCCGGCGAAGCCGATCGACTCGCTCTTGCTGCCGGGCTTGCGCCGGTAGACGACCAGCTTGGTCCCGGGCGGCAATTCCTCGTCGATGTTCACCCCCGGATTGAGCGCCTCAATCTCGTGGTGATAGATCTTGTACAGATTGGCGACTATCTTCATCGAGCCGCCGCGCTTCACCTTGTAATAAACTACCTCCGGCGCGGCATAATCCTGCGGCCAGCGCTTGCCGGCCAGCAACGAGCCCTCGGGCGGGCCACGCTCGCTGTTGGAGTCGATATCGGGTGATCCGACCGAATCGACGCCTTCGTCGATGGGGGCGATATTGCCCGAATCCTGCGGAACCTCGCCGGATTCGGGCACATTCGGGCCACTTTCGGCGATCGCGGTGTCGCGGGCGGCGCTGGAGTCGTCGAGGTCGGGCAGCGCGGCGCTCTCGACCTGGTCGCCGACCGAGAGCGAGGGGGTCTGCTCGCTCGGGCCGTCGAGCTTGAGCAGGGCGACGACGATCCAGATCGCGCCGGCCAAGAGCAGCAGCAGCGAGACCAACGAGGGCCGACGACTGCCCGCCTCGGGGGCGAGGCCGTCC
>JAMHUH010000087.1:0-1680 GCA_035904925.1 Nannocystaceae bacterium
GAGCCCGAGCGCGCCGACCAAGCCACGATCGAGCCCGAGCTTGCCGACCCGAGCGAGCTGCGAGCCGAGCTCGTCGCAGCCACCCCCGAGGCGATCGCCGCTGCGCTCGCCGCCGCCGAGCAAGAGCTCCACGAGCTCGGCATTCGGGCCAAGCTCCGCTACTCGCCCGCCGGCCCGCTGCCCAGCTCGGCCGGGCTCGAGCCGGCCTACGCCGAGCGCCGCGCCTTCGCGCTCGCGGGCGACCTCGACCAAGTCCGCGATTGGATGGCGCTGGCCAAGTTCGGCACCGACACGCCCGCCGACGCCGCGCGTCGGGGTCCGCTCGCCGACTACGATCTGATCGTCACGCGGGAGGGCGAGCACGCCTGGCTGCACGTGATCGTGCCGGTCCAAGGGCTCGATCCCGACCAGCACCCGATCGGTCGCCACGAGGCCTACGTCGCTGGCGAGCGCTGGATCAACCTCGCCGATCGGCTCGAGCCCGGTCGCCACTACCTGCCCTACAAGACCAACGGCAAGGAGTCGATCGATCGCCAGTGGGGCCGGGTCGACGTGATCGAGGCGCTGGCCGAGATCGCCGACGACTACGAGCAGCGCACCGGCCTCTTGCTCGGCGTCGGCGACATCAGCCACGTGACCGGCGGCAAGATCCTCGATCACTGGACCCACCGCGAGGGCGTCGACGCCGACCTCTACCTGCTCGATCACCAGCACCTCCACGCCGGCCGGCCGAGCATCTGGTGGCACCACTTTCGCAAAGCGCGATCGATCTGGTCGAGCGAGCCGCTCGGCAAAGGCAAGCGCGAGCCCAGGCTCGACCCCGAGGACGAGCTCTCGGACACGCCGACCAGCCAGCGCCTGCGCGTGCTCGCCCAGATCGTCTTCCCCCGCGATCCGATCGCCTACTTCGTCCACGACGATCCGCGGGTGCTCGCCAGCTTCGACCGCGAGGTCGGTGAGCGCCGCCCGGGGCGCCGCTACCTGCACGCGCAAAATCGCGGCATGTGGCCGCGCCACTGCGACCACGTGCACCTGCGTTGGGTCGACGGCGACCTGCCCGTCGGCGGCACGCCGCGGCCTTGAGCCCGCCCCACCTGCGGGCACGCGGACCAGGCCGGGGCGCAATCGTGCATGCACGCGGGCCGACATGAGCCGACGAAGCCGGCCCCTGATGGTCCATGATCGTCGGCATGCGCCGCGCCTCGCTCTTCGTGCTCACGACCTCGCTCTTGCTCGACTCCGGCTGCACCTCGAGCCCTTCGGACGACGAGGTCGGCTCGGCCAGCGAGACCGAGACCAGCGCGACCGACACGACCTCGACCAGCGAGTCCACGAGCGAGTCCACCACCGACTCCAGCGACTCGACCGACTCGACCGACTCCAGCAGCGATTCCACCGACACGACCGACTCCACCACCGACTCCACCGACACTGGGCCCAGCGCATGCGCGGGCGAGTGCGGGACGCCGAACTGTGGCGACTGCCCCGAGGTCGTCGACGTCGACATCGCCGGCGGCTTCTCGATCACCAGCACCGAGGTCAGCCACGCCGCCTACGCGCAATTCCTCGCCGTCGACTTCGACCCCGGCTTCTTCGCCGACTGGCTGCCGGCCGAGTGCGAGTGGAAGAACGACTTCACGCCGACCGACTGGGTCCCCAACAGCCCCGACGATCTGCCGG
>JAMHUH010000088.1:0-5140 GCA_035904925.1 Nannocystaceae bacterium
GGGTCCCACGCCCCACGAAGTCGAGGTCCACCGCTTCGTCCCCGACGGAGAATTCCGTTGGACCCTGCGACCCGCGAAGGACGCGGGCAAACCCTTCGAGGCTGAGGTTCGGGCCTTCGTCGTCGACGAGGGCCACGAACGCGAGATTGATCTGGGTGCGGTCGTGGTCACTCCATCGCCCACGGGTACGGTCGAGATCGAGGGCCTCATCTCGGCTCTCGCCCTCGAGCAAGCCCGCTCGACGATCGTGCTGGTCTACGGTCGACCGGGCGAGGTGACCCAGAGTCCGTGGGTTGCCGCGAGCTTGCTGGACGGGGACCAGATCCAGGTCGAGCGCGTCGTGATCGTCGTCGAACCGCGACCTTCCCCGTAGTCGACCCACGCTTCGCTCGGCTCACTCGCGGCTGATTCGAAGCGTCTCGATCACCGGCCGCTCGCCCGCGAGCACCCGACGCTCGAGCTCGCGGACGACCAGCAGATCGTCGCAGCGACCGATGATCGTGTACGCACCATCGAAGCTGCGGTTGACCTCGGTGGTGATGAAGAACTGCGCGCTCGATCCATTCGGCGAGCCGTCGTTGGCCAGCGCGAGCACGCCCGGGCCATCGAAGACGGTCCCGATCGAGCGCTCGTCTTGCAGCCGAAACCCGGCCAGCTCTTCGTCGCCCAGCCGACCGCCCTGGACGAAGAGGCGCGGCTCGGCCCGGTGAAAGGTCAGCCCGTCGTAGTAAGGCCGGGTCGTCCACGTGCCGCTGGTGTCGCGGAAGGGTCGAAGGCCGCGGGCGAGGCCGACGAAATTGGCGACCGCGAGCGGGGCGACGTCGGCGAGCAGCTCGCAGTGGATCTCGCCTCCGTCGCTGACGATCGTCGCGCGGAGTTTGCCGGACTCGGGCAGGCCCGCGATGGCGTCGGCGAAGGGGAAGCGACCCGCGTAGGGATCGCCCGCCGCTTGATTTTGTGCGGCGAGGGCGGGGTCTTCGGGTGGAAAGCTGCCGGGTGCTCCGCTGTCGCAAGCCGAGCTCGCGAAGACCAGCATCAGAGGCGCGAGGCGTCGCATCGGCGCAGGCTATCGCGCGCACTTGCTCGGCTCGGCGCGCACGCCCCGACCAAGCGGTGCCTTTCCACACGCCCATCGTAGGCCCGACGAGGCCCCGATGCGTGGCTCGGCCCTCGCCGCCGATGAATTCGATCCGGTACGTTTCGCCCGCGCCGCCATGTCAGTGACACCCAGCTTCCTCGCCCCTAGCGACACCTTCGTTCGCCGCCACATCGGTCCGCGCGAGGCCGACCTCGCCCTGATGCTCAGGACGGTCGAGGCCGCGAGCCTCGACGCGCTGATCGACGAGACCATCCCGGCCGCGATCCGGATCGCCAAGCCGCTCGAGCTGCAAGGGCTCGAGCACTTCGGCGAGGCTGGGCGCCCGCTCGGTGAGCACGAGCTGATCGCTCGACTGCACGAGCTGGCGGCCGGCAACCAGATCCGCAAGTGCCACATCGGCCTCGGCTACTACGGCTGCATCGTCCCGCCGGTCGTGCAGCGCAACGTGCTCGAGAACCCGGGCTGGTACACCGCCTACACGCCCTACCAGGCCGAGATCGCCCAAGGCCGGCTCGAGGCGCTGCTCAACTACCAGACCATGGTCGCCGACCTGACCGGGCTGCCGCTGGCCAACGCCTCGCTGCTCGACGAGGCGACCGCCGCCGCCGAGGCGATGCACATGGCCTACGAGAACGCCAAGGGCAAGCGCGCGGTGTTCTTCGTCTCGCAGCAGGTTCACCCGCAGACGCTCGCGGTCGTGCAGACGCGGGCCGAGCCGCTCGGGATCACCGTCCGCGTCGGCGACGTCGACACGGCCGCGTTCGACGATCAGGTGTTCGGCGTGCTCTTCCAGTACCCCGACACCGAAGGCCGCGTGAGCGACCCGGCCGGTGTGGTCGCGCGCGTGCACGCGGCCGGAGCCCTGGCCGTGCTCGCCAGCGATCTGCTCGCGCTCACGCTGCTGCGATCGCCGGGCGAGATCGGGGCCGACATCGCGATCGGCTCGGCCCAGCGCTTCGGCGTGCCGATGGGCTTCGGTGGCCCGCACGCCGGCTTCATGGCCACGCGCGACGAGTTCCGCCGGGTCATGCCGGGCCGGATCATCGGCGTGTCCAAGGACGCGCAGGGCAAGCCGGCCTATCGCATGGCCTTGCAGACCCGCGAGCAGCACATCCGCCGCGAGCGAGCGACGAGCAACATCTGCACCGCGCAGGTCCTGCTCGCGATCATGGCCAGCATGTACGGGGTCTGGCACGGGCCGCAGGGGCTCACCACGATCGCTCGTCGGGTTCGCGGCCTGACCTTGGTCCTGCGTGGCCAGCTCGAGCGGGCCGGCTTCGTGTTCCCCCACGCCGAGCAGTTCGACACGCTCTTGGTCGGCGTGCCGGCCGGGCATGCCGTCCACGCCGACGCGCGCGCGCTGTGGTCGGCGGCGCGGGCCCAGGGCGTCGACCTGCGCCTCTTCGACGATCGCCGGCTCGGCCTGAGCCTCGACGAAACCACCACGCTCGCCGACGTCGCGGCGTTGATCGAATTGTTCACGGGCTCGCGCCCGAGCGATCTGGCCGAGTCGTCCGCCGCGATCGAAGCCGCGCTCGGCTATGGCCCGGGCCTCGCCCGCGACACCGCGTTCATGACCCACCCGGTGTTCCAGGCCAACCAGTGCGAGCACGACATGCTCCGCTACCTGCATCGCCTCCAAGGTCGCGACCTGTCGATGACCAGCTCGATGATCGCGCTGGGCTCGTGCACGATGAAGCTCAACGCGACCTCGGAGATGCTGCCGGTCACCTGGCCCGAGTTCGCCAACGTCCATCCCTTCGCCCCGGCCGACACCGTCGCGGGCTATGCCGAGCTCTTCACCAGCCTCCAGCAGTGGCTCTGCGACATCACCGGCTTCGCTGGCGTCTCGCTCCAGCCCAACGCCGGATCGCAGGGCGAGTACGCCGGCTTGCTGGTCATCCGCGCCTACCACCGCCACCGCGGCGACAACCACCGCAAGGTCTGCCTGATCCCGGTCTCGGCCCACGGCACCAACCCGGCCAGCGCGGTCATGGCCGGCATGCAGGTGGTCACCGTCAAGTGCGACGAGCAAGGCAACATCGACGTCGACGATCTGCGGGCCAAGGCCGAGAAGCACGAGAGCGAGCTCGCGGCCTTGATGGTCACCTACCCCTCGACCCACGGCGTGTTCGAGGAGCGCATCCGCGAGATCTGCGAGATCATCCACACCCACGGCGGCCAGGTCTATCTCGACGGCGCCAACATGAACGCGCAGGTCGGGCTGTGCCGGCCGGGTGACTTCGGGGCCGACGTCTGCCACCTCAACCTGCACAAGACCTTCTGCATCCCGCACGGTGGCGGCGGTCCGGGCATGGGCCCGATCGGCGTCGCGCCGCACCTCGTCGCCCACCTGCCTGGCCACCCGCTCTCGCCCAGCGGTCGCGCCGAGGCCGTCGGGGCCGTCTCGGCCGCGCCCTTCGGCAGCCCGCTGATCCTGACCATCTCGTGGGTCTACATCGCGCTGATGGGCGGCGCTGGCCTGACCCGCGCGACCCAGGTCGCGATCCTCAACGCCAACTACATGGCCGCGCGTCTGCGTGGCCACTACCCGGTCCTCTACACCAACGCGCGCGGCCGCTGTGCCCACGAGTTCATCCTCGACCTGCGGCCCTTCAAGCAGTCGGCCGGGATCGAGGCCGAGGACGTGGCCAAGCGCCTGATGGACTACGGCTTCCATGCCCCGACCATGTCCTTCCCGGTCGCTGGCACCTTGATGATCGAGCCGACCGAGAGCGAGCCCAAGGCCGAGCTCGATCGCTTCTGCGACGCGATGATCGCGATCCGCGAGGAGATCGCCAAGGTCGAGCGTGGCGAGTGGCCGCGCGGCGACAACCCGCTCGAGCAAGCGCCCCACACCGCGTCGGCCGTCATGGCCGACGTCTGGGAGCACGCCTACTCGCGCGAGCAGGCCGCGTTCCCGCTGCCGTGGGTCCGCGACGCCAAGTTCTGGCCCGCGGTCGCGCGGATCGACAACACCTGGGGCGACCGCAACCTGATCTGCACCTGCCCGCCGATCGAGGCCTACGAATCCGAAGCGTCGGGATCGGCCCAGTAGCATGGCGATCGTCTTCGCTCTCTTCCCCGACGAGGTCAGGGCCGAGCGCGCCGCCGACGAGCTGCGCCGCGCGGGCGATCGCCACCCGACCTTCCCGGTGCAGAGCCACTTGCGCTCGCCGCTCGACGGCAACTACCTGCCCGAGGCCGCGACCGAGATCGGTCGAAACACCCTGATCGCCGTCGTCGTCGGCGGCATCGTCGGGCTCCTGCTCGGCACGATCGCCGGCGCGACGCTCGGCATCATGGGCCTCACGACCGGGATCGGGGCCGGCTTCGGACTCTTGACGGGCGTGCTCTCGGGCATGCTCGGCGGGATGATGGCTGGCACCCGGCTGCCCAAGGCGCCCCTGCGCGAGCTCGCGCTTCGCCTTGGCGAGGGCCGGGTGCTGCTGACCATCGAGGTCGAGGATCCCGGCCATGTCGAGCTGGTCGAGAAGCTGCTCGAGGCCCACGAGGGCGAGTCGGTCGGCACCTGCTGAGGCTTCGCCGAGCCTTCGCCGCGAGTGGTGGCGAATGCACCATCGAGATTTTTTGGAATCGACACATTCAAATTAGCGACGCCATTTTCGTAATCCAGGATATGGGAATGGCTCGCGGCTTGGCTACACTGGCGGCGTGGCCATTGCATCGCGCGAGGTTCGGGGATTGTCCGCCGTGGGCGGCGGACTCGGTTTTTCCGCCGCTGGCGGCGGACTCGGTTTGTCATCGTTTTCGGCCCTCTGGCTCGCTCTGGCGCCTGCTTTGGGCTGCACGCCGGAGAACGTCGAATCGAGCGGGGGCGTCGATGAGGTCGGTGAAGTCGGTGATTTCGACGGCTCGGATTCGAGCGATACTCTCGATGGGACCGACGAGAGCGGCGATTCGGGCAGCGAGACGCTCGAAGCCGGCGAGACCGAGGACTCGACCGATGGCTCGACCGATGGCTCGACGGGCTCGACCAGCTCGACCGACTCGACCGACTCGATCAGCACCGACGCGACC
>JAMHUH010000089.1:0-7177 GCA_035904925.1 Nannocystaceae bacterium
GCGAGACGCCAACGGGGTCGCCGATGACGCCAACGTGCAGCGCTGGCGTCATCGGCGAGCCGGTTGGCGTCTCGCGCGAGTGAAGCGGCACCCTCGGCGGCCTAACTTGGGGGCATGAACGCAGCACCGAACACCCAGACCGTCCTGATCACCGGCGCCTCCTCGGGCATGGGCAAGCAGACCGCGATCAAGCTGTTGAGCCTGGGCTACACCGTCTACGTCGCGGCCCGACGGGTCGACAAGATGCAGGACCTCGAGGCGCTCGGCGGCATCCCGCTCGCGCTCGACATCACCCGCGAGCAGGACATCGTCCGGGTCGTCGAGCAGATCACGAGCGAGCGCGGGGGCATCGACATCCTGATCAACAACGCGGGCTTCGGCATGTATGGGGCGATGGAGGAGACCACGATCGCGGACGCCCGCTACCAATTCGAGGTCAACTTGTTCGGGCTGGCCCGGCTGACCCAGCTCGCGCTGCCGGCGATGCGAGCCAAGCGGGCCGGCAAGATCATCAACATCTCGTCGATGGGTGGCAAGGTCTATACGCCGCTCGGCGCTTGGTACCACGCGACCAAGCACGCGCTCGAAGGTTGGAGCGACTGCTTGCGGATCGAGCTCGCGCAGTTCGGCATCGACGTGATCATCATCGAGCCTGGCGCGATCGCGACCGAGTTCGGCGACGTCATGCTCGCGCCGATGCTCGAGCGCTCGGGCCAAGGCCCCTACGAGGGCATGGCCCAGTCGATGGCCAAGGCAACCCGGGCCTCCTACGACAAGCCCGGCGCCGCGTCGCCGCCCTCGCTGATCGCCGACACGATCGCCAAGGCGATCGCGGCCAAGCGACCCAAGACTCGCTACGCGGTCGGCAAGCTGGCCAAGCCGCTGATCTTCATCCGCAAGGTCTTCGGCGACCGCTTGTTCGACAAGGCGATCATGAGCCAGGTTCAGTAGTGATCGCATGACGTATGATCTGCAGGAGGTCGCGATGGCTCGCTCGTACGAATTCCCGCTCGAACCCGGCTGGCGTCCCCTGCTCGAGGACCTCTCGGTCCGCCCCGGGGACCTGCTTCGCCGCGCGCGGCTGCCCGAGGACTTGTTCTCCCGCGCCGAGGTCGGCCTGAGCACCGAGGAGTACTTTCGCTTTTGGACCAGCCTCGAGGCCGAAGTCGGCGATCCGGTCTTTCCGCTGCGAATCGCCGAGGTCGTGACCACGGAGTCGTTCTTGCCCCCGCTCTTCGCCGCGCTCTGCAGCCCCAACCTGATCGTCGCCGCCCAGCGGATCTCCCGCTACAAGCGGCTGATCGCTCCGATGGCGCTGCACGTGACCGAGCGCCGCGCGGGCCTCGAGCTCGCCTTCGAATGGCTCGACGCCTCGGTCGCGCCGCCGCAGTCGCTGGTCGCCGCCGAGCTGGCCTTCATCGTTCGCCTCGCCCGGATCGCCACCCGCGAGCAGGTCCGGCCGCTCGAGGTGGTCACGCTGCATCCACCGCAGCCCGCGGCCGACTATGCCCGCTTCTTCGGGGTCGAGGTCGTGCGCGGCAAGATCCACGCGCTGACCTTCGCCAAGGTCGACGCCGAGCGGCCCTTCCTGACCGCCAACGAGGCGATGTGGAAGGTGTTCGAGCCGAGCTTGCGCCTGCGTCTGGCCGAGCTCGACGACTCGGCCAGCGTCAGCGAGCGCGTGCGTGCGACCTTGCTCGAGTCGCTGCCCAGCGGCAAGGCCTCGATGGACGCGGTCGCGGGCCGACTCGCGCTGAGCAAGCGAACCTTGCAACGCCGGCTGAGCGAGGAAGGCACGAGCTTCCAGATCGTCCTGAACCGGACCCGCGAAGACCTGGCGCGCCACTACCTGAGCCGGACCGCGTACTCGTGCGCCGAGATCTCGTTCTTGCTCGGCTTCGAGGATCCCAACTCGTTCTTTCGAGCCTTCCACGAGTGGACGGGCGACACGCCCGAGAGCCTGCGCCAAGCGTCGATGCACTGACATCGGCGGCCCTCGGGCCGCGTTGCATCGACCCGATCTTTGCGCATCATCAGCCGCGTGCGCCTCCTTCACCGTCTGCTGCCCTCGACCCTCTCCGTGTTCGTATTGGCCTGCGCGAATGACCCTGGCCCCGGTGCGACCGACGAGACGAGCCCCGACACCGGTACTTCCGAGTCGACCTCCGAGTCGACCTCCGACTCCGAGTCGACCTCCGAGACGACCGACGAATCGACCTCCGACTCCGAGTCGACCTCCGACTCCGAGTCCGACACCACGGGCTCCAACCCCAGCTGCGAACTCGACATGTTGCCGGCGGAGTGGCTCTTCTCGATCGTCGACGGTGACTTCCCCAACGACGTCCCGGAAGACCTCGAAGACGAGTGCATGGTCGTCGCCGGTCTGCCGGACCAGATCCATCTCGACTGCGTCACGATCGAGCTCACGCTCGACCTTCCGCTCGATCCAAAGCCGACGCTACCCGAGCCGGGCTCGATGGCGACGCTGCGTTTCCATCACGAGCCAGGCTGGTTGAACTGGCCCGACGTGTGGATCGACCTCGAGCTCGCCGATGGCGATCGCTTCACCTTCCAAGTCAGCTCGGTGCTCGTGCCCACGCAAGGCCCCTTCGTCGTGCCCCATTCGCCGACGCTGACTCGCTCCACCTGTGGGCCCTACGTCGCGGTCGATGACTTTGGCAACGAAGACGCCTGCGGCGAGCAGGTTGGGCTCGAGCTGCGCTACCTCGTCGCTGGCCAGCAAGTCGACGCCTGGCATGGCACCTACACGACCCAGCTCATCGACGATCGGGCGTTCGAAGTCTGGCTGACCGGCGCGCGCGAGTACTTGGCGCAGCCCGAGTTCTGCGACATCGCGCCGACCCTCTTCATCGCAACCACGCGCCACGAGGGTCCGCCGCTCCCCTGACCGCTCAGCTCGGCAACCCGGGCGACTGGGCATGCACGCCCAGCGCCCGGAGCTTGTCGGGGTTGACCATCGAGTGCACGGCCAGGATCTGCTCGCCGTCGGTCTCGATCGTGAGCGCCATGGTCAGCTCGGCGCCGCGCCACAACAAGATCGCCGGCCAGCCGTTGAGCTCGCGCAGCTCGGGCCGGAGATCGGCGCTGCCGCCCTTCTTGACCAAGCCATGAAAGAGCCGAGCCACGCGCGAGCGACCTTCGACGATGTTGCGCGCGGTTCGGACTCGGCCGCCGCCGTCGTTCCACGAGCGGGCGTCTTCGCTGAGCAGGGCCTCGATCGGGCCGAGCTCGCCCGACTGCGTGGCGAGCAAGAAGCTGGTCAAGAGCCGCAGGTGCTGCTCTTTCGAGGCGGCGAAGCGCGGGCGCTCGGTCCCGAGGTGCTCGCCCGCGCGATGCTGGAGCTGGCGGACCGCGGCCTCGCTCTTGCCGAGCATCGTCGCGATCTCGGCGTAGTCGACGTCGAAGACCTTGCGCAGCAGATAGACCGCGCGCTCGGCCGGCGAGAGCCGCTCGAGCAGCAGCAAGAACGCGATCGAGATGCTCTCGGGATCGACCTCGTCGGCGGGCGTGGCGATCGGCTCGGGCAGCCAGGGGCCGACGTAGTGCTCGCGCCGAACTCGGGCGGAGTCGAGGTAGTCGAGGCAGAGCCGGGTGACGGTGGTCGTCAGCCACGCGGGCGCCGACTCGATCGCCTCGGCCCGTCGCCAGCGAAGCCAGGCCTCCTGGACGATGTCCTCGGCCTCGGCCGCGCTGCCGAGCATGCGGTAGGCGATCGCGAAGCAGCGCCCGCGGTGGCGCTCGAACTCATCCGACACGGCGATCCTCGGCGAGCATGACGAGGGGCGGCAGCACGCAGACCATGCCCTCGGAGTATCCCTCTTCCTTGGCCCCCACGGCGTGGTTGAAGCGGGCGCGGAAGTTCTCCCACGCGATCGCGGCCGTCAGCTCGACCAGCGCCGGGACGCCGAGCTCGGCCTCGAGGGTGCGGAAGAGCTCGCGCTCGGGGTTGGCCGGGGTCGCGCTCATCTGGACGGTGTAGTCGAGCACGCGCCGCTCGAGCGGGGTGAACTCGGGGCTGGTCTCGTAGTAGGGCAAGCCGAGCAGCTTGGCCTCGCTGACGCCGTGGCCCTGGGCCAGCGCCGCGCCGATGTCGATGCAAAAGCGGCAGCCGATCAGCGAGGCGCACTTGACCAGCGCGAGCTCCTTGAGCTTCACGTCGACCCGGTTCGCACGCTCGAAGGCGAGTTCGAACCCGCCGACGGCCGCGAGCACCGAGCGACTGTGCGCCATGATCCCGATCGGCGTCGGGACCTTGCCGAGCCGCCGCCGGGCCATCCAGTAGGCGAAGCGAACGAGGAGACCAGCGCCACGGGTGGGACGAGCTTCGAGGTGAGCCATGCCCGCCTGACGGGACAGCGAACGCGGCTGTGACAGGTCGGCGAAAAAAATGTCTCGGGCGCTCGAACCCGGCTCAGACCCGGCTCAGACCCGGTCTGGGCGCCCGATCAGAGCTGCCCGCGGGCCAGCCCGACCAAGAGCAGGTGGGCGGCGAGGTCGAGGCCCGAGGCGTTGGAGTGGCTGACGCTGCTGGTCTTGGACTTGCCCGCCTGCTCGTGGGTCGCGGCCTCGAAGCCGAGCTTGCGCCGGGTGGTCCGCAGCCGGTCGTCGTAGACGGCGTCGGGGGCGAAGGCCCGCAGCGCGAGCGTCAGCGCGACGAAGTTGTCGTGGCTCGAGCGGCGCATCGCCGGACCGAGCCCGGTGTAGCGCAGCTGGTGCTGGCAAAAGAGCAAGGGCTCCGTGAACGAGCGGCGAAACAGGTAGAGCCGCTCCTCCGAGTCCGAGTCGTGCGCGTGGCTGGTCGTGGTCGTGGTCTTCGACATGACCATGCCGCCGCTGAGCAGCGCTCGCGCGGCGTTGAACTGTTTGCTCGAGGTCTCCTTGACGTGGTGCTGCTCGGACACCGCCATCGCGTGGATCAGCATGTAGACCTGCGCGGCCTCGACCTCGCCGCGAACCTGACCGACGCCCTCGACCTCGAGCCGATCGGCTTCGATGCGAAAGTCGCGGACTTGCAGCATGGCCTCGCTCGACACCACCTTGTCGTCCTCGCAGCCGACCGCGCCATGGCCCCAGCCACGCAGCGTGTTCATCAAGGTCGAGGCGGCCTCGCGCTCGTGCACGCGCGCGACGATCACCGGCAGCGGTCCGGCCAGCCGCGCCCGAAGATCATAGGGGAACATGCCGAGCTGCGCGGCGAGCTCGGGCAGCTGCTGGTCGAGGCCGGGACCCCAGCGTGTGACCGCGACGATGAACATCGACCCAGAGTAACGCGATCAGCGGGCGCAGGCGGCCAGCCAGCGACGCGCGTTGCCGGCCAGCACGAGCCCACGCGCCGGGTCGTCGAGCGCGAGGCCCTGGTAGGGCGCGACCTCGAGGCCGCCCGCTTCGGCCCGCCGCCAGAACTCGAATTGTTCGCGCTCGATCAGCCCGAGGTTGGCCGCGAGCTGAAGGTCCCACTCCTGCGCGCTCACGTCCGGCCCGAGCGGACTGTGAAGCGTGACGAGGTCGGAGCCGAACACGAAGCGCTCGGGCTCGGCCTCGATCATTGCGCGCAGGCGCTCGCGCTCGCGCTCGATCGCGGTGAAGCCCTCGACCCCGTGCTCGCCCGCGCCGTGGCTGGTGTCGACCCGCAGGCGCGGAAACTCGTCGAGCAGCCCCGCGAGCCGATCGAGGTCGCTTCGACTCCCACACAGGTGCGCGCAGACGAGCTCGAGCTCTGGGTGCGCGCGCAAGAGCCTGGCCAGCTCGGCGCGAAAGCGGACGGTGTTGACGTGCAACAGCAGGGGCACGTGGTGGGACTCGAGCCAGTCGAAGAGGGGTTGGTTGGCCGCGTCGTCGAGCGCTCGCGCGTGCAAGCGCTGGTGGCCCGCGTAGAGCTTGACCCCACACGCGCCGCGTTCGAACCACGCTTCGAGCTCGGCGATCTCGACCTCGCTCGGCTCGACGGCGATGAAGGGGATCAAGCGCTCGCGCTGGCCCGCGGTCTCGCTCAAGAGCCGCTCGTTGGCCGCGCGCCAGCCCGGCAGCACGCCCGAGTCGTCGAGCGCGACGCCCGAGCGCGGATCGAGGTGCGGCGAAGCGATCACGATCGCGGCCGCGATGCCTTGGCGATCGAGCGCCGCGAGCAGCTCGTCGCTCGCGCCCTCGACCAGGTGCACGTGGGCGTCGACTCGATCGCGGGCCAAGGGCGAAGCGCTCGAGCCTGGTGCTGGCGCGGCCTCGGGCTCGGTCTCGGGCGTGGCCGACGAGCCACAGCCGATCAGCGCGGCCAACCAGAGCGCGGCGAGCCGCTCAGCACTCACACTCGTCTTCGCCGTCGTAGTTGCGCATCTCGACCGTGAGCCGATAGGGATACTCGGCCTCGGGCGTCGGGCTGAACACGTGGAGCAGCAGGTCTTGCCCGAACTGATCGCCGATCCCACCGAAGGCCAGCACGCCGTCGTCATCGGTCTGCGTGGCCAGCAGCTGCATGTCGATCGCCCGATAGACCTCGATGGTCATCGCGTGCTCGGGACCCTCCGAGATCACCACGTCGCCGCAAGCGAGCCCGCACAGGCCCGCGTCCTCGATCAGCGCCCGAACCAGCAAGAAGTGGACGTCGTAGCCGAGGCTCTCGACGTCGAACTGATACCAGTCGCCCTCGCCCGAACACAGGTAGGCGTCGTCGACGATCCGATAGGCCGACCACTCGCTGACCGCCGTCCAAGCCATCGGCGTGGCCTGGTCGGGGCTCGGGTTGGGCTCGTAGACGTCGTTGAGCTCGCAGTCGGCGTTGCCGGTCTCCCCGCTGCTCGTGTCCGTCGAGCTCGTGTCTGTCGAGCTCGTGTCCGTCGAGCCCGTCTCCGTGCTCGTGCTCGACTCGCTCGTGCTGCTCGACTCGCTCGTGCTCGAATCGCTCGTGCTGCTCGACTCGCTCGTGCTCGAATCGCTCGTGCTCGTGCTCGCCTCGTCCGTGCTCGTGATCGAAGCGGTCGTGCTCGACTCGCCGCTCGAACCCTCGCTCGTGTCGTTCGCGCCCGCCGTGTCCCCGAGCTCGTCCTCGCCCGTGGCGAGCGGCCGGCAGCCGAGCGAGAGCAGGACGCAGGCGATCGCGATTCGGCGGATGTCGTTCGACTGCATTCCTCGTAATCCTCGGCACGCTCAGTACCGAAGGCAG
>JAMHUH010000090.1:0-2474 GCA_035904925.1 Nannocystaceae bacterium
CTGCCGGCGTAGCAGAACCAACACGCCTTGTCGCAGCGGTTGGTCAGCTCGATCGAGATCCGCTCGATCGCGTGCATGTCAGGGCGCGGGCGCGGGAGCCGGCTCGGCTGCGCCGGCGGGGGCTGGGGCGAGCGAGCCGACCATCGTCTCCCACGCGCTCGCCCAGACATCGACGGTCGGCTTGGCGCCGACCAACTTGAGCGTCCACGGGTCGCCACCGCCGACGGGCTCGATCGCGGCCGCGAACAAGCGGGCGTCGTCGATCGAGGGCTGGGGCGGCGCGCCGGGCATCGACTGGCCGGCGAACTTGCCCGCGACGTCGAAGCTGGCCAGCTTGTGCCCGCCGACCTCGCGCTCGGCGATGGTGGCCTCGACGCCCGCGGCCGGAGTCATCTGGCCCTTCCAACGCTCGATGTTGGCCGTGAAACCGCCGACGCCACCGGCGAAGCGGTACACGACCAAGCGGACGTCGCCGCCCGGACCCGGCAGCACGAACGCGGCCTTGCGCATGCTGGTGTTGCTCGGCTCCTCGCGCGTCCATTCTTCGGGCACCTGCAGGGCCAAGCCGTCGACGAGCTCGGTCCGCGTCACGCCGGTCGGCGTCACGTCGCGCGGGGGACCGGCGGGGACCGGCAGCACGACGTCGGCGGTGGGCATGTCGAGGCCAGCGTGGGGGTTGCTCGGCTGGCCGTGCGGGTTGGCGTCGCCGTGCGGGTTGGCGTCGCCGTGGGCCATGGCCGGACCCTCGGTCTTGGCTGGCGCGTTGGGCTTGGGCGTCGGCGCGGGCTCGCTGGGGCAGCCGAGCAGGATCGAAGAACAAGCGAGCGCGAGGACGAGGCCGAGCCGGTGCATGGGCGCACGGTAGGTCGAGCCAGGGCCGCTTGTCGAGCGGGCCGCAGGGCCTCGTCGAGCGGCTCGTCAGGGCTCGGCGAAGCGAGACGCCCCGATCCGATAGCGCTGCCGAAGCATCGACAAGGGCTCGGCGAAGTCGGCCTCGTAGTCCCACGCGCGCACGCTCGGGTCGATGGTCATGAACACGCTGCGGCGCAGGGCATCGAGCACCCGGCGAGGATCGACCAAGCCCTGCTCGCCCGGAGCGACCGGGGTCACTCGAACGCCGCAGTGAAATTGCAAGAGCACGAAGACCAGCAGCGCGAAGCCGTCGCGCTGCCGACAGCCGGCCATGAAGCTGCCGGCCTCGACCTCGCTGCGAGGATCGGTGCCGAGCCCCGCGAGCACGTGGACGATGTCGTGCCGGACCATCCAATCGTCGGGGCTGCCGCGCTCGCCCGGCAGCGCGAAGCCGGAGCCATGCAGCTGACTGACCAAGGCCCCGCCGAGGGTGTCGCTCGGCAACGCGGCGAGCGGACGGTAATGCGCGAGCACCTCGGCGTTCTCGCGAATGCCCAAGATCAACGCGCTGAACGCCACCCACATGACCTTGGCCCAGCCTTCCTCGCTCGCGCGCAAGCGCAGCTCGTCGGCGGCCCACAGCCGGGGGATCAGGTTCCGGCGCAAGCGAAGATGTTGGTGGCGAACCCAGCGACGCAGATCGCCGAGCGCCGGCTCATCGACCCCGAGCTCCGCGGCGAGCAGCTCGAGGCGGTTGATCCTGCCCAAGTCGCGCTGGCGATCGAGCAAGATCGCCGCCGCGCAGACCCGGATCAACTGGACGCGCAGCGGCCCCTCGACGAAGCGCAGGGCGATCTGCGCGGGGTCGAGTGGGCTCGGATTCTCGATCGCCACCTCGCCCTGGCCGCCAGTCTCACGCCACAGCTCGATCAGCGCTTCGATCAGTTGGCGGACCGCCGCCGAGGGCTCGCCAACCACACCGAGCAGGGCCCGCACGCCCAGCTGCAGAACCTCGGGGGGAAGAGCACCGGCCTCGAAGCCGGCGCCAAGCGGGACCTCGCGCGCATCGATTCGATCGATGTTCATGCCAGCGCGCACAGCAATCGTCGTGCCAGCGAGAAAGCGACGGGATTCGTGGCCCGGGGGCAGGCAAAGTGTCGAAAAAAGCGACGGGGCGTGATCGAACTTCCGACAGCTCGACCATGGAGAGTGTCGCAGCCCGCGACGAGAGGAAGCACCACGATCCCACCTGGGACACGGTAGGCTCACCGGCTTGCGGCCTCGCCGGCGATCAAGTTGTCGGCGTGAACCACGGTGGCGAGGTTGGCCCAGCCACGCCGACAACTTGATCGCCGGCGAGGCCAGGCAAGCCACGAACAGCCTACCTTGTGGAGAATGACGGAGTGAGAGCCCGGATGGCGCGACGCCACCCTGTGCGGAGCACGGCTGAGGATCCCTACCCGTCGCGGGCTATGACGAAGATGACGAAGATGACGAAGATGACGAAGATGACGAAGATGCTGGAGAGAGAACCACCCGCCGCGATGGATGGAAGCACCACGATCCCACCTGGGACACGGTAGGCTCACCGGCGTGCGGTCCCGACGTCGAGCGCTACGACG
>JAMHUH010000091.1:0-9959 GCA_035904925.1 Nannocystaceae bacterium
CTGCTCCACATGCGCGACGACGCGTTGAGCATGTACGACCTAGAGGGTCCGACCTACCAGATCACCAGAGTCGAAGATGCCTGGGAGACCCAGGACATCGCCTACAATATCGAGGGCCTGATCGACGTGCCGCTCTACCTCGACATGCAGGGCACCGGCGCGCGCTTGGTCGAGGACGACCAGGGCGTGCCGCAGATGAACGGCATGGCCCAGTACCGCTTCGTGATCATGATCCCGCAGAGCGCCCTGCTCGAGCCGGCGCCTTTGTTGCAGTTCGGCCACGGCCTGCTCGGCGACTCGCTCGACGTGCAGACCGAGCACCTGCGCACCTTCGCCAACGAATTCAATTACGTGATCTTCGCGCTCGATTGGATCGGCATGGCCAGCGATGATCAGCTCTTCATCGCCAACATGCTCAACACCGGGGCGATGCACGACTTCGAGGGCGTCAGCGATCGCCAGCACCAGGCCCTGCTCAACTTCGTGCTCGGCGCTCGAATGATGCAGACCAGCTTCGCCGACGATCCCGACTACGGCCAATACATCGATCCCACCAACCTCTACTATTGGGGCATCAGCCAAGGCGGGATCATGGGCGGCACCTACATGTCGATCACCCCCGACATCGAGCGTGGCTGCCTGGGCGTGCCCGGCCAGCCCTACAACCTCCTGCTCAACCGCAGCGTCGACTTCGACGAGTACTTCCAGCTGCTCCGCGACGGCTACACCGACTCGCGCGACCTGCAGATTCACCTCGCCCTGATTCAGATGCTCTGGGACCACGTCGAGCCGACCGGCTACACCCATCGCTTCGCCAACGATCCTTTCCCCAACACGCCCGAGCGCCAGGTCTTGTTGCGCGCGGCGGTCGGCGACCACCAGGTCACCACGCTCGGCGCTCACCTGATGAGTCGGGAGATGGGCGCGGTCCACCTCGACACCGGCATCCGCGACATCTGGGGCCTCGACAAGGTCGCCGGGCCCACGACCAGCGGCAGCACGCTCGTCGAGTACAGCTTCGGCCTGCCCGCCGACCCGGTCGAGAACATCCCGCAGAGCGCCTGCAGTGACCCCCACGGCAAGCTCCGCAAGCTGCCCGAGGCTCGCATGCAGCTCGACCAGTTCCTGCGCACCGGCGTGGTCGAGAACTTCTGCACCGATGGGGTCTGCGACTTCTCGGACATGAGCGGCTGCTGAACGCGTGGCAGAGGGTGACGCAGGGTGGTCCGCCGCCCTGCGTCGCTGGACAGTCCTCGATCCGAGGTTAGCCTCCCGGCGACATGCCCAAGCCGCTGATCTGCCCCCCGGAATTGCTCACCAAAAATCTCGGCGGCCGCCGCTACATCGTGACCGGCGCCAACGGGGGCATCGGTCTGGTCGCCGCCAAGCAGCTGGCCAAGCAAGGCGCCGAGGTGATCATGGCGTGTCGTCGGAGCGCGGCCGGTGAAGCAGCCGCCGCCGCGATCCGGCTCGAGCTACCCAGCGCCAAGCTCGAGGTCCGCGCGCTCGATCTGGGTGATCTCGACTCGGTCCGAGCCTTCGCCAAAGCCTTCCTCGCCGACCACGACACGCTCGACGGCTTGCTCAACAACGCGGGCGTGATGAACACGCCCAAGGGCACCACCGCGCAGGGCTTCGAAACCCAATTCGGCGTCAACCACCTCGGCCACTTCCTGCTCACCGAGCTGCTCGCGCCCGCGCTCGAAAAGGCCGCCCCATCGCGCATCGTCAATTTGTCGAGCTGTTTTCACGACGTCGCGATGGGCCGCGAAGGCAAGATCGACTTCGAAGACCTCGACTGGAAGTCGCGCGATTACGACGGCTGGGCCGCCTACGCGCAATCGAAGCTGGCCAACCTGCTCCACGCCAAGGGCCTCGCCAAGCGGCTCGAAGGCACCGGCGTCACGGCCGTCAGCGTCCACCCCGGCTGGGTCCGGACCGATCTGATGCGCCACAGCATGGGCGGATTCATGCAAGCCATCGCGCGTCCCTTCATGCGCCTGGCCGGCATGATCGAGCCTTGGGAGGGCGCCCAGACCTCGCTCTATGCCCTGCTCGCCGACGAGGTCGAGTCGCACCCGGGCGAGTTCTACAGCCAGACCGGGACGTATCGTGACAAGCGCTGCAACAAGGGCGGATGGCCGATGCGCAGCCCGAATCCCGTCGCGCATGACGAGCGGGTCGCGGACAAGCTGTGGGAGCGCAGCCGCGAGCTCGTCGGGCTGGGCTGAGGCGCTGACGGTCCCATCCAGCTGGTTCCATGCTCGCGAAACCAGCATGGTCGATCACGAGCCGGAGCTTGGCTGGCCGACCATCCCGCTTCCTGACCCGAGCCGACACCGAGACTGCGCTCGCTTGTAACTCCGCTGTAGCGATCGCCACGTTGCGGGCGTGTTGCAATCCCCGTCCCGATGGCCGGCCGCCTCACCCTCTCGTTCGCGTGGCTGGCCGCACTCGCGGGCTGTGCCGTCGACGGCGAGGTCGCTCGCGCGGCTTGGCTGCAAGACACGCTGGTGCGTGACAATCAGGTGTTCCTCGACCGCGAACCCGAGCTCGCGGGCGGCAAGCTGGCGAAGATGGCCGCGCGGCCCTACGACTATTTTCGCGGCAGCGCGTCGCAGTTTGGCCGCGACTTCAGCGAGACCGGCAGCCCGGGTCACTGGCCGACCCGCTACCTCGATCGCGACACGTGGGACGTCGCGCTGGTCGGCGATCCACACCCCGAGAACATCGGCACCTTCCTTGGCCGCGACGCGCTCGTGCGGGTCGAGTTCAACGACTTCGACGCCGCTATCCACGGGCCTTGGGTCAGCGACGTCCGGCGGTTGGCGCTGGGGTTTGCGCTCGCGTGTCGCCAGGTTCGCGCCTCGCAGGCCGCCGACGCGATCGAGGCGATCGCACAGGCCGATTGCGCGGCCTGGTCGAGCGCGGTGGTCGAGGGCTACGTCGCCGCGATCCCGGCCCTCGCGGACGATCCCGAGGCTGGGATCACGCTGCGCGAGGGCGAGAGCCAGGGGCTGATCGTCGACGACATGCTCGCCCGGGCGCGGGAGGACGGCGACGCCGGCACGCGGCTCGCCGACTACACCTTGGTCGAGGCGGGCGGGCGCAGCATGGTCTACGCCGAGCTCGAGCCGCCCGTGGTGATGACCTTCGGGGCGTTCGAGATCGAGGTTCACTCCGACACGGTGCTCGAGCCCACGCCGGCGGAGCGAGAGCTGGTCGAAGCGGTGCTGCGCGAGTATCCGGCGAGCCTCGAGCAGCCGATCGCGCTCGAGCAGTTCGAATTGCTCGGGCTCTCGCGCCGGCTGGGCTCGGGCGTATCGAGCTACCCGGTCCCGCGCTTCTACCTGCTGCTCGCGGGGCCGAGCGAGAGCCCCGACGACGACGTGCTGCTCGAGGCCAAGCAAGTGCTCGATCCGATCCTGCTCCCCGACACGCCGCGCCTCCCTCGACCAGGCTGGCCCGACAACGCCTCGCGCGTGGTCGCAATGCAGCGCGAGCTGCAATCCGCGGGCACGGACCGCTGGCTCGGCGGGGCCCAGGTCGGGGGCTTCGCCGCCAAGCTCCGGCAATACAGCGGCTATCAGCTCGGGTTCTCCGTCGACCGCCTCGTCGCCAAGCTCGGCGAGGGCAAGTGGACCTCCGCCGACATGCAGGTCTTCGCCGATCAAGCCGGGCGCTTGCTCGCGCTCGCCCACGCGCGCGCGAGCAAGGCCGACGGTCGCCGGGGTGGGCCCGCGATCGCGCGCGTGCTCGAGCCGGATCCCGCGGGCTTCGTCCGCGAGACCAACGAGTTCGTCGCCAGCTATGCCGAGCGGACCGAGCTCGACCATGCGCTGCTCGTCGACCTGCTCGAGACTCGGGGGCCCACGCTCGGCTACCGAGCCCAAGGGGCGAACGAGTGATCGCGTCGACCTTGGCGCTGGTCTGGGCGCTCGCTTCGGGGCCACCCGAGCTCGAGTCGGCGCCCGAGCTCGAGCCGGCGCCCGAGCTCGAGCCGGCGAGCGAGTCGGAGCCTGCAATCGAGCCCGCGAGCACGAACGAACCCGAGCCCGAACCGACACCCGCAACCGAGCCCACGCCCGCAACCGAACCCGAGCTCGACGAAGCCCAACGCCCCAGCAGCTTCGTCATCACGCCCGGGGTCGCGCCGCCGCGCAACGTCTGGCCCTACCAGCAGCTGTGTGATCTCGAGCCCTCGCTGCGGCCCGCCTGCTCGATGCTCGGCGCCGAGCTGTTCAGCGGCTACCGCTACCAGAACACGGGCGGCCAAGGCTTCTCGGAGTTCGTGCTCGACCGGGCCGAGCTCGGCAGCGAGATGATCTGGCGCCCGATCGCGCAGCTCGACGCGGGCGCGCGTGTGCGGCTCGAGGCGCTGCGCTCGGCCGGACCCGACAGCTTGCAAGGCATCGACGGCAACGCGTTGGTCGTGCGGGCGGCCCAGGCCTTCGGCCATGTCGCGACGCACCTCGGTCCGATCGACCTCGGCTTGCGCGTCGGCCTCGTGCCCGAGCGCTGGATCGAGCAGGTCGAGAAGGGCTACGACACCCGAGCGATCGCGGCGCTCGGCAGCGAGCGACGCGGGTTCTTCGACACCG
Organism: Nannocystaceae bacterium; assembly: GCA_035904925.1. Lineage (GTDB taxonomy): Bacteria > Myxococcota_A > Polyangia > Nannocystales > Nannocystaceae > Plesiocystis. The sequence goes on from JAMHUH010000091.1 coordinate 4,602, forward strand.
CCGACCTCGGCGGCTCGCTCACGATCTCGGGTTGGCGCAGCCTCGTCGAGCTCGACCTCGAGTTCGTCAACGGCGAGGGCCGCAGCCAGCGTGAGCAGAACACCGGCAAGAACACGAGCGTCATGCTCACGCTCAGGCCGCTGCGACGCCCGACCAAGTCGGGCCCGGTCGAGCTCGCGCTGCATGGGGTCTACCGCGATGGCTCGCTCGGACCCGCGAGTGCGCGCAACCATCGAACGGGTGGCGCGCTGAGCTTTCGCTCGCCCTGGGCCTTCGCGGGCGGCGAGTACGTGCGGGCGTTTGGCTATCGCGAGCGCGGCGACGTTCAGGCCGACCTCGTGTCTGCCTGGGCCAGCGCTCGGGTGGCGCCTTGGGGCGCCAAGCACTTCGATCCGAGCAGGCGCTTCGCGCCTTGGGGCGGCGTCTATCTTCACTACGAGCACGCTCGGCTCGACGTCAGCGTGGCCAACGCTGCGATCGATACGCTCGGCGCGGGCGCCTTCGCCGAGCTCTTCCCCTACGTCGAGCGCAACGCTCGGCGCGTGCGTCTCTATGTCGGGTACCAATGGGAGGGCTACGGGCCGAACGCGGGCGCGTTGCCGGGCGCGCCCGCGGCCCAGACCACCCATCGAGTGCTCGTCACGCTGCACCTGCTGGGCCTCGCCCGGCTTCACCTCGAACGTCGATGAGTTTGACCATGATCATCCCTCGCCACTCCCTGACTTGCTTGCTCTTCTCCTTCTCCTTTGTTCTCGGCGCATGCTCGGGGGCGGTCACCGGCGACGACGAGTCGAACGCGAGCGACTCGAGCAGCAGCGACAGCGAGACCGGCGGCGCGCTGTGTGGCAACGGCGTGCGCGAGGCCGACGAGGACTGCGATGGCAGCGATCTGGGCGGGCAGACCTGCATGGGTCTCAACCCGGCCTACGAGGGCGGCACGCTGGCGTGCAGCGAGACCTGCAGCTTCGACGCGGGCGCGTGCACGATCGACCCCGCGGCTCCGCTGGTCCGGCTCAACGAGGTGACCTCGGGCACGGTCGCCTCGGGCGAGTACGCCAACCACGACGACGTGATCGAGCTGGTCAACGCGGGCGGAGCATCGGCGGACCTGTCGGGTGTTCAGCTCTCCGACGACTCGAGCTTCGCCGTCGACAAGACCTACGTGTTCGCGCCTGGCACCACGCTGGCCGCGGGCGAGCACCTCGTGGTGTTCAAGGACGATGGCAGCGGCATGGTCCAGCTGCCCTTCGGGATCAAAGGCGACGCCGACGAGAACCTCTACTTGCGCGGACCCGACGAGCTCATGCTCGACGAGGTCCTGGTCCCGGCCGGGATGGCGAGCGTGAGCTGGTGTCGCTTGCCCGATGGCACGGGTCCCTGGATGCAGTGCGCGCCGACCTTCGGCGCGACCAACAGCGACGGCGGCGACGCGTGTGGCAACGGGATGATCGACGACGGCGAGGACTGTGATGGCAGCGATCTGGGTGGGCTCGGCTGCGGCGACTTCGACGGCTACGCGGGCGGCGAGCTCGGCTGCGTCGCCTGCAGCTTCGACCTCGGCAATTGCGAGGCCGCCGCGGCGATCGTGGTGATCAACGAGGTCACGGCCTTGGGCACCGACGAGATCGAGCTCTACAACGCCGGGACCGCGACCGCCGAGCTCGAGGGCTGGTTCTTGACCGACGACCTCGCGTTTGGCGAGAGCGCCTACGATCCCGGGGCCGACGCCGAAGAGCTGGAATTCGGCGCCGGCGTGACCTTGCCGCCGGGCGCATGGTTGGTGATCAGCTTGGGCAATGGGCCGCTCCAACATCCCTTCGGCATCAGCGCGCAGGGCGACGTGGTCAGCTTGCTCGACCCCGATCTGACCCTCGTCGATCAGGTCGAGTTCGGCGATGGCGAGGCCGATCCCAGCTACTGTCGGGTGCCGGACGGCGGCGACTGGCAGGCCAACTGCGACAGTAGCTTCGGCGTCTCGAACGGCAACTGATCCGAGTCTTCCGCGCCGGCCGAGCACGCGAGATTCTTGCGTCGCGCGATGGTTCACCGTCGCGCCACCAAGCCGCCACACTCGCTGCGCTACCGTGCCGCTCGGTGCAACGACGCGAGTTCATCGGGCTGCTCGCCGGCCTGCTCGTCGGGCCCGCGTGCACGGGTCAGGTCGACGCCATCGACATCCGCGGCTCGGACTCCGAGGTCAGCCTGGTCGAGCGGCTCACCGAGGTCTTCATGCGCGAGCACCCCGACGTCGCGTTCTCGGTCACGGGCGGTGGTTCGGGGGTCGGCATCGCTTCGCTGCTCGACGGGGCGATCGACCTGTGCACGAGCTCGCGCGAGCTCCAGCCGATGGAGCGGCTGCTCGCGCTGCGCAAGCAGGTCGAGCTGGTCGCGACCGTCTTCGCCACCGACGCGCTCTCGGTCATCGTTCACGTCGACAGCCCGCTCACCACGATCGACCTCGAGACGCTCGGGAGCCTCTATCGTGGCGAGCCAGGCGAGCGAGGCCCGACTCCGGTGGTCTGCTACGGCCGGCAGTCGAGCTCCGGCACCTACGAGTTCTTCAAGCACGCGGTCGTGCGAGGCGACTACGCGAGCGGCGTCCGGCAGATGTCTGGCAACGCCCACGTGCTCGAGGCCGTCGCGCAGGATCCCGAGGGCATCGGCTACGTCGCGGTCGGCGTGCTCGCGGCCGCGGACCGGCTCCCGATCCGCGTCTTGAGCGTCGCGCGAGCGCCGGGTGATCCCTCGGTCTCGCCGCTCGATCGCGCGGCCGTGTTGGCCGGCGACTACCCGATCGCGCGGCCGCTCTTGCAGTTCACCCGCGGGCAACCCGAGGGCCACGTGCGCGAGTTCCTGCGCTTCGAGCTCTCGCGCGAAGGCGAGGCGATCGTCGAGGCGATGGGCTTTTATCCGGTCGTGCACGCCTGGCGCGAGCGCAACCGAGGGTTGGGAGCGCAGGCATGACCGCGGCCGCGCGGCGAGCCAAAGATCGCGTCGCCACGCTGGTGGTCAGCGTGGCTGGGCTCGCGTCGGTCGTGATCTTGCTGGGTATCTTCGCGTTGCTGCTGCGCGGTGGCGTGCTCGCGCTCGAGGGTGGGATCGAGACCCAGCCGCTCTCGCCCGCCGAGCGGGTCGAGCTCGCGCCCGAGGACGTCGCGGCGCTCGACGCCATGCGAATCACGCGTCCGACCTTGCGCGGGCTGCTGAGCGATCCGACCTGGGCTCCGAGCGCCGACCAAGCCCAATGGGGCTTGACGCCGATGATCGTCTCGACCCTGCTGACGACGGCGATCGCAATGGTGCTCGCGGTCCCGCTCGGCTTCGCGGCCGCGGCTGGCATCGCCTACGTGCTGCGCGGGCGCCTGCGCGAGTTCACCAAGCTCGGCGTCGAGCTGCTCGCGGCGCTTCCGAGCGTGGTCTTGGGCTTCATCGGGCTGCAGGTGATCGGGCCTTGGTTGGGCGGCTTGACGGGTCGACCCGGCGGACTGAGTGCCCTGCATGGCGGCTTGCTGCTCGCGATCATGGCGCTCCCGACCATCGTGTCGATCGCCGAAGACGCGCTGCGGGCCGTGCCCCGGACGCTCGTCGAAGGCTCGCTCGCGCTCGGAGCCGACCGATTCACGACCCTGGTGCGGGTCGTGATGCCCTCCGCTCGCTCGGGCTTGCTCGCCGCGGCGATGCTCGGTGCCGGCCGGGCCATCGGCGAGACGATGACCGTGATCATGGTGACGGGCAACGCCGTGGCGATGCCAGGCTCGGTCTTCGATCCGGTCCGCACGCTGACCGCGACCATCGCGATCGAGCTCGGCGAGGTCCCGGCCGACTCGACCCACTACTACGCGCTCTTTGGCGTCGGCCTCATGCTCTTCTCGATCTCGCTGCTCGTGAACCTGTGCGCGAGCTGGGTGCTGCGCACGGAGGCCCGAGCATGAGCGGGGCCACGCTGCGCGAGCGGGCCGGGTTGGGGCTGGTCGCGGCCGCGGCCGCGTTCGTGCTGCTGATCGTGGTCGCGCTGCTCGGCTTCCTCGTCGCCCGGGGCTCGGCTGCGATGAGCTGGGAGTTGCTGACGACGGGCCCTCGTCAGGGCATGACCGAAGGCGGGATCATGCCGGCGATCTTCGGGACCGTGCTGGTCAGCCTGGTCACGGCCGCGTTCAGCCTCCCGCTCGGCGTGGCGGCGGCGCTCTGGCTGGTCGCGTACGCGCCCAAGGGCATGGTCTTGCGCGTGGTCAGGCACTCGATCCGCAACTTGGCTGGGGTCCCGAGCGTCGTCTTCGGCCTCTTTGGTGTGGCGCTCTTCGTGCGTGGCCTGGGCATGGGCTTGGGCATGTTGGCCTCGGGCGCGACGCTTGGCTTGCTCACGCTGCCCTTCGTCATCGCCTCGAGCGAAGAGGCGCTGCGAAGCGTCCCGCGCTCGCAGTTCGAGGCCGCGCTCGCGCTCGGTGCGACGCGCTGGGAAGCGCTCTTTCGGGTGGTGCTTCCGCAGGCCTCGGCCGGGATCCTGACCGGATGCATCCTCGGGCTCTCGCGCGCCGCAGGCGAGACCGCCCCGCTCTTGTTCACGGGCGTCGCGTTCTCGCGGCCGGGCTTGCCGGGCTCGCTACTCGACCGCTTCATGGCGCTGCCCTACCACCTCTTCGTGCTCGCGACCCAGCACAACGACCTCGAAGCGGCCCGGCCGATCGCCTACGCGACCGCGCTCGTGCTGCTGAGCTTGGTGATGGTGTTCGCGTGCGCGGCCGCGCTGCTGCGCGCCCGCCTGCGGGTGGAGCCGCAATGAGCGACGCGTTGATTCGTGCGCGCGAGGTCGGCGTGGCCTACGGCAAGAAGGTCGCGCTGCGCTCGGTCTCGCTCGAGGTCCGCGAGCACGAGGTCACGGCGCTGATCGGGCCCTCCGGCTGCGGCAAGTCGACCTTCCTGCGCTGCCTCAATCGCATGCACGACTTGGTCGAAGATTGCGTGGTCACGGGCTCGATCCAGCTCGCGGGCGCGGAGATCCTGGCTCCGAGCGTCGACGTGGTCTCGCTCCGACGCGAGGTCGGGATGGTGTTCCAAAAGCCAAACCCCTTCCCCAAGTCGGTGTTCGAAAACGTCGCCTATGGCTTGCGCGTCGGCGAGCGGCTCGATCGCTCGGCCCTCGCGGAGCGGGTCGAGCAGGCTCTGCGCGCGGCGGCGCTCTGGGACGAGGTCCGCGATCGCCTCGACGATCCCGGCACGTCGCTCTCGGGTGGCCAGCAGCAGCGGCTCTGCATCGCGCGAGCGCTGGCCGTCCGACCACGGGTGCTCTTGCTCGACGAGCCGACCAGCGCGCTCGACCCGATCGCGACCGCGCACATCGAAGAATTGCTGCGCGAGCTC
>JAMHUH010000092.1:0-2678 GCA_035904925.1 Nannocystaceae bacterium
CCGCGCCTTCGACGACGTGCGCGGCCGTGAAGACCAGGTCACCCGTGGCGCTGCCGATGACGTAACCGCTACCGACCTTCTTGGTCTCGTCGGAGCGGATGAAGGCGACACGCTCGTAAGCCATCGCCGTCGATTCTACCGCGACGACCCCTCGTCGCGGACACAATCAGCTCCGCGAGCTCGAGCGCCACGTGTCCGGGATCGCATGCCCTTGGTGGATGAAGTACCCAGGCCCGCCATCCGAGAACCCGAGCCGCTCCACCGCCCACTGCCCCACGCCCGCCCACAGATCCGGCCCCGGATCATTCCCTCGTGACGCCGAGCTCTGCCGATGCGCGAACACGAAGCGCACCCCACTTCGCCCGAGTCGGCGCAGCAGCTCGCGGCCGGCCTCGATCTGCTCGGCGGTCACCTCGTCGGCCCCGTACTCGCTCGGCTTCCACCACTTGCCGTTGACCGACTTGAAGTTGCCGACGAACTCGATCGCGACCGATCGCCCGTTGAAACCATCGCTCGCGTTCAGGCGAGCGCTCATCGGGTGCAGCTGCAGAACGGTGCCGTCGGCGAGCACGACGAAGTGTGCGGTGACCTTGAGGTAGCGCTGCGGATCGAGCCCGCGCGTGAACCCGGTCTGGTGCAGGACCACGGCGTCGATCGTGCCGGCTCGCAGGTGTCGCTTGCTCTTCGGCGCTTCGCCAGTCAAGTCCAGGACCCGCAGGCGCGAGCCCCGGGTGATCGTGAACGCGACGAGGCCGGCTCCGGCGAGCACGGGCAGCAGCAAGGCGAGGCCCAACATCAGCGACCTCGCGCGAGCTTGGCCACGAGCCGGCGGGTCTCGGGCGAGAGCGGGGCGTCGAGCTTGGCCAGCTTGGCGACGCAGTCGCGCAGGTCGTCGGGCAGCGAAGCGTCGACGCGCTCGACCACGGCGAACTGACCGATCGGGAGCGCGACGTCGTTCGCGGAGCCGAGGCCCAGGTCGAGGATCGCGAAGCGCTGGCCCTCGCGGCAGACCGTGCAGCGGACCTCGAACACGCGATCGGTCCGGATCCCGAGGGCGCCGGCGATCTTCGAGTTCTTGCGGAAGCGAACGCGATCGCCTTGCCGGACGCGGTTGCGCCACGTGTCGAGCTCGGGCGGACAGGTGTCGTCCGAGACACAGACCGGCCCCGCGGCGACCTTGGCGGGTCCAATCTTGACCGGCGGGGCGACCTTGGTCGCGGGCGTCTTGGCCACCGTGGCGGCCTTCTTCTTCGCGCCGGTCTTCTTGGTCATGTGCTGCACGGGCTTCTCGACCGCGGTGGGCTTCTTGACCGCGGCGGCCTTCTTCTTGCCGGCCTTGTTGGTCGTGCGCTGCACGGGCTTCTCGGCCGCGGCCTTCTTCGTCTTGCCGGCCTTCTTCGTCGCTTGGGTGCTCGTCTTCATCGGCTGCTCCTGCTCTCGCTCGTGCTCGTGCTCGACGTCGGGAACCACCGCGAGCCGCACGGGCGGTCGCTCGGGTTCGGGGATCACCACGGGAATTCGCGGCGGCTCGACCACCGCGACCGCGGGCTTCTTCTTCGCGGCCGCAGGCTTCGGCGGCTTCGCAGGTTTGCTCGCCCGCGGCTCGGCACGCTCGGCCTTCGCTTGCTTGCCGAGCCACTGCTTCGCCCACCGAACCCGCTTGGGCGCCAGCTTGGCCCACTTGGGCAGCACCGTATCCTTGGGGTTCTCCCGGATCAGCGCCTCGATCTCCGCGAGCCGCCCCTGAAGCTCGTCGAGATCGATCGCCCCACCGCTGGGCGGCTCGAACACGACGCTGCGACCAAAGTCGCTCGGGAACAAGTACCCCAACCACGGACCCGCGACATGAAACGCGACCGTCGGCGGTGCGCCCTCGAGCAGCTGCAAGATCGTGTGCGTCGCCGAGTGGCTGAAGTCCGCGAACCCGCCCTCCTTCTTCCACGTCGCACGCCTCGCAAACTCGGGCCCAGCCGTCCACGCCTGGCCGGCCTTGCGCGACATCGAGGCGAGCGTCCGCTGGTTCCACGCCAACCACGCCGGCACCTGCTGAACCATCGCTGCGATGATCACCGTGTCCTCGGCATCCCAGCCCTCGGGCAGCTCGCAAAAGGGCAGCACCCCGTGCAGCGCCCCGAAGCTCTCGAGCACGGCGTCGGTCGGAGTCTTGCCGTCGGCGGTGATCGGCCCCCACGTCTGCCCCGAGGGCGATCGCATCCAGTAGATCGATCGCCCCCGCGCCACGGCATGCTGCACGTCCGCGAGCGATCCTCCGCGCGACGCGACCTCGTCCAGCGGCTCGTCGACGAGCCCGACGACGTTGCGCAAGACCTCGGCGTCCGCGAGCCCGCGATACCCGATCAAGTCGGAGTCGAGCCGCCGCAGGAAGGTGGTGAGCGGCATGCTCGAGCCCGCGTGCACCCGAGGCTCGAGCGTCGAGCCAGGCTCGGCCGTGCGCACCGATCCGAGCGGCAGCCGAGACCCGCTCGGCGTCACGAGCTCGGGCAAGTCGGGGTAGACGTCGATCACCGCGAGCGGCCGGTCGCGCGTGAACACGACGCGCGAGGGCAGCACGCGATCGAGGTACGCCTGCATGGCCTCGAAGTCGTCGCCCGCCGGCAGCTGGTTGGGATCGAAGTCGTCGCCCGACGCTCGCTTGCTCCGCAGCCGGGCGAAGCGGG
>JAMHUH010000093.1:0-1665 GCA_035904925.1 Nannocystaceae bacterium
GGTCTTGGTGCGTGCGCTCGAGCTCGACCCCGAGAGCCCGACCTACCGCGTGCAGCTCGCCCAGCTCGCCTCGCAAGAGGGCAAGCTGCAAGAGACGCGGCGCCTCCTCGAAGAGCAGATGGCGAAGTTCCCGGACGACCCCACCGCCGCGCTCCTGCTCGCGCAGGTCGAGCTCGGCGCCGAGCAGCCCGACAAGGCCAAGCTCTACGTCCAGAAGATCCTCCAGAAGGACCCGACGCACCGCGAAGCGATCGTGCTCGACTACTTCATCGGCGTCGTGCAGGGCCAGCCGTCGCTCGACGCACGCGCGAAGGCCATCGCGACCATGGGCACACGCCGTAAGCTCGCCGAGCTGCTCCAAGAGAACGGACTCACCCAAGAGGCCGAGGTCGTGTTGACCGACGCCCTCACGACCGAGCCCGACGATCTCGTCGTGCCGGTGCTGCTCGTCATGATCTACACCGTGACCAACCGCATCCCCGAGGCGACCGCCCTCCAGTCAGCCACGCTTGCGAAGGTCAGCGAGCCCGACAAGCGCGCCGAGCTCGAGAAGAGCTTCGCCAGTGCCATCGCTCGCGCCCTCCAGGCACAAGGCGCGCCGCTCACCCCATGACCACGACACCCCCAGACGTTCGCGCAGCGCTCGCCGCCGACCTCGACGCGATCGGCGTCGCCGTGGGCCCCGAGCTCGATCGCATCATCGCGTTCGCCACGTTGCTCACGAAGTGGAACGCCAAGATCCGCCTCGTCGGCCCCTCCGATCAGTACACCATCGTGCGCGAGCAGATCGTCGACGCCATGGGCTTCGCGCCCGCCATCGAAGCGCTCGACAGCGACGCCTATTGGGACATCGGCGCGGGTGGTGGACTGCCTGGCGTCTTGATGGCGCTGCGCTACCCCGATCGCCGCTTCATCCTGGTCGAGCCCATCCATAAGAAGACCGCGTTCCTGCAACACGCCGCGCAGTCCCTCGGCATCCCCAACATGCAGGTGCACACCGGCCGCGTGAACCCGAACGGCACGATCGATCCGGTGCTCCGCCTCCACGATCGCCCGACCGCCGCCTTCTCGCGCGCGACCCTCGGCCCCGAGGAGTGGTTACCCACCGCGACGCGCCTCGTCGGCCCTGGCGGCATCGTGTTGATCGCGGTCGCCGATCAGCTGCCGGCCCCCGTCAACAGCGACCCGGACACGATCGAGATCGGCCGTTGGCAGTGGACGGTGCCCGCGACCGCGGCGCCCCGCCTGCTCGTCGCGCGAAAAGTACGGGCATAGCTTTGCTGGCGTGATCTCCGAATCGGATCTAGCCTCCCCGATCGTGGACGTCTTTGCACTCAAGCTCGCGGTGGGGGCCGCGCTCATCGCCTTCGCGTTCGGCCCGACCGTCGCGTCGGCAGCCGACCCGCGTCGGCAGCCGCTCGACCAGGCGGCCGATGAGACACCCCCGCCGCCGTCCGAACCCGAGCTCTTCGGCCCCGAGCCGTTCGTCGACTCTCAGCCCTTGCTGGCCGAGATGCGATCGCTCCTGGCCGAGCGCAACCCGAGCCGCAAGTCGCTCACCGCGGGCCTCGCCGCGCTGACGGACTGGCTGCGTATGCCGCGCACCGACCCGCTGGCGCGCCCCACGGGGCAGTGGCTGGCCGCGCGCATCATGACGGCGCTGGG
>JAMHUH010000094.1:0-1974 GCA_035904925.1 Nannocystaceae bacterium
CGCCGAGGCCGCCCGCGACCATCGCAACGACGCCCGCCTGCCCAGCTTCATGCAATTCGACTTTCGGGTCGAGCGCATCTTCACCCTCCGCGACTTTCGCCTTCACCTCTATCTCGACCTGACCAACGCCACCCTCTCGCGCGAGGTCCTGCGCTGCGACTCGACCCTCGACGCCGCGAATCCGAGCGGCCCCGTCGTCGACGGCTGCGTCAACCCGCAGGCGCTCCGCTACATCTTGCCCTCGCTCGGGCTACGCGGGGTGTTTTGATCGGAAGAGGCTGTCGACGTGGTCGCGGGGAAGGCAGAAGCTCACCTCGCGCAGCCAGGTCGCGTCGAAGGCTGGGATGGCGAGCCGATCCTTCGTCGCCGCGACGGTCGTCTTCCACACCTTTTCGTGGTTTTCTCTCGACGGAATGGGATGTGCGGCGTGGGCCATGTTGACCGTCCCGGGACTGCCGCGATCGAAGTAGGGATTGGCCTTGGGTCCGCCCCAGAGCGCGAGCGCGACACAGGGGGCGCGGCGCGTCATGGGCATCTCGAGGCAGGGTGCGAAGCCCATGGCGGCCGAGGCGAGGCCCTGCTTGGTCACGAAGGTGACGTTGATTCCAGCGATCGGGTTCGTGGGGTCCGGGAATGCCACCCGCGCGATCGTCCATCGCGGCGGATGGTCGAAGTTCGCGATGATCCTGGCCAAATCCTCCATGTTCCTGACCCGCGGAAACATCAGGATGGCGACCTTGCCCTCCGCCGCAGCTTGATCGACGGCGTCTGCAGCCGCGACCAGAGCTTCGGCGTCCATCGTGTCGCGCAGGACCTGCCAGAACATCAGATCGCTCTTGCTGGCGATATGACTCGCAAAGTGGCAGCCGGACTGACCACGTTGCAGCCAGTCGCGGAAGATGTCTTCGACGAGCTCCTCTTCCATCTCGCTCGCCAGGTCATCACTCGAACATCAAGGGCCGCTCATCGGTGGGCACCGACATGATCGCTACCGGTCGGTCCTCGGCGTCGACAATGACGACCCTGCCACCCCGAGCACGCTCGAACACCTTGGCGGGCTCGTCATGCAGTTCCTTCTGAGTCACGCGCGGCTCTCGTTGCTCGGAACTCTTGGCCATGTCGATGACGCTATCGAAGTCGATCATCGCCGCCAATCCAGGAGTGCGGATCTTTCTCACGGCGCATGCGGATCCGAGCGACCATGAGCCTGGACGCGTAGACTCGCGGCCATGCCCGAGTCGCGCGCGCCGATGTTGACCACGCCCCGCATGCAGCTGTGCCGACTCGTGGCCGAGGACCTCGACGCGCTCGTCGAGCTCGACGCCGATCCCGAGGTCATGCGCTACATCTCCGGCGGCGCCCCGAACTCGCGCGAGACCTACGTGACCGAGCTGCTCCCACGCATGCTCGCGTGGTCCAACGAACCCCATGGATTCATGAGCGCGTGGGTCGAAGGCGAGTTCATCGGGTGGTTTCACCTGCGCCCGAGCGTCGCCGATCCGAGCATGCTCGAGCTCGGCTACCGGCTGCGCCGCGCGAGCTGGGGCTGCGGGCTCGCGACCGAGGGCAGCCGCGCGCTCGTTCGCCACGCCTTCGATGCGCTCGACCAGGCGGCCGTCGACGCCTGCTACCACCCCGGCAACAGCGCTTCGATGCGGGTCATGCAGAAGTGCTCGATGGTCGAGGTCGGTCGCTTCGTGCATCCGCGCGCGGGCGTCGAGGTGATTCGTCACATGGTCACGCGGGCCGACTACGAGCGCCGCGATTGGTGAGCCTGGGCCCGCCATCACTCGACCATGAGCGCGGCCTGACGCTCGGCCAGCGCGGCGATCGTCATCGAGGGCGGCAGCCCCGGCGCGCGCGGGACCAACGAGCCATCCGCGACGTAGAGGCCCGGATGCCCGAAGACCTCGCCGCGATGATCGACGACGCCATCGCCCGGGTGCGAGCCGATCGCGGCGCCGCCGAGCGGAT
>JAMHUH010000095.1:0-1829 GCA_035904925.1 Nannocystaceae bacterium
TCACCGCGCTCAAGCTGGCCAACGACGCGACCGTCGGCGAGATCCACCCGATCGTCATTCGCTACCCGGGCCAGGAGCCCTGCGTCCCGCTCAAGCTGACGGCGATCGCGGCCGAGGAGGACATGGAAGTTCGCGTGTTCTTCCTCGACGCCACGCGGATCGTCCCGGTCAACTACCGGCACGTGCTGGTCAACCCGCTCAAGCTCGACTGGTTCAACACCGCCGCCAACTACAAAGAGGTCATCAGCATGGCCGTCGACGCGCAGAAGGCCGACGGCAACGCGTTCGTGACCGAGTACGCGGGTCCGAGCAACGTCATCAACACCTTCTCGATCCTCGATCCCTCCTGGGACTCCGATCCGATCGCCGCGCTCGGGACCTCGCCGGTCGGCGCGATCGAGATCCTCGAGAGCCAGGGCCTGCTCGAGTGCGACGCCGAGTGGGACACCGACTGCACCTACATCCACCCGCTGATCCGCTCGATCGTCGCCGAGTACATCCCGGTCCCGAACGGCATGGTCCCGGTCGACTTCTATGACGACCTGGCCGCCAACGTCGATCTGATCGACATCGCGGCTTGGGACGCGCTCGGCTTCGCGACCAAGATGAACGAGCGCATCATCGACCCGGCCAAGAACGCGGTCGCGCTGGTCGAGAACAACCCCTACCTGACCCGCATGTACACGACCATCTCGCCGGCCGAGATGAACGCCGACCCGATCTTCCGGCGCAACTCCACGCTCAGCGACGTCGCCAACATCCAGTTCGCGACCCAGACGGCCCACTGCGACGGCAGCAACACGATGGTGCTGCCCGACGGGCGCGAGGTCTACTTCCCGGCCGGCGCCGACCTGGTCTGGCCGGACTTCGGCGACGAGATGCCCTGGGAAGAGGACATCGACCAGGCCAACATGGCCGACGACGCGCCGCTGATCAGCCTGGTCGACAACACGACCAAGATCGACGACCTGCTCTCGCAGTACAACCAGCAGCGCAAGGACGAAGTCGACGCGCTCGAGGACGACGTCGACATCGCTGGCTGCAACGTCGGCAACGCGTCGCTCGCCGGCGGGCTGCTCTTCGGCTTCGCAACCCTGGGCATGTTCGGGTTGATCCGCCGCCGCCGAAGCTAGCCCGAGGCGCGACGCCTGACGCTCAGAACCCCGCCTCGGCCAACGCCGACGCGGGGTTCTCGATTTCTCCGCGGGTGACTTCGACCTCGACCAGCTTCCCACATGCGTCGCAGGTCGGGTCTTCGAAGGCCCGAGCGTGCGCGGCCGTGATCATCGAGACCCCCGCAGGGAAGAGCAGGGGCAGCACGAGGATGATCGCGGGGCCGAGCAGGATCCCGCCGAACACCATCGTCATCGCGGTGGTCCAGGCGAGCCCGACGAGCAGCGTGCCGAGCAGACGCGAGCGAGGTGCGGGGAGCGAGGCGGTGCAGTGGGGGCAGTTCACGGGGTGCTTCATGACGTTTCCTATCGGTTGATAGTCATTTAGCTATCGATCGATAGTTTGTCGATGCCAAACTTGCGCATAATTTTCGCAACGTAGTTATCATTATAAATTTCAACTACTTACAGGCTATCAAATGATAGCCTCATTGCCCTGGCCCGCGAGCGACCCAAGCTGACGCCGATGGGAACTGGACCACGAGGGCGCTCGCCCACGCCGAAGCGCCCGGCCAACTTCGGCCAAGGCGTTCGCGCGGCCAGGACGGTCGAGCGACATCGGGAGATCCTCGATGTCGCGCTCGATCTGATGGCCGAGTCCGGCTACCACGGCGCGTCGTTGCGCGAGCTGGCCAAGCGGCTCGGGATCAGCCAGCC
>JAMHUH010000096.1:0-1791 GCA_035904925.1 Nannocystaceae bacterium
ATCCTTGGCCGCGGCCGCGTCGAGGATCGCGATCCACTCGGCGAAGGCCTGCGCGCGCATCGGCAGGTACTGATCGCGCTGTCGCTCGATCTCGGTCGCCCAGAGCTGGCGATCGGTGCTGCCCGGGTAGCCGAGCACCGCCACGAATTGCCCGGGCGAGACCCCGGCCGGCGCGGGCGGGAGGATCTGCTCGGGCTGGTAGGGCACGTTCGTCTCGGCGTATTCGGCCGGCTTGCCGTCCTTGTCGACATAGGCGCGCAGCAGCGAGAAGTCGCCGGTATGGCGCGGCCACATCCAGTTGTCGGTCTCGCCCCCGTACTCGCCGATCGCCGAGGGCGGCGCATAGACGAGTCGGACGTCTTGCAGCTCGACGTACTCGTGCAGCTCCCAGTGCGAGCCGAGGAAGAAGCCCGCGACTCGACAGCTGCGATAGACCGTGCCCGACTCGCCCTCGCGCGGCGCCTCGCAAGCCTCGACGATCTGCTTTTGCACGAGATCGAGCGCCTGCGCCCGCGCGACGTCGTCGGTGATCCCGGCCAGCGCCGCCTCGACCTTGTCGCCGACGTCGGTGATCGAGCGCAGCAGCTTGACGTTGGTGCCCTTGGCCGGCAGCTCCTCGGCCTTGGTCTTGGCCAGGAAACCATTCTTCAAGTAGTCGTGCTCGATCGAGGAGTTGGCCTGCAGCGCCCCATAAGCGCAGTGATGGTTGGTCGCGATCAAGCCCTCGTGGCTGATGAACGCGGCCGTGCAACCACCGAGGTTGACCGAGGCGCGCAGCAGCCCGCCCGTCCGCTCGTCGCCGCTCGGGTTCCACAGCTGCTCGGCCGTGAGCTCGAGCCCGGCCGCGTGGGCCGGTTCGTAGATCCCGGCGATCTGGTCGGGCTTCCACTTGCCCTCGTTGGCGTCGGCGTTGGCGCTGGTCAGCGCGACCGCGGCGAGCAAGACCAATCCCGAGCTGATCACGAGGCGAGTGCGCACCCGACCTTCATACGGTCGCGCGGCGGGGAGCGTCAACCGAAGTGATAAGCTCGGCCGGCCCCGTGGACTACTTGCTCGCCAAGGCCCTGCACGTCGTCGGCTTCATCTCGTGGTTCGCCGGCCTCTTCTATCTGGTCCGGCTCTTCATCTACCACGCCGAGGCCGGTGAGCGACCCGAGCACGAGCGCGCGATCTTGCAGCCGCAGCTCGAGCTGATGGCCGGGCGGCTGTGGTCGATCATCACGGTGCCGGCGATGATCTTGACCTTCGTCGGCGGGCTCTCGATGGTCGTTCAGCTCGAGAGCCTCGCCAGCTGGCTGCACGTCAAGTTCGCGCTGCTGGCCGGGCTGGTCCTCTATACGCTCGCCTGCGGTCGGATCCGTCGCCAACAAGCGGCCAAGACCAGCGCCTGGTCGCCCGGCAAGCTGCGGATGTTCAACGAGGTGGCGACGATGTTCATGGTCGCGATCGTGTTCTTGGCCGTGTTCAAGACCACGCTGAGCATCGCGTGGGGGGTCGGCGGGTTGCTCGGGCTCGGCGTGGTCTTGATGCTGGGGATCCGTGGCTATCGGGCGATCTTGGCCCGCAAGGCAGGCAAGGTCGCATGACCGCCCCCGACCGCGTACCGCTCTACCAAGCCTTCCGTCGCGCGCTGAAGCTCTTGCTGCCCGCGCTCGCGCTCGTGATCGCGATCGGCTTTCTGCCCGCGGTCCCGCTCGACAGCCCGATCGCCCAGGCCGCGGTCTGGGTCGCCGACTCGGGCAGCGCCAAGGTCGAGCCCTGGATCGCGCTGCTGCTCTTGCTGATCGTCGT
>JAMHUH010000097.1:0-17798 GCA_035904925.1 Nannocystaceae bacterium
GCGTCGGTTGCCGCCGCCCCGCACGTGATCGCCACTCGCACCGAGCCGCAGGCCATCGTCCCCGCCACCATCCCCGCCCCGCTCGAACCTGAAGCGCTCGCGCAGCGGACCAAGGCCGACGAGCTGCTGCGCGCCTACGCGGGCACGCCGACGCCTGCGCCCGCGCGCGAGCTCCAAGGCGCCCGCTTCGGGTGGGGCCTCGCCCAACCGCTGCTCGGCCTGCGCGTGCTCGTACGCCACCAAGACCTCCTGGTCCGCGCGACGCTGCCGGTGCTGGGCTTCGTCGCGGTCTGTCTGCTGGTCGCCGAGGGCGGCGGGGGCTTCTTGTCGTGGATCGGCGCCTACTACCTGACGCTGATCGGCGCCGCCCCGCTCTCGCCGATCTTGTTCGCGCGCAACTACGCTCGGCTCGCGGCCGAGGCTCGACCGCACCTCGGGCTCGCGCCGCGCGAGCCCTACTTGCGAACGTTTCGGCAGTCGATCGTCGAGGCGATCGTTCAGCTGATCGTCCTGGGCGCCGGCGTGGCGCCGCTGGTCGGCCTGGCCACGCTGATCCCCTGGGTCGGGCCGATCTGGGCTGCCGTCATCGGCTGGGGCTGGGCGCTGCATTGGGTCGTCGTCGAGGCGCTCGACAGCGCCAGGACGCTGCCGGCCACGCCTGGCGAGCAGGACTTCGCCGAGCGCCACGCCGAGTTCCCCGAGCTCGATCTGCCTTGGTTCGCGCTTCCGCAGCGCTGGCAGCTTCGTGGCCCCGCCGGCGCGATCACGGCTCCGCTGCGCTGGTGGGCGAAGTGGCTGGGTCGGCTCGGCGCCCACTGGCGGGGCGAGATCGCGATCATCGAGAAGCGGCCCTGGGTCGCGGCCGGCTTCGCGCTCGGCTCGGCCTTGCTGCTCGCGATCCCGGTGCTCAACCTGCTCTTTCGCCCGGCGATCGTGATCGCGGCCAGCCACGTGCTGGGCTGGCTCGAGGACGAGCCCGAAGGCGAGCCCGGCCACGAGGGCGAGCACGAGGGCGAACCAAACGAGCGCGCGGCCCTGTCCGCGTAGGACGAGGCCGCGCTGCGGGGATCCGACGCGAGTCGGACCCGACCTGGGAGACGTGGGATCAGACCCGAGCTTGCGACTCGGCCCGACGGAAGCCCGTGCGTCGCTCGATCTGATCGAGCGCCTCGAGCCGGAGGTCCTCGGCCAGGAGCTTGGCGCCCTGCCACATGGTCGGGGCCGCCTTGCGGACGACCGAGAACGCGCCCTTGGTGTCCTCGGCGAGCTTGGTCGTGCGCGCGCGCGCCCGGCTGAGCGGGGTCGAGGTCATGTGATCGTGGACTTGGTAGACCACGTCGGCGGCCGTGCACGCGGCCCGATGCGGCGGGAGGTGCAGCGGGTCGTTGAGCTTGGGGTTGGCCTTCAGGTAGGCGCGGACCTCTTCCATGGTCAGGCCGGTCTCGGACAGCGCCTTGGCGACCTCGGCCTCGGCCAGCTCGCGGGCCTTGAACAAGTAGAGCTGCACGCGCGAGTAGAAGTTGGTCGCTCCGTCGCCGCTGGTCTCGACCATCGCGATGATCGCTCCGGGGAACTTCTCTTGGACCTTCGACTGGACGCCGTCGCTGACGCCCGAGCTCGGCAGGCAGCCGAAGGGCTTGACGCTCAAGGTCAGGTTGGCCTTCTTCTTGACCGCGTTGTCGATCGCGTGGGCGACCTCCATGTGGCCTTCGCCGCCGCGCAGCTCCGAGGGGTAGTACTCCTCGGCGGTCAGACGGCCCTCGTCGACGTCCTGGGTCTTGTAGTCGTTGAAGCCGGCGGCCTTGGCGAACATCTGGAAGGTCGCGCGCATGCCGATGTCGAACACCTTCAGGCCGACGCGCCGCTTGGCGATGCTGTAGGTGCCGACGTGGTGGTCGGCGCGAGCGGTGCCGATGTCGTTCTCGCGCAGGCCGACGCGCAGCTCGAGGTCACGGCCCTCTTCCCACACGTTGTAGAGCAGCCACTCGGACACGAACTGGATGCGGACCTCGGCGCCCTCGGACTCGAGGAACTGCTTGACCCGGTAGTTGCCCTCGCCCTCGGTCATCTGGGCCCAGAACTCGCCGGCGATGCCGACCTTGGGCTTGATCTGGGTCCGGTCGAGCTCGACCTTGGCGAACATCGAGCGGGCCTTGAGCAGCGCGAGCAGGATCGGGCGCTGAGCCTCGAGGTACTCGCAGCACAGCCGCTTGGTCTCTTCGAGCACGCGGTTGATCGCGCCCTCTTCGACCTCGTAGGGGCGCAGGCGGTAGCCGATGCCGTTGATGATGTCGGCCGCGTAGACGGCCTTGGCCAGCTGCATGAAGAACTTGGGCCCGAACGAGATGCCGGCCTCGGAGGGCTGATCGCCGTCCTGGCTGATGCCGCCCTTCTCTTGGAAGAGCATGATGCGGAAGCCGTCGAAGCCGGCGTCGCGCAGGGCCTTGCGGTACTCGGTCACGTACATGCCGAAGCGGCACGGACCGCAGGAGCCGGCGCTGACGAACGCGAACTTGCGGACGATCTCCTCGGAGGTCATGCCCTTGTCGCGCAGCTGGCACAGGAACTTCACCAGGTTGCCGACCGTGTAGTAGGTCGGGTTGCACTGGGCCCGGTTGCCGAACTCCTTGCCGTAGCGAAGCGACTCGTGGTCGGGCTCGGGCAGGTACATGACCGAGTAGCCCAAGGGCTTGAGCGCCGACTGGATCAGGATGTCGGCCAGCTTGGGCAGGCCGCCGATCAGCAAGGTGGTGTCGGCCACCTCGGTCTGCTTGATGGTCAGGTCGACCATCTCGTCGCGCCAGAATTGGACCGGCTCCTCGTCGAGACCGAGGCGCGAGCGCTCCGCGGCTTCGAAGGCGTCGAGCTCGGCCATGATGTCGTCGAACTCGGGCTGGTTCAGGATCGGGAGGTGCTTGACGGGACTGTTCATGGCGTGGGTCTTGGCTGGAGAGGGTGCGGAGAGAGCTTCAGGCGGTGACGAGATCCGAGGCGCTGCGGCGGCGGATCTGGACGAGCTTGGGGCTGGGGTCGGCGATCGGAGCCTCGGGCTTGAACGCGACCTCGTAGGAGCGGATGCGGGCGCGGACGGCATCGAGCGCGGTGTCGATCCGCTCGTCACGTCGGTGCATCGCGGCGAGCTGGCGCTGCTTGCCCTCGAGCAGCTCGAGCCGCTTGCGGTCGATCGAGAGCTCGAGCTCGAGCTTGCGCCGGGCGACGTCGTCGAGCCGCTCCTCGTGGAGGCGCAGCGAGTGGGCGTAGGTCTTGACCCGGATCTTGATCGAGCCGCCAGGCTTGTTGGCGTCGATGTCGTGGAGCGCGGCCGAGGGCGTGCGCGAGGTCGAGAGGATCTTGTCGATCAAGCCGTAGGTCGGCGCGTCGTTGCCACACTTGAAGCTCGACAGATCGAGGACGGCGACGTTGGGATGGTGCGCGGCGAAGTTGGCCGCCCAGACCCGCGCGGTGCTGTTGGTCTGGTAGTTCTCGGGCCAGATGTGGTTGATCTCGAGCGGCGAGCCGATCTTCTTGGTCTCGAGCTCGTCCTTGAAGTAGCGGTCGAGGTACTCGCGGGTCTTGGGGATCGAGCGGATGCTCAAGATCGGGTAGCCGAGCACCTGGAACTCCTCGGGGATGCCGTGGTTCATGCCCGGGTCGGAGTGGTAGGGGCGCGCGAGCACGAGGATCGCGATGCCGTTCTCGGCCTCGACGGTCTCGAGGATCGCCCGACCCTTGGCTTGGACCTCGTCGTTGAAGGCCTTGAGCGCGATGAGTCCCTGACGGACGGCGAAGTCGCTCTCGTCGCGGGTGATCCCGAGCCGATGGCCCCAGGTGTCGTACATGTTGCGCATCAAGTAGTTCGGCTCTTCGAGGCTGGCGGCGGCGTCGATGTACTCGATGCTGCGCTGGGCGAAGAAGTCGACCTCCTTGGTGAACGCGGCCTTCATCACCGCCGGGGTCCCGGACACGATCGGACACGCGACGTTGTCCATCGTGTCGGTCACGAAGTTGGGGACGTAGTTGAGCAGCGGGTAGTAGATGAAGTTGAGCGCGCGGCCCTTGGCCGGGTCGTGCTTGTGGAAGAGCAGGTTGTGGATGTGCGCCTGCGCGGCCTTGGCCGGGAAGCAGGGATCGACCGAGCCGTAGCGGCTGCCCTCGAGCCACATCGGCTCGTCGGTCACGTCGCTGAACACGACGTTCTGCTTGGGCATGCCGAGCGCTTCGAAGTAGGTCCGGAAGAAGGGCGCCTCGCTGTACATGCCGAGGATCCGCGGCATGCCGACGCGGACCCGGCTCAGGTCGCGATGGCTACGCTCGAAGGGCCGCCGGATCTTGCGACGATCGATCCGCAGCAGACCCTCGCGGACCTCGATGTCGTCGATCATCGTGCCGGAGGCCGGCAGCGGCTCGGGCTCGTAGAAGTGCTGGAACGCGAGCCGAGCCTCGTAGTTCAGCATGTTCGGGAACTCGGCCGCGGTCTGCTTGCGCAGCTTGACGATCTCGAGCATCGCCTCGTTGCTCTCGACCGTGCCCTTCTCGCACGAGAAGCCCGAGATGTAGCGCGACACGCTGCCGTCGGGCCGCTTGGTGTCGATGAAGGTCCGGCTGCACTCGTTCGGGCAGAAGTGGCAGGTCGTCGACTCGTCGTTGCGGGTCTCGTAGTCGAGCGCGAGCACGCCCTCGATGCCGATGAAGCGGGTCGTGTTGCTGCGTTGGAAGCGACGCAGGGTCTCGAACGCGGCCCCGAGCGCCCCCGCCTCGCCAGTGTGCGGGTGGACGAAGACCTCGGCGTCGGGCACCCGCTCCTTGATGTAGTCGACCTGGGCCTTGACCGCCGCGAGGTTGTACTGGGTGCCGCCCTGGAGCACGAACTTGCGCCCGAGCGAGGCGAGCCGAGGGATCTGCACGACGTACTGCCAGACGTTCTTGGGCAGCACGTGGGCGAGGCCGGCGAGCAGCTCTTCTTTTTGGAAGCCCTCTTTTTGGAAGTTGACCCGGTCGGTGTCGAGGAAGACCGCGCAGCCGTAGGAGAACACGGGCGAGAGCGCGGCCCCGAACGCCGTCTCGGCGTAGTCGCGGACGTCGATGCCGAATTGGTCGGCCATCGCCTGCAAGAGCATGCCGTTGCCGGCGCTGCACGAGTTGCTCAGCTTGAAGTTGGCGATGTCGCCGTTCTTCATGAACAGGACCTTGATGTCCTGGCCACCGATGTCGCAGATCACGTCGACGTCGCCGAAGAAGTGGACCGCGCTCATCATGTGCGCGACGGTCTCGACGATGTTGACGTCGGCGAGCGCGACCTCCTCGAGCACGTCGGCGGCGTAGCCGGTCGCGCCCATGCCGATGCACTCGATCGTCGCGCCCTGAGCGGTGACCTGATCGCGGATCGAGGTCAGCAGGTCCTGCGCGTCGACGATCGGGTTGCCCTTCGAGAGCTGGTAGGCCTTCGCGATGATCTCGCCGTCCTCGCGCACGAACACGGCCTTCGACGAGGTCGAGCCGCCGTCGAGGCCGATCACGCCGCGGACCACGTCGCCGGGGCCGAGCTTGGGCGGGGCGAACTTGGGGATCTTGTAGGAGTCGACGAAGGCGAGCCGCTCGGCCTCGTTGGCGGCCAAGGGCGGACCGGCCTTGTCCCCGAGCCGGGCGCGGCGACCGTTGGCCATGAAGTCGACCAGGCGATCGACGCCCATGTAGCGGGCGTCGTCGGCCCCGAGGCTGATGCCGTAGCAGGCGGCCCCGAACGCGGCGTAGAGGTCGGCGTTGTCGGGCACGAAGATCAGCTCCTCGAGCGGGATCCCGGCCGGCGGCTCGTAGCCGCGGTCGCGCCAGGTCTCGGGGATCCGCAGCCGCCAGCACTCTTGCAAGAAGGGCAGGTACTTGTTGGGCCCGCCGAGCAAGATGACCTTGGCCTTGAGCGTGCTGCCGCGGGTCAAGACCGACAGGTTCTGCAGCACGATCGCGTCGGCGAGCGAGTTGAGCACCTCGTCCTTGGGCACGCCGGTCTTGACCAAATTGACGATGTCGGTCTCCGCGAACACGCCGCACTTGGCCGCGACGTGGTGGAGCGCGTGGGTGCTGAAGTGCAGCGAGGTCGCGAAGCCTGGCTCGGCGCCGACCTTGACCATGCACTTGTCGATCGTCGCGCCCGTCCCCGACGCGCACTTGTCGTTCATCGAGGGGTTGGCGGTCTTGTTGCCGTGCTGGTCTTCCTTGTAGACGATGATCTTGGCGTCCTGGCCACCGAGCTCGATGATCGAGCGAACGTCGGGATGAAGCCGCTCGACCGCCAGGCTGACGGCGTTGACCTCTTGCACGAATTTGGCCCCGAGCGGCTCGCCGAGCGGCCCTGCGCCTGAACCGGTCACGAAGATCGGGCAGCCGATCACGTCGTGCTTCTCGCCGATCGCCCGGAGCAGCTCCAAGACCTTCTCGGGCTGCTTGGTGTGGTGGCGTTGGTAGTCGCTCCACAGAATCTCGTAGCTGCTCCGATCGATGACGACGGCCTTGACGGTGGTCGAGCCGATGTCCAAACCGATGACGAGACTCTGTTGTGCGGTACCCATGGGGTGCGGAGTGTCTAACACGCTTGTTTTGCGATTGGCATGCAAAATGTGCTGTCAGCGCACGAAGTGCGCTGGGCCACAAAAGAACGGCGTTATCTGCGCAAACAAACCGAGCAGCCGATGCGTGGGCGAGTCGATTTCTCGCGCGGAGCGATCACCATCACGCCGAGATTGTGAACGCGAGTCACGAATGTGAACGCGAATCGCGAATGTGAACGATAGTCGGGCATGCGTCCGCCGAGCGCCCTCATCCTCGTGCTCGGGTCGCTCGGCCTGGCCTGCGTTCGCGCGCCGCCACCCGTGCAGGTCACCGAGCTCGCGCGTCCGATCGCCTACCTCGCCGACGTCGAGCCGATCTTGGCCAAGCGCTGCGTCGTCTGCCACTCCTGTTACAACTCGCCCTGCCAGCTCCAGCTCGGCTCCTTCGAAGGCCTCGATCGCGGCGGCAGCAAGCTGCGGGTCTACGACGGCACGCGGCTGCGCGACCAAGCCCCGACCCGACTCTTCACCGACGCCGAGTCGACCGAGCAGTGGCGAACGAAGTCGTTTCACGACGTCCGTGAGAGCGACGCGGGCCCGGGTCTGAACGACTCGCTGATGCTTCACATGCTCGACGCCAAGCGCCGCGCTCCGGGCATCCGGGGCGAGTATCGAGCCGAAGCCAAGGATCTGACCTGCGCCGAAGATCCGCGCGAGCTCGGCAAGTTCCTGACCCGCCACGCCAACTCGGGCATGCCCTTCGGCTTCCCGGCGCTCGAACCGAGCGAGTACGACGTGCTCGCGACCTGGCTGGCCCGCGGCGGCCAGGGCCCGAGCACCGACGAGCAGCGCGAGCTGAGCTCGCCCTCGGCGGCGGCGAGCCTCGCGATCGCCGAGTGGGAGGGCTTCTTCAACGCCGCCGATGCCAAGCACGTCCTGACCGCCCGCTACATCTACGAGCACTTCTTCTTGGCCCACCTCAGCTTCGGCACCCAGACCGGCACCGAGGCGACGGCCCAGCCGGAGTTCTTCGAGCTGGTCCGCTCGACGACCCCGCCAGGCCAACCCATCCACGTGATCCCGACCCTGCGCCCCTACGAGTCGACGGGGGTCGAGCCCTTCTACTATCGCCTGCGCAAGATCCACGCGACGATCGTCCACAAGACCCACATGGTCGTCGAGCTCGACGACGCCGCGCTCGCCCGCCTCCACGAGCAGTTCATCGTCACGCCCTGGCTCGAGCCGCCGCACGCGATCGACGTCGCGCCGCAGGTCGACGCCAACCCCTTCGTCGTGTTCGCCCAGATCCCCCCGCGGGTCCGCTACCAGTTCTTGCTCGATCACTCCGAGTTCATCCTCCAGAGCTTCATCCAAGGCCCGGTCTGCAAAGGCCAGATCGCGCTCAACGTGATCCAGGATCACTTCTGGGTGATGTTCATGGATCCGGACGCCGATCCGGTCCTGGCCCACCCCGACTTCTTGCTCGGCCAAGCCGACAACCTGCGCATGCCGATCGAGCGCGGCAGCAAGGGCCGGATCATCCGCGTGCTCGGCAACGCCTACCGCAAGCGCTACGCCGACTTCTACCGGGCCAAGCTGGCGCTCTACGAGACCAACCTGCCCGAGGGGCTCGACATCGACGCGATCTGGCCGGGCGAGCGCGAGGGCGACACCCCGCTGCTGACCATCTATCGCCACTTCGACAACGCCTCGCTCCACGTCGGCGCGCTCGGGGGCACGCCGCGGACGGTCTGGGTCTGCGACTTCGCCCAATTCGAGCGGGTCTACTACGCCCTGGTCGCGGGCTTCGACGTGTTCGGCAACGTCAGCCACCAGATCAGCGTGCGCCGCTACATGGACTTCCTGCGCGCCGACGCCGAGCTCAACTTCCTCTACTTCATGCCCGAGCCGCAGCGGCTGGCGATCTTGCGCTCGTGGTACCTCGGCGACCGGGCGGTCGAGCACATCGATCACCGCGACGTGCTCTTCGATCGTCCGTCCAAGGTCGCGTTCACGACCGACGA
Source organism: Nannocystaceae bacterium (assembly GCA_035904925.1). Taxonomy (GTDB): domain Bacteria; phylum Myxococcota_A; class Polyangia; order Nannocystales; family Nannocystaceae; genus Plesiocystis. Next base: position 8,567 of record JAMHUH010000097.1, read on the forward strand.
CCCGCAGCGCGAGCTGCTCGAGCGCCTGGTCGCCGAGCACTTTCCACTCGCGCCGAGCGTCGGCTTCGACCCGATCAACTATCACCATGTCGGCGAGCCGGCGCCCACGATGCCGAGCACCTTCACCAACGCGGCCGAGCTCGAAGCGGGCCTTCGAGCCCTCGGCGCCAACGGACACGGCTTCATCCGCCACGTCACCGACTCGAACGTCAACTTGATCTACCTGCGGGTCCGCGGGCTCGAGGGCCGCGACCTCGCGTTCAGCCTCGTCATCAACCGCTGGCACGACAACGTCAACTCGATGCTGCTCGAGAGCCAGCGGCTCGACCCGGCCAAGGACACGATGCACGTGCTGCCCGGCACGATCGGCTCCTATCCCAACTACTTCTTCGACGTCGAGGCTTCGCAGCTCGGCGACTTCTTCGACATGCTGACCAACTACGACGAGAGCGAGGCCTACCGGGCCAAGTTCGCCGCGTACGGGATCGATCGCAGCGACCCGAACTTCTGGGCCATCTACGACTGGTTCCAGCACGAGTTCGACACCTCCGATCCGCTCCGATCGGGTCGCTTCGACCTCAACCGCTACGAGGCCCACGCGACGCCGGACTGAGCCCGGTCGCGCGGACGGATTGGACAGCGAACGAAAGTTTTTCCTGGCCGCCCGCTCGCGCTCGCGCGGCGATAGAGTCGGCGGGATGCCGCGCCGATCTTCGCTCTCGCTCGCCCTCCTCGCGACTCTCGCGCTCGGCTGCCCCAAGGCGCCCAACGAGACCCCGGGCGCGGCGGAGCCCGACGAGCCGCCCCGCAGCGAGACCAGCAACCAGGCCGACGCGGCGCTCGAGCCGACGCCCGCCGCGACCAACGACTCGAGCGAAGCGGTCGAGCAGGCGCCCCCTGCGGAGCCGTTGGCGGGCCAGGAATTGCTGAGCGCCGACCGAGAGCGCAGCGAGGTCGGCTTCGCGGTCGCGCGCGCGACGATCGGCCACATCGGTCACTTCGCTCGCTTCGAGGCCAGCTTGACGCTGGACGAAGGCCGGCCGGTCGCGCTCGAGATCATCGTGCGAACCGGCTCGGTCTCCGCCGATCAACACGGGCTGACCGAGCACCTCAAGAGCGCCGACTTCTTCGACGTGGCCAAATTCCCCACGGCGACCTTCACCGCGACCAGCATCGAGCCGCTCGCCGACGAGAGCGAGGGCACCCATCGCGTGCAAGGGACGATGCACCTGCACGGCGTCGAGCGTAAGCTGGACTTCCCGGCCACGCTCGAGGTCGGGCCCGAACAGGTCATCGGATCGGCGCTGCTCGACATCAGCGCCAAGGCGTTCGGGATCGACTACGAAGGAATGGCCGCGGAGCTGGCCGAAGATCGCGTTCGCCTGGAGATCGAGCTGGTGTTCCCCCGCGTTGCAGCGGGCCGAGCCTCGGAGGGCGGGTAGTCCGACGAGCGAAGAGGTCGACGACGCATGCCGAATTCTCCGGTCCGCCGCCACGAGCATCGCTTCCAGGAGACCGAGGCCGTCCAGATCCTCGAGCGCGCCGCCGACCTGCAGCGCCAAGCCAGCGACGTGCGGCGGATGAGCCTCGGCGAGCTGGTCGAGAGCGCCGACGCGGCCGGGATCGAGCCCGTTCACGTCCGCCGAGCCGCCGCCGAGCTGTGCATGCGGCAGGCCCGACGCGATCGCTCCTCCCCATGGATCGGCGGACCGCGAACCATCTTGATCGAGCTGACCCTCGACGGTGAGATCCCGGTCCCCGCCTACGAGTACGTGATCGAGGCGGTTCGTCGCCACACCGGCGAGCTGGGCATGGCCTCGTTGATCGGCCGCTCGCTGACCTGGGTCGCGCTGCCCGTGCACGGCCGCGCGCGATCTGGTTGGTCCCGGACGATCTCGCTGACCGTCGTGCCTCGCTCGGGTCGCACGCGGATCCGGATCGAAGAGAAGCTCGACCAGCTGGTCCACGCCATGTTCGGCGGGCTGCTCGGCGGGGTCGGGGGCGCGGGTTCGTTGGTGTCGATCATCCCGCTCGCGATCGTGGGTGGCGCGGCGATGATCCCGGTCGGCATGGGCCTATGGTTCACGGGTGTCTGGATGTTGGCCCGTCGGGTGTTTCGCCAGCGCGTCGCCTCGCGCGAGCTCGAGCTGCACGGCGCGCTCCAGGCGATCGTCGACATCGCCGAGGACTACGTCCGGCGCTGACGTCGGCGCCGACTTCGCCGAGCCGCCGATCCAGCCCGTTTTCGGGTCCACGTAGCCCAAAAGATCCGCGCGAGCCGGACATGCAGTGCTGGGCAAACACCGCCAGCGTCGGTACACTTTTGCCAGCTTTACCATGTTCGGAAGCTACGACCGATCCCGTGTCGCGCTGGCGCTCGCTGCCACGGCGCTCGCCTTGCTCCCCTCGCTCGACGCCGAAGCGATCCAGCCGCCCGATCATCTTCGCGGACGCGACACGCTCGAGCTCGGCCAACCGCGCGTGCTCCGGAGCAGCCGGACGGGCTCCTGGGACGCACCGCCGACGGGCCTTCGTTCGCGCGCGCTCGACCAGCTCGAGGCCGAGATCGGACCGGTCTGGGCCCGCTTCGATCGCGACACGGGAGCGCTCGACACCCTGATCCCGCATGGCCTCGTGGTCCCCGACGCCAGCGGCTCGCCCGAGCAGGCCCAACGCTTCGCGCGTGCGCTGCTCGAGCACCACGCCGAGCTGCTCGCGCCTGGGATCGACCCCAACGATCTGGTCTTGGTCGCCGACGAGCACGATCCGCGAGGCCGCGGCGCTCGAACCCTCGGCTTCGCCCAGACCCTCGCGGGCGTGCCGGTGATCGGCGGGCAGATCAGCTTCCGCTTCAACGCCGATCACCTGACCCTCGTCCGCTCGCAGCTGGTCCCGCGCCCCCAGCTCGTCGCTCGAACGAGCAGCGTCGCGCCCGAGCGCGCTCGAGCGAGCGCGCGCGAGTGGATCGCCAACGACTTCGCCCAGGGCCGCATCGACCTGACCTCGAGCCCAAGCGGCTCGAGTCATGCCAGCCCGAGCCAGATCCAGATCCTCCCGCTGGTCCACGCGAGCGGTGCGATCGAGCTGATCGAGGTGATCGAGATCGAGGTCGCGCTGACGCAGCCGGTCGGGCGCTGGCAGGTCTTCGTCGACGCCGCCACGGGCGACCCGGTCGCGCGTCGCTCGAGCTTGATGTGGGCCAACTTGCAGTTCGAGGTCCCGCAGCGGACCCCGATCGGCGAGCGCGGGCTCTTCGTGGCCCGCAGCGCGCAGGTCCAAGTCGCCGGCGAGAGCCAGGTGACCGACGGCCTCGGCGACTTCACGGTCGCGGCCCCCAACAGCGCGGCCAGCTTCGGCGTCAGCGGCCCCTTGGTGAAGGTGCTCAGCGACGCGGCCCCGGGCGCGGCGCTCGAGAGCGTGGTCGGACCCGACAGCATCGTGGTCTGGGGCGACGGCAACGACGAGCAGCTCGACGCTCAGCTCGCCGCCTTCATCCACGCGCGGATCGTCAAGGATCGCGTCCGGACCGTCGCGCCGGACTTCGCCTACCTCGATCAGCAGCTCACGGTCACGACCAACATCGAGGACGTCTGCAACGCGTTCAGCGACGGCGACTCGCTCAACTTCTTCTTGTCGGGTGGCGGCTGCGAGAACTCGGCCCGAATCTCCGACGTCGTCTATCACGAGTACGGCCACTCGGTGCACACGCAGTCGTTGATCCCCGGCGTCGGGCTCTTCGACGGGGCGCTGAGCGAGGGCATCTCCGACTACCTCTCGGCCACGATCGTCGACAGCGCCCAGGTCGGCCCCGGCTTCTTCTTCGACACCACGCCGATCCGCGACCTCGATCCGGAAGGGTCCGAGTGGCACTGGCCCGAGGACAAGGGCGAGGTCCACGACGAAGGCCGGATCATCGGCGGCACGCTCTGGGATCTGCGCGACGCGCTGCAGGCCGAGCAAGGCACCAACGGGATCGCCAAGACCGATCACATTTGGTTCGAGTCGATCCGCCGCGCGGTCGACATCCCCTCGATGTACCTCGAGGCGCTCGCCGCCAACGACGACGACGGCAACCTCGCCAACGGCACGCCCGATGGCTGCACGATCAACGACGCGTTCGCGGCCCACGGCTTGTTCGAGCCGCCCTTCGGCGTGACCTCGCTGAGCGCCACGGTCCAGCCCGACTTCGCGCTCGCGCTCGCGCTCGAGGTCGGCGAGTCGTTCCCCGACTGCCCGACCGAGGTCCAGCCGAGCGTCCGCTGGCGGGTGCGCGCGGCCAAGAACGCGCCGCCGAACCCGACCCAGACCCTGTCGATGCAGGTCGACGCGCAGGGGCTCTGGCGGGCGACGATCCCGGCCCAGGCCGACTTCTCGGTCGTGCAGTACCAAGTCGTGCTCGACTGGGGCAACGGCACGATCGGTCAGCGGCCCGACAACGCCGCCGATCCCTGGTACGAGCACTTCATCGGCGAGGCGACCGAGATCTGGTGCTCGGGCTTCGAAGCCGCGCAGGCCGAGGGCTGGACCAACAACGGGTTCGAGTTCGGCGTCCCGGTCGGAGCCAGCGGCGATCCCGACGCCACCTTCGCCGGCACCAAGGTGGCCGGCACCACGCTCGGGCAGCCCGGCACCTACTCGCCAGGTACGGCGGCCTCCCTGCTCACGCCGGTGATCGACGTCGGCGAGTGGGAGCACGTCCGGCTTCAGTATCGCCGCTGGCTCAACGTCGAGGACGGCTTCTTCGATCAAGCTCGGATCGTCGCCAACGGCTTCCCGGTCTGGGAGAACTTCACGAGCCCGGACGAATACGCGACCACGCACCACCGCGATCGCGAGTGGCGCTTCCACGACGTCGAGCTCAGCGACCAAGTCGCGATGGGCGCGGTCCAGGTCCGCTTCACCCTCAACAGCGACTTCGGGCTCGAGTTCGGCGGCTGGAACATCGACGAGGTCTGCATCGTCGGCCACGGCGCGATCTCGGCCCAGTGCGGCGACGGCCTGGTCGAGAGCGGCGAGCAGTGCGACGACGGCAACACGCTCGAGGGCGACGGCTGCAGCGCGGACTGCATCCTCGAGAGCGAGCCCGCCGACACCGGGACCGACACCGGCGAGGGCGAGACCGGCGACGAGACCCTGTGGATCCCGGATGGCCGCGGCTGTGGCTGCACCGCCGAATCGCCCGAGGGCCGCTCGGCGCCCGGCGGCGCGCTCGGACTCGCGCTGCTCGCTCTGCTCGGCCTCGTTCGTCGCCGCGCGCCTCGTCGACCACGCTGATAGCCTGGTCGGCATGAGCTCGCGTGCCGCCCCTGCCCTGCTGGTCCTGACCACGCTCGCTTGCGCCGAGGATCGACCCCTCGCGAGCGAGGACGAGGTCGGCACGAGCGAGAGCGACTCGAGCTCCAGCGACTCGAGCTCGACCAGCTCGACGAGCGAGACCAGCTCCGAGAGCGACTCGAGCGAGACCGGCGAGCCAGCGCTGGTCTGCAATGGCCACGCCGAGCTCTGCGATCGCCCGCTCGACGAGGTCGTGTTCGCCGGCACCCACAACAGCCACGCCAGCAGCGAGGACGGGTTCAGCCAGTTCAACACCAACCAGGCCCACGCGATCCCGACCCAGCTCGCCGACGGCGTCCGGCTCTTGCTGATCGACACCTACTACGCCGACGACAATTCGATCGTGCTCTGCCACGGGCCCTGCAACCTCGGCTCGATCTCGCATCTCGACACCTTGCAGACGATCGTCGACTTCCTGGTCGCGAACCCGGGCGAGCTGATCGCCATCATCTATCAGGACGACGTCGCGGCCAGCGACCTCGCGCTCGACTACGCGGCCACCGGCGCCGACACGCTGACCTATGCCCACCCGGTCGGCGAGGCTTGGCCGACGCTCGGCGAGCTGGTCGCGGCCGACACCCGCTTGCTGGTCACGGTCGAGCAAGGCGGACCGCCGCCAGCCTGGCATCAGCACGTCTGGGACCTGGCCTGGGACACGCACTACGGCGAGATGGACCCGGCCGACATGTCTTGCGACCTCAACCGCGGCTCGCCCGACAACGATCTGTTCTTGCTCAACCACTGGGTCAGCAACCAGCTCGGCCTGCCCTCGGCCGACGGCGCCGACATCGTCAACGCCTACGACTTCTTGCTCGCCCGTGCGCAAGAGTGCTGGACGACCTGGGATCACCCGCCGAACTTCGTCGCGGTCGACTTCTACGATCGCGGTGATCTGCTCGCGGTCGTCGACGCGCTCAACGGGTTCTGATTCGGGTAGCATCGCGCGATGTCGCGCTCGGCTTCGTTGATTTCGCTCCCCTTGTCGTTCTGCCTGATCGCCGCCTGCGGCGGTGATGGCAAAGGCAACGACGAGGTCGGCGAGAGCTCCGGCATCGAGACCAGCGTGGGCACGAGCTCGAGCGACGAGACCAACAGCAGCGTCGGCGACACGGGCTCCGACTCCGACTCGACCGCCACGACGGACCCCGACGCCAGCAGCAGCGACTCGAGCGACGATGGCGTGAAGTTCGATCTGCCCTTCATCCCCGACTCGGGCGGCGGCCCGGTCCTGCCGACGATCCCGGAGACCTGTGATCAGGCCCTGATGATCGAGAGCACCGTCGGCTGCTCCTTCCACGCCAACAAGATGCAGAACTTCATCGAGGAGCCGACCTCGCTGGTCGTCGGCAACGTCTCGCCCGACAACCCAGCCACGCTCCAGCTCTACTTCGGCACGCCGGGCGGCGGCGAGCAGGCGGTCGGCGGCGCGGTCATGGTCGCGCCCGGCGGGACCTCGGAGTTCGTGCTCAACATGCCCGGCCAGCCGGGCGACGTCTCGGTCTTGCGCGACGGCGGGGCCTATCGGGTCGAGAGCGATCGCCCGGTCGTCGCCTACCAGCACTCGCCGATCTCGGCTCAAGCCCACAACGACTCGTCGATGTTGATCCCCGATCACGCGCTCGGCCAGAACTACATCGTCGCGGCCTGGTCGACCAACATCGGCAACGACTACTCCTACTTCAACGTCGTCGGCGTCCATGACGGGACCAGCGTGACCTGGGAGCCCCGCAACGCGACCGCAGCGGGTGCGGGCGTGCCCGCGGTCGCGGGCTTCGCCAGCGCGATGGTCATGATCGACGCCTACGACATGCTGCAGGTGACCTCGACCAGCGACGTCTCGGGCACGATCATCTCGACCAGCGAGCCAGCCTGGGTCGTCGGCGCGGTCCCCTGCGTCAACATCCCGGCCAACGTCACCTACTGCGATCACATCGAAGAGCTGATGCTGCCGCTCGAGTACTGGGGCGAGCAGTACGTCGCCGCCCACGCCCCGCAGCGCGGCAGCGAGGACTACTGGTGGCGGATCTACTCGGGCGCCGACGCGCTGACGATCACCACCAACCCGCCCCAGCCCGGCACGCCGGCCGTGCTCGATCGCGGCCAGTTCATCGAGTTCTCGACCCAGCAGAGCTTCATGGTCAGCGCCGACGGGCCCTTCTTGCCGGTCCAATACCTCGAGGGCCAAGACGGCGGGGCCGGGACCGGCGATCCGGCCTCGTACCAGATGGTCCCGACCGAGCAATTCCTGCCTCGCTACGTGTTCGTGACCGGGACCGGCTACGACCAGAACTACGTCCAGATCACGCGCCCCCAAGGCGGCGCCGACGTGCTCGTCGATGGCGTGCTCGTGACCGGCTACTACGCGGTCGGGCAATTCGAAGTCGCGGATTGGTCGATCAACCAGGGCGCCCACTTGGCCGAGAGCGACGACCCCTTTGGCGTGATCCAGGTCGGCTACACGCCGGTGACCTCCTACGCCTATCCGGGCGGGCTGCGTCTCGCGAAGATCAACCCCAACCCCGAGGGCTGAGCGCTTCCTTCAACGGGTCACGCTGCGTGAGCCGGCTCGCGGAGCCTCGCGCGCTGATGCTGCGGGCGCCCGCGTGGCGCTCACAAATGTGCGGCGCAGCACTCATACCCTCCGCGCCCGCGTGGTAGCCACGGCTCGCTCGCATGACCGACTCGACCACCACCGCTCGCAATCCGTCCGCCAGGATCCCAAACGGCAAGGTCTTGGTCACGGGCGCGAGCGGCCACGTCGGCAGCAACATCGTCCGGCACCTGCTCGAGGCTGGCCACGAGGTTCGAGCGCTCGTCCACCCGCAGGCCAACAACCGCGGCCTCGACGGCCTGCGCAGCATCGACGGCGTCGAGATCGAGCGCTTCGAAGGTGACATCCGCGACGCCGACGCGATGCTGCGCGCGACCGAGGGCATCGCTCGGGTCTTTCATGTCGCGGCCAAGATCTCGACCGCCAGCGCGACGCCCGAAGAGGAGCACAGCCTCTACGGCATCAACGTGATCGGGACCCGCAACGTCGCGCGCGCCTGCTTGGCCAACGGCGTCGGCCGGATGGTCCTGACCGGCTCCTTCTCGGCCACGGGCTTCGACCTCGACGATCCCAGCCAGCCGAGCGACGAGACCCTGCCCTTCTATCCCTTCGGCAACACCATGCCCTACGCGCACACCAAGGCGCTGGCCGAGCATCAGGTGCTCGAGGCGGTCGCCGACGGGCTCGACGCCGTGATCGCGACCAGCTGCGGCTGCATCGGGCCTTGGGACTACCTGCCCTCGCGCATGGGCGGGACGATCTGCGACTACGTCAACGGCAAGCTGCGCGTCTACATCGACGGCGGGTTCATGTGGATCCGCGCCCACGACATCGCCAGCGGCCACCTGCTCGCGATGGAGTACGGCCGCAAAGGTCAAAAGTACCTGTTCGCGACCGAGTTCTTGTCGCTGCGCGAGCTCTTCGACACCGTCCGCGAGGTCGCTGGGGTCGAGCGCGAGCTGATCGAGCTGCCGCGCGAGCCGGTCCGCATGGTCGCGGCGCTCTACTCGGGCACGCTCGCCCGCTTCTTCCCCAAGGCCTCGCAGCGACTCACGCCCGGATCGATCGCGGTGCTCGAGATGCGCCGCCGGGTCGACTTCAGCAAGTCGGTCCGCGAGCTCGGCTACCAGCCGACCAGCATGCGCACGGCGATCACCGAGGCCATCGAGTTCTTCCAGCGCGAGGGCATGATCCATCGCGCCCGCGTGGTCGCCCGTCCCGGCGTCCGCGAGCCCGAGCAAGCCCCCGCCGAGTGACCATCGGAGCCCGCATCATGTCGACCAAGATCCGCATCCCGAGCTTCACCGAGGCCAAGAACCGGCGCCAGAAGGTTCGTGCCGCCGGCAT
>JAMHUH010000098.1:0-16964 GCA_035904925.1 Nannocystaceae bacterium
CGCTGGTGCCCTTTCACGAGCAGCTCGTCCAGCTGCGGGTGCTCGATCCGGCCTGCGGCACCGGCAATTTCTTGACCGTCGCCTACCAACGGGTCGCCGCGATCGACCACGAGTACCGGGCCTTGATCGGTCAGCTCTTCGGCGAGCAGCAGATCATCGAGGAGTCGCTCGCGGTCACGCCCGCGCGCTTCATCGGGCTCGAGAAGAACGCCTGGGCGGCCGAGATCGCCCAGCTCGTGCTCTTCATCGGTCACGTGCAGATCTGGCTCGAGCGGACCGGGATCGGCCCGATCGGCGATCACGAACGCGGCCGCCGAGCCAAGGTGATCGGCGCGCTCGCGGCCTGCCAGCGATCGATCCGAGTTGGCGACGCGGTCGTCGACGAGCAGGGCCGCCCGCCCGAGTGGCCCAAGGCCGACTACATCGTCGGCAACCCGCCCTACGTCGGCAACAAGCAGATGCGCGAGGCCCTGGGCAGCCGCTACGTCGATCGTCTGCGCAAGGCCTACCCCGAGGTCCCGCGCACGGTCGACCTGGTCATGATCTGGTGGCATCGGGCCGCGCAGGCGGTCGCGCGCGGCGAGTGCCGGAGGATGGGGCTGATCACGACCAACAGCGTGCGGCAGATCCAGAATCGTCCGGTGGTTCGCGCGGCGCTCGATGGGGATCCGCCGCTGCGCTTGGCCTGGGCGATCCCCGATCACCCGTGGATCGATCGCGGCGCGCAGGTCCGAATCTCGATGGTCGTGGTCGAGCAATGTCGGCCCGACGATCCACCGGCGCGGCTCGGTCGAGTGCTCGAGCTCGCCGACGCGGGGGCGGGCGCGAGCACGCACGAGCAGGTCGAGTTCACGCGGGTCGAGACGATCCACGCGGATCTCCAGGCGGCGCTCGATCTCGAGTCGACGGCGGCCCTGCGCGCCAACGAGGGCGTGTGCTTTCAAGGCATGAACCTGGTCGGCAAGGACGGCTTCATCCTCGCCGCCGATCAGGTCGAGGCGCTCGGCTACTCGCTCGACGATCTGCCCGGGGTGATCCGGCCTTACCTGGGCGGTCGCGAGTTCTTGCACGCGCGCCGGAGCGAGTATGTGATCGACGCCTTCGGGCTGAGCGAGGCCGAGCTGGCCGCGGCGCATCCACGCCTCCATGCCTGGTTGAGCGCCCGGGTTCGGCCCGAACGCCAGCGCAACGCCCGAGCCACCTACCGCGATCGCTGGTGGGTGTTTGGCGAGCCCCGCGGGCGCCTGCGCGCGGCTTTGCGCGGGCTCGACGACTTCATCGTGACCAACGAGACCGCGCGGACACGGACCTTCGAACGGGTCTCGGTCGCGACCGTGCCCGACCACCAGCTCTACGCGATCGCCAGCGACGATCCCTTCGTGCTCGGCGTGCTGCTCTCGATCTTTCACCGGACCTGGGCGCTGGCCAAGGGCGGGCGGCAAGGGGTCGGCAACGATCCTCGCTACAACAGCACGCAGTGCTTCTCGACCTTTCCCTTCCCCGATCCCACGCCCGAGCTGCGCGTTCGGATCGCCGCGCTGGCCGACGCGATCGACGTCGAGCGACGACGCCTGCGCGCCGAGGATCCCCGCCAGACCTTGGCCAAGCTGCAAGGCCGCGTGCTCGAGCTGCACGAGTCGCGCGAGGTCGTCGAGGCCCGGCTCGGCGCGCTGGTCGACCTCCACGAGCGGCTCGACAACTTCGTCGCCGAGGCCTATGGGCTGCCTTGGGTGTGGGACTCGTGCGGCCGCCGGACCGACGACGCGACGCTGCTCGTCGATCTGCTACGGCTCAACCATGAGCGCCGCGACGAGGAGCGAGCCGGTCGGGTCCGCTGGCTGCGGCCCGAGCTGGCCGGGCTCGAGTCGAGCCCGCCGAAGCACGCCGAGCTGCGCATGGTCGAGTCGGTCGAGTTGCCCGAGTCGCCCGAGCCTGCACAAGCGGTCGAGCGGCTGGCCTGGCCTCGCGATCCGCTCGCGCGGCTGCAAGCGATCTCGCGCGCGCTCGCTCGGGCCGACCATGCCCTGCACCCCAAGGAGCTGGCCGGGCTCTTCGCTCGCGCACGGCCCGAGGCGGTCGCGAAGTTGCTCGGGGTGCTCGCGCGGCTCGGCTTCATCGAGGAGCGCGAGAATCGTTGGACGCCGGTGATGCGGACCCGCTTGGTCGGCTCGCTCGGGCGCGAGGCTCGGGCCAGCGAGTAGAACTTCGACTATTTCTTGTCCTTGTCCTTGGTGTCGGCATACTCGAATATGAGCCTGGCGATCCCCTTTTTGTCGAGCCTCGTGTCCCGGGGGTTCTTCTTCTTGGATTGCGCGATCTCTGTCCACATGAGCGAGCGATCGGACATGATCGTGCTCAAGATCGTGAGGAAGGGCCCGGTGTTCTGCGATGTGGGCAGAATGAGTGCCTGTCCAGCGATGAAGCGAAACTGGAATGCGATGAGATGATCGATGCGATTGTCGAACTGCCGGCGTGTGCTGCTGTGTTGGGTCTGGGTCCGCCACCCGGGAACAGGACCCGCCCCGCGCTGCGCACGAAGAGGTCGACCAGTTGGGGGGTCCTGGGAAGGTCGTCATCGTTGGTCGGGCCAATCCAGACGACCGCGTCGAACCTCAGATTGGGGTAGCTGCTGATTAGATCGGTTGCATTGACATTTTCATTGATCTGAATGATCCCATGAGGGGTCGCGCGATCGTGGAGTTGGCAGAGATCTTTGGGGGCTGATTTGTAAGAGGTGATGTGGATGTTGAAATAGGGCCATGTCAGGTGCTTGCAAAACTCGATCTCCGGGCACCCATCGATCGCGCCCACGAAGAGGATGTTTCGGGTGCGAAGCCTCAGGGTGATGCGGTTCGAGGGGGGCGTGGGCCCGCGGGTCGTGGTGACGACGTCGCTGTCGTCGCCGTCATCGCCTTTCAACACGGCGCCGCATTTCCAGCACCTCCCTGGGCCAATGCTGGCGAATTTCTTGCAGTTTGTGCATTTGTACATCTCGGAGCGCGACTCTATGCGCTTGCGAGCGTCACGCAAATTTCTGCGACTGCCACGACGAATGGACGGTCGTTTCCGCCAGGAAACAACGCCATTCGTCAGGACGGAGCCTGATCTCCAGCGCGTGAATTCAAGCCGGCCGCGCGAGCAGCTCGAGCAGCGCCTGCTCGATGCCCTCGTCGCTGGGGATCTCGGCGATCGCGTCGACGCGCACGCCGAGATCGGCGAGCGCCTTGGCGGTGACCGGGCCGATCGTCAACACCTTGGCCGCGGCCAGCCAGGCGCGCACGTCGGGCTCGCCGAAGCGCTCGCCGAGCGTGAGCAAGAAGTGCTTGGCCGTGCGACCGCTCGCGAACACGATCGCGTCGAAGCCCTCGCCGCGCTCGGCCCCCTCGCCCCGAGGTCGCAGAGAGTCGAGCAGCAGCTCGGGCACGCGTGGGCGCGTGGTCGCGTAGCCGACGACCAGATCGAGTGAGCCTCCGGCCGCCGCGATCGCCTGACCGAGCAGGTCGCGGCCTTCGTCGGCGCGGACTTGCAGCCAGCGTTGGCCGAGCAGCCCGCGCTCGCGCAGCGCCTCGATCAAGCCCTCGGAGCTGGCCTGCGTGGGCACCCAGTCGGGCCGCAGCCCGCCGGCGATGCAGGCTTGGGCGGTCGCGGATCCGATCGCGACCACGACCCGACCGACCAGCGCCCGGACGTCGCGATCGATCCGGGCCAGGCCCTCGAGCAGGGCCCGAGCGCCGCGTGGGCTCGACACGATCACGCCCGCGTGGCCCGAGAGATCGGCGAGGATCCGGTCGAGCGCATCACGTTGGTCGAGTGGCGCGGGTCCGAATTCGAGGCAGGGCACGACCGCCACGTCGGCCCCGGCCGCGCCGATGCGTCGAGCCAGCGTCGCCGACGAGTCGGCCGCGCGGGTCATGACGATCCGCTGGCCAAAGAGCGGCCGGCGCTCGAGCCAAGCGATCTGCTCGCGCAGGTTCACGACGTCGCCGACGACCATGATCGCGGGCGAGCGCAGGTCGGCCGCGGCGATCCGCTCGCCGATGTCGGCCAAGGTCCCGACCAAGGTCCGCTGGATCCCGCGGGTGCCCCAGCGAACCAGCGCGGTCGGGGTCGCGGGATCGCGGCCTGCGTCGATCAGCTTGGCGGCGTTGGTCGCCGCGTTGCGGACCGACATCATCAAGACCAGCGTGCCGGCGCTCAGGGCCAGGTGTTTCCACGCCACCGCCAAGCCGCTCTTGTCGTAGGCCTCCCAGCCCGACACGAAGCTGACCGAGGGCGTGTGATCGCGGTGGGTGATCGGGATCCCGGCGGCCTCGGGCGCGGCGATCGGCGAGGACACCCCCGGGACGAACTCGAACTCGACCCCGTGCGCGCGCAGGTAGCTGGCCTCCTCGGCACCGCGGCCGAACATCATCGGGTCGCCGCCCTTGAGCCGGACCACGCGCAGACCCTGTTGGGCGTGCTCGACCAGCAGCGCGTTGATCCGGGCCTGGTCGAGGCGAAGGTCGGCGTGGGGACCTTCGAGCCGCTGAACGATCCGTGCGTGCGCAGGGCAGTGCAAGAGCAAGGCCGGGTTGACGAGGTAGTCGACGACGACCACGTCGGCCCGCTCGAGTCGATCGCGGCCCGCGAGGGTCAGCAGCTCCGGGTCCCAGGGTCCGCCGCCGACGAGCGAGACCAGCCCTGGGCGTGGGGGCGCGTGAGTGTCACGAGCGGGGGCGAGGCGCGGATCCGAGAGCTCGGCGGGCGGCACTGGCAGAAGATAGCCGGTCGGCGACGCTGTCCGGGAGTGCCCCGCAGCTCGCGCGCTCGCGCGAGCTCGCACGCCAGGCCCCCGATGCGACGAGCAGACGTGTATCGTCGCAGGGGCGGGCCGCCGACGCGGGCCGCACAAGCAGGCCGCAGGCTCGGACGGGGACCTTGCAGATCACGCTCGACGGCTATCGAACGACTCGACTGCTGCGCGCCTCGGGCTCGACCGAGGTGTACGAGGCGATTCGCGAGCACGATCAGCGCAAGGTCGTCGCCAAGGTCTACGACCTCGAGGCCAACGAGGGGCTCGAGGCCCGGGTTCAACACGAGTTTCGGCTGATCCACGGGCTCGAGGTCGAGGGCGTGGTCCGGGCGCTCGCGCTCGAGCGCGCCGGCAACCAGCTGGTCCTGATCCTCGACTGGTACGAGGGCGTCAACCTCGAGGAGTACTGCGCCAAGCGCCAGCCGCTCCCGGTCGACGAGTTCTTCTTGATCGCGCTGCAGATCACCCACGTGCTGCGCGACGTCCATGCCCAGCGGGTCATCCATCGCGATCTCAAGCCGACCAACCTGCTGATCGAGCCGATCAGCAAGCAGGTCGCGATCGCCGACTTCGGGATCTCGGTCCTGCTCGAGAGCGAGCGGGCGCGGATCCACGATCCCAAGGTCGTCGAAGGCACGCTGCCTTATGTCTCGCCCGAGCAGACCGGTCGGACCGGGCGCGAGGTCGACTTTCGCAGCGACCTCTACTCGCTCGGCGTGACCTTTTACGAGCTGCTGACGGGGCGTCGGCCCTTCGAAGCCGAGACCCCGCTCGAGCTGATCCATGCCCACCTCGCGCGTCGGCCCGAGTCGCCGCAGTGGCTGCGGCCCGAGCTCTCGGCCGCGCTCTCGGCCTTGGTCATGAAGCTGCTCGAGAAGGCGCCCGAGCGTCGCTACCAGTCGGCGGCGGGCCTGCACGAGGACTTGGTCGCGCTTCAGCTCGCGCTCGATCAGGGCGAGACGCTCGACGGCTTCGTGCTCGCGCGTCACGACGTCCCGAGCACCTTGCAGCTGCCGCATCGGCTCTACGGTCGGACGCGCGAGTCGGACCAGCTGATCCGAGAGTTCCGCAAGGCCGCGGCCGGGGCGACCCGCTTGGTCGTGATCAGCGGGCCCTCGGGGATCGGCAAGACCGCGCTGCTCGAGCAGTTGGTCGAGCCGGTGCTCGGTCGGCGCGGCTACTTCGCGCGCGGTCGCTTCGAACGCGACGGCGTCGAGCAGCCCTTCACCGGCATCGTCGGGGCGTTCGCGGAGCTCGCCGATCAGCTCCTGACCGAGAGCGACGAGCGGCTGGCTCGCTGGCAGGCGCTGCTGCACGAGCAGCTCGGCGGTCTGACCCGCGTGCTGACCCGGCTGGTCCCGAAGTTCGAGGCGATCCTCGGGACCGAGCCGAGCGCGGCCGAGCACGGCGTCGCCGAGGTTCGCCACCGCGTGCTGCTGACCTTCGTTCGCTTGCTCGCGGCCGTCGCCCGACCCGAGCATCCCTTGGTCCTGGCGATCGACGATCTGCAGTGGGCCGACCCCGGCAGCTGCGAGCTGCTCGAGGCGGTCTTGGCCGAGTCCAACTTGGCCTTGCTCGTGGTCGGCACCCTGGGCGCGACCGCGCCCGAGCTGCCGATCGTCAACCTCTTCGCCCGCCTCCACGAGGCCGAGTACGACCTCGAGCTGGTCGACCTCGGGCCGCTGACGCGGGCCGACATCGCGGCGATGGTCATCGACGCGACCGCGCGCAGCGACCAGCACGTCGACAGCTTGGTCGATCTGCTGGTCCGGCGATCGAGCGGCTCGCCGATGCTGATCCGCCAGCTGCTCGTCCACTTGGCCGATCTCGGCTTGCTCTGGCCGAGCGCCGACGGCTGGGCTTGGGATCCGGCGACGATCGAGAGCGCGGGCATCCCCGAGGACAGCCTCGAGATGATGACCGCCAAGCTCGACCGCCTGACCGCGCGGCCGCGCGAGCTCGTGACCATGGCAGCCGTGCTCGGCGAGCGCTTCGAGGTCCAGCTGCTCGAGGAGCTGGCGGGCGCCGAGCTGGTCGCCGAGGGCCTCTATGTCCTGGTCGAAGAGGGGCTCCTGGCCACGACCAGCCCCCGCCAGTACGCGTTCAGCCACTCGCGGATCCGCGAGGCCGCCTACCTCGCGCTCGGTGACGATCGCTTGCGCGACCTGCATCTCGCCGTCGGTCAGCTCCGGCTCTCGCACCTCGGGCTCGGCGATCTCGGCGAGCACATCTTCGACCTCGTCGATCACCTCGACCGCGGCTACGGCTTGTTGCCGCTCGCGCCGACGGTCGGTCCACGCCTGGATCGCCGAGCCGCGGTCGCCCAGGTCGAGGTCGGGGAGCTCGCCTACGAGCTGGCCGAGCTCAACGGGCTCGCCGGCTACAAGGCGCTCGACTCGGCGGCCGCCCACCTCGCGGTCCAATACCTCGAGGTCGGGGCCGCGCTGCGCGAGCAGATCATGCCCTTCCCAGGCGTCGGCGAGGTCGGCTACTCGCTCGCGCTCTCGCTCGAGCTCGGCTTGGCCCAAGCGCTGGTGTTGAGCGGCGAGTCCGAGCGAGGCGACGAAGCCTTCGTCGCCTTGTTGGCCCGGCCCTTGGCCGAGAGCGATCACGGCCGCGTGTTGGTCAAGCGCTACGAGATGCTGACGGTCGCTGGCCGCTACGACGACGCGCTCGAGTTCGGGCTGAGCTCGCTGCGTGGGCTCGGCGTGGCGATCCCCCGCGAGCCGAGCAACCTCGCGATCGGCCTCGCCCTGGTCCGCATGGGCTCGGCCTTGCGCGGGATCGATCTCGGCCAGCTCGCCGAGCGGCCCTGGGCCAAGCGGCCCACCGATCGCACGATCATGGAGCTGCTCGCCGCGCTCTCGGCCACGGTGTTCAGCACCGACAGCGGCCTGTTCGTGATCTTGGTCGAGCGCCAGCTGACGACCTTCTTGACCCACGGTCGCCACCCCGTCGTCCCCTTGGTCTTGGTCGAGGCTGGGCTGCTCTTGGCCGCCAGCCTCGAGCAACACGAGCTCGGCCGTGCGGTCTGCGAGTTCGGCGAGGCGATGGCCGAGCGCGAGGGCCAGACCTGTCCCCGCCAGCGGGTCGCCGTGGTCGCGGCGGTCGGACGGATCTGGCTCGAGCCGCACCGTGAGGTCATCCCGTCCGTGCGCCGGGCGACCGCGCTCGCGCTCGAGGCCGGCGACCTCGAATTCGCGACCTACTCGCTGGGCCTGCAAGTCTCGCTCGAGCTGCTCGCGGGCGCCCACCTGCGCCTCGTCGAGCAGCAGATCGACGCAGGCCAGCGCTGGTTGCAGCGCTGGCACCTCCACGACTCGGTCGGCGGCTTGGGCTTGGTCCAGCGCTTTTGCGCCCGGCTCGCCCGCGAGGAGCCGCTCGTCCACGACCTCGACCCGCTCGGCCCTGGCGTCGCCGACCCGAGCGGCGTCAACCCGAGCTCACGCCGTCAGCATGACGCGGCGCTCTTCACCGCGTTGATCTTGTTCATCTTCGATCGCCGCCGCGAGGCGCTCGAGATCCTCGCAGCCAACGCCGACCAGCTCGAGCGCAACCTGGTCGGGTCGTGGCAAGTCCAGGTCTGCGTGACCCTGCACGGGCTCGCGCTGGCGGCGGAGTACCCGAACATGGCCGAGCACGCGCGGCCGTCCGCGCTCGCCCGGCTGCGCCACGAGGAGCGCCGGCTTCGTCAGTGGTCCAAGCAGAGCCTGGCCAACTTCGAACACCGCGCCAACCTCTTGGCCGCCGAGATCGCGGTGATCGAGGGCGACCTTCGCCAGGCGCTCGAGCTGCTCAGCCGGGCGCGGCGGCAGGCCGCGGTCCAGCGCGGCATCCTGTTCGAGGCGCTCGCGCTCGAGCGGATCGCCGCGCTCTGCCGCGAGTCCGGGCTCGACGATCTCGCGGTCGGTCCGCTTCGCGAGGCTCGGGATCGCTGGCACCACTGGGGCGCCTTCGCCAAGGTCGCGGCGCTCGAGCGCCGCTGGCCGGAGCTGCGCGAGGACAAGCGAAGCCCGCGCGAGCGTGGGGATGCCTCGAGCCACGAGGGCACCAGCACTTCGACCAGCAGCCGGGCGCTCGACACCGCGACCTTGCTCAAGACCTCGCAGGCGATCGCCGAGGACATCCGGCTCGAAGAGGTCGTCGATCGCGTGCTGGCCAGCGCGCTCGAGAACGCCGGCGCGGAGCGGGGCGCGTTGATCCTGCCGATCCGGCGCGGGCTCGGGCTCGCGGCCGTGGTCTCGGCCGAGGGCGTCTCGCACAGCTTCCTGCACCAACCACTGCCGCTCGAGCAGGCCAGCGAGCGGGTCCCGGTCTCGCTGATCCACTGGGTCGAGCGGACCCGCGAGGCGCTCGTGATCGACGACGCCCGCGCCGACCTGCGCTTCACCTCCGACAACTATGTCCGCGCGGGCCAAGTCCGCTCGGTCTTGTGCTTGGCGATCGTCAAGCACAGCCGCCTCGTCGGCCTGCTCTACCTCGAGAACCGACTGAGCACCGGCAGCTTCACCGGCGATCGACTCGAGATCCTGCGCGTGCTGATGGCCCAAGCGGCCAGCGCGATCGAGAACGCCCAGCTCTACGAGGCCTTGCGGACCAGCGAGGTCCGCTGGCGCTCGCTGGTCGAGGGCCTGCCCGACGTGGTCGCGCTGGTCGACCGTCGCGGCCGAATCGAGTTCATCAACCACCTCGACGACGACAACACCCGCGCGCGCACGCTCGGGTTCATGGCCAACGACTTCATCGCGGCCGAGTATCGCGACGACGCTCGCGCGGCGATGAGCCGGGTCCTGCGCCTCGGTGAATTGGCCGAGTTCGAAATGCGTGGGGCCCTGCCCAGCAGCGAGCCGCGCTGGTACACGTGCCGGCTCGCGCCGATCGTCGTCGACGGACGGGTCGAGCGGATCATCGCGGTCGCGACCGACATCACGGCGCGCCGCCAGGCCGAGCACGACAAGCGCCAGCTCGAGACCCAGCTGCGCCAGCAACAGCGGCTCGAGTCGATCGGCACGCTCGCCAGCGGGGTCGCGCACGAGATCAACAACCCGGTCCAGGGCATCATGAACTACGCCGAGTTGATCTCGGAGAGTCCGGGCGCGAGCGTGGAGATCCGCGAGTACGCGAGCGAGATCGATCGAGAGTCGCAGCGGGTCGCGACCATCGTCCGCAACTTGCTGGCCTTCTCGCGCCAAGAGGGCGAACGCGGCGCGCGACCGACGACGGTCCAGAAGATCATCGAGGGCGCGCTCTCGCTGATTCGCACGGTCTTGCGCAAGGATCAGATCGGGCTCTCGATCGCGATCGCCGAGGGTCTGCCCGAGCTGTGTTGTCGCCAGCAGCAGATCCAACAGGTGTTGATGAACTTGGTCACCAACGCCCGCGACGCGCTCAACGCTCGCTTCTCGGACTTCGACGAGCGCAAGCGAATCGAGATCCGCGCGGAATCGTTCCTGCGCGAGGACCGAACCTGGATTCGTCTGAGCGTCTGCGATCAAGGCGGCGGCGTGCCCGATAGCGTGGTCCCGCAGATCTTCGATCCCTTCTTCACCACCAAGGGGCGCGATCAAGGGACCGGATTGGGTCTTTCCGTCAGCCACGGGATCGTGACCGAACACGGCGGCGAGCTGCAGCTCGAGAACCGTCCGGGTGTCGGCGCTTGCTTCGATGTCGAGCTCCCCGCCGACGGTTCGGGTGTGGAGGCTCGACGCCGTGAGGCGAGTGGGGGCGACGAGAGCGAGGAGTCTTGACTCGCTCGTGGGTCGCCGCGCTGGACGATCTGCGCGGATGAAATCGCGGCTCGGTCGCGCGAGCGCATGACGTAAGATGCTCCCGACACGTTCGGCCGCATGGCGTTGAACCTCGACGGCTATCGATTCTTGCGCACGCTGCGAACCACTCGCGGCGCGCAAGTCATGTTGGTCGAGCGCGAGAGCGACGGCCTGAGGGTCGTCGCCAAGGCCTATGCGATCGAAGGCCGAAGGGGGCTCGAGGCCCGGGTCGAGCACGAGTTCGCGCTGATCCGCGGGCTGAATTGCAAAGGCGTGGTCCGAGCGCTCGCGCTCGAGCACAGCGGCGATTCGCTGGTCCTGATCCTCGAGCGGCATCCAGGCATCGATCTGGCTCGCTACGCCGAAGGCCGACCGATCGCGATCACCGAGTTCCTGCGGATCGCCAAGGCGCTCGCGGAGATCCTCGCCGAGGTCCACCTGCGCTGGGTGATCCACCGCGACATCAAGCCCTCGAACATCTTGATCGATCCCGAGACCGGCGAGGTCGCGCTGGCCGACTTCGGCATCTCGGTGCTGCTCGAGAGCGAGCGCGCGCAGCTTCACGATCCCCAGATCATCGAGGGCACGCTGCCCTACGTCGCGCCCGAGCAGACCGGTCGGACCGGGCGCGAGGTCGACTTCCGCAGCGATCTCTACTCGCTGGGCGTGACCTTTTACGAGCTGCTGACCGGGCGTCGGCCCTTCGTCGCGAGCTCGCCGCTCGAGCTGATCCACGCCCACTTGGCCCGGCGTCCCGACCCGCCGGTCTGGCTGCGACCCGAGCTGCCCAAGCCGCTCTCCGACTTGGTGCTCGAGCTGCTCGAGAAGGCGCCCGAGCGGCGCTACCAGTCGGCCCGCGGGCTCGCGGCCGACCTCGCCGCGATCGCCGGGCTGCTCGAGCGCGGCGAGTCGCTCGAGGAATTCGAGCTCGGCCGCTTCGACGTCCCGAACTCGATCCAGCTGCCGCACCAGCTCTACGGACGCGCGCGCGAGCTCGAGCTGCTCTTCGAGGAATTTCGCCAAGCCGCGCTCGGCGGCCCGCGCCTGGTCGTGCTGCGCGGGCCGGCCGGGATCGGCAAGACCGCCCTGCTCGCCGAGTTGGTCGAGCCGGTGCTCGGCCGCCGCGGCCACATGATCCGGGGCAAGTTCGACAACGGCGCCAAGCAGCCGCTCGAGGCGATCGTTCAGGCGCTCGACGGCCTCGCCGATCAGCTCTTGACCAGCAGCGAGCTCGAGCTCGCCAGCTGGCGCGCGAGCCTTCACGACGCGCTCGGTGGCTTGGTCGAGGTCGTGTGCGAGCTGGTCCCGAAGTTCGCGACCGTGCTCGGCGACGCCAGGCCGCGCGTGGCCAACGAGTCCGAGCTCGGCGCGCTCGGGCTGCGCAACCGGGTTTGGCTGGCGATCGCGCGCCTGCTCGCGGCCCTCGCTCGGCCCGAGCATCCGCTGGTCCTGGCGCTCGACGATCTGCACTGGGCCGATGCCGCCAGCGGCGAGCTGCTCGCTGGCCTGCTCGCCGAGCCGCAAGCGGCCTTGCTGATCGTCGGGACCGCCCGCGGGTCGACCGAGCTCGATCCGATCGCGGACCAGGTCTTGGTCGAGCTGGTCGAGGCCTGCCGGATCAGCGACCTGCCGCTCTGCATGATCGATCTCGAGCCGCTCGGGGCCGAGGCGATGACGGCGATGCTCGCGGTGATGCTCGGGCGCTCGCCCGGCGAGGTCGCTTCGCTGGTCGATGTCCTGGGCCGCAAGACCGGCAACAACCCCTTCTTCGTCCAACAGTTTCTGCTCCACTTGGTCGAGCGTGGGCTGCTCTGGGTCGAGGCGCGCGGCTGGTCGTGGGACCCGGCCGAGATCGAGGCCGCCGAGCTGCCGGCCGACAGCCTCGCGATGATGACCGCCAAGCTGATCGGGCTGCCCGACGAGCTGCGCGAGCTCGCGATGAGCGCGAGCGTGCTCGGGGTCCGCTTCGACTCCGAGCTGCTCGAGGCCGTGCTCGGCGGGGCCGCGCTCGGGGCCAAGCTCCAAGCCTTGGTCGAGGAGGGCCTGATCGCGCCGCGGGGCAGCGAGTGGGTGTTCGGCCACGACCGCATCCGCGAGGCCGCCTACGATCTGCTGAGCCCCGAGCGACGCCGAGCGCTGCACCTCGAGATCGGCCGCAAGCTGCTCGCGCGTCACGACGAGGGCACCCGCAACGAGCCCGGCTGGCTGGAGATCGCCGAGCAGCTCGATCGCGGTCACGGCTTGGTGCCCTTGGTCGGCGAGGTCGACTCGATCGAGGTCCGCGAGGCGCTGGCGAGCGTGTCGGCCGTGACGATGCGGGTCGATCGCGGCGAGCTCAGCGAGCTCGCGGAGCTCAACGGTCGGGCGGGACTCCGAGCCTTGGCGACCGGAGCCCCTCGCAGCGCGGTCGGCTTGCTCCGGCTCGCGGCGGCCCTGCGCGAGGCGCCTGCGGGCGAGTCGGGTCGCTTGCCCAACGCCGCCGAGCTCGACCACGCGCTCGCGGTCGAGGTCGAGATCGGACTCGGCGAGGCGTTGAGCCTGGTCGGCGAGTACGCGCAGGCCGACCACTGCTATCGCGCGCTGCTCCAACGCCAAGACTCGCTCACGCCGAGCGAGCTGGCCTCGTTGGTGGTCAAGCGCAACTGGCTCTTGTTGCTGAGCGGCGAGAGCAAGCAAGCCTTGGCGTCCTGCTGCGACGTGCTGCGCAGCTTGGGCATGGCGATCCCGGCCCAGATCACCCCGCTGCGGGCCGGACAGGCGCTCTTGCGCCTCGTCTTGCAGCTGCGCGGGGAAGGGCTCGCGCGGCTGCGTCAGCTCCCACGCGTCAGCGATCCACGCGCGGCCGCGGCGATGGACATCGGCCTGATGTTCGCGACCTCGACCTTCGCCCACAGCCCCGAGCTCTTCGTGATCTTGACCGAGCGTCACGTCGATCACTTGCTGCGTCACGGCGGGCATCCGAGCGGGCCGAGCGTGCTGGTCAACGCCGCGCTGATCATCGCCAACGGGCTCGAGCGGCGGGCCCAGGCCCACGAGCTGCTCGGCTTGGCCAGCGAGCTCGCCGAGCGCTACGGCAGCGCGCTCGACCATCGTCGGCAGATGAGCGAGCAGGTGGTGTTGCAGTGGGATCGACCCTTCCGCGAGTGCCTGGGGCCTCTGCGGCGGGCGGCCGCGGCCGCGCTCGAGGCTGGCGATCTCGAGAGCGCCGACTACTGCGAGTCGATCCGTGCGTCGCTCTCGCTGCTCTCGGGCGTGCACCTGCGCCAGCTCGAGCAGCAGACCGAGGCCATGCTCCGCCAGCGCGAGCACTGGGGCACCGGCGATCTCGGGGCTGCCGGCGCGTCGCAGCGCGACTTTTGCCGAATCGCGATCCGCGGCCCGATCCCCGAGCCCGGCGAGCTCGATCCGCTCGACTCGTGGGCGCTCGGCGAGTTCGGGCTCGCCGACATCAAGCAGCTCGACGCGCGCCTGCTCGGCAGCTTGGTCTTGGTCGTGTTCGGGCGCCACGACGAGGCCTTGCGCGTGCTCGACGAGATCGCCCGACCGATCGAGCGGATCTTGCGAGGGCTCTGGTACGTGCCGCTCATGTTGGTCTTGCGCGGGCTCGCGGCGGCGGTGGTCGCGGGTCGATCGGTCGGGGCCGAGCGTCGTCGGCTCTTGCGCGGGGTTCGGCGCGACCAAGCTCGCTTGCAGCGGTGGAGCGATCGCGGCGGCAACTTTGCCCTGCACGCCGAGCTGCTGCGCGCCGAGCTGCTCGCGGCGAGGGGCGCCGTCCCGCGAGCGACGGCCAGCTACGTGCGCGCGAGCGAGCTCGCGGCCGGCCAACGGCTGCCGATGTACGAGGGCCTGATCGCCGAGCGGATGGCCGATCTGGCCGAAGCGCAGGGCTTCGGCGCGTTCATCCAAGGCCCGGCCCTTCGTGCGCGCGAGCGCTTTCACTATTGGGGCGCCTTCGCCAAGGCCGCCGCGCTCGAGCGTCGGTGGCCCTGGCTGCTCGACGAGGGCTCGCGCGGCCGCGAGGACGAAGACTCGAGCAGCACGGGCTCGCCCGTCGCGACCAGCAGCGGCCCGACCGGGCGGACCATCGACATGGACACGCTGCTCAAGACCTCGCAGGCGATCGCGGCCGACATTCGGCTCGAGGAGGTCGTCGCGCGGGTCTTGGCGATCGCGGTCGAGAACGCCGGCGCCGAGCGAGCGGTGCTGGTCTTGCCCAGCGACGAAGGCCTGGTCTTGGCGGCCGAGTCGAGCGCCGACTCGCTCGACAGCCAGCGCAGCGAGCTGCCGCTGAGCAAGGCCGGCGCACGGGTGCCGACCTCGCTCTTGCATTGGGTCGAGCGCACGCGCGAGGCCGTGATCTTGGCCGAGGCCGCGAGCGACCTTCGCTTCGCCAGCGACCCTTACCTGCGCGCCAACAAGGTCCGCTCGGTCTTGTGCCTGCCGATCGTCAAGCACAGCCGCCTCGTCGGTCTGCTCTACCTCGAGAACAAGCTCAGCGCGGGCACCTTCATCGACGAGCGGCTCGAGGTCCTGAGCCTGCTGATGGGCCAGGCCGCCAGCGCGCTCGAGAACGCTCGGCTCTACGAGGCGCTGCGGACCAGCGAGGTCCGCTGGCGCTCGCTGGTCGAGCGCTTGCCCGACGTCGTCGCGGTCGTCGATCGCGTCGGTCGGATCGAGTTCATCAACCACATGCAGGGCGATCGCCAGGACATGCTCGGCACGCCGCTGCTCGATCTGCTCGGCGCCGATCAGCGGATCGAGGCGGCCGATCGCTTGCGCGCGACCCTCGGTGGCCGCTTCGCCGAGCCGCTCGAGTTCGAGGCGGCGCTCGCCGGTCGCTCGCATCGTTGGTGGTCGACCCGCTTCGCGCCGATCGCCGTCGATGGTCGAGTCGAGCGCGTCATCGTGGTCGCGACCGACGTGACCGAGCGCCGCCAGGCCGAGCGCGATCGCCAGCAGCTCGAGGCCCAGCTGCGCCAGCAGCAGAAGCTCGAGTCGATCGGCACCTTGGCCAGCGGCGTGGCCCACGAGATCAACAACCCGATCCAGGGGATCATGAACTACGCCGAATTGATCGGCAGCTCGGCGGCCGCCGACGCCGAGATTCGCGAGTTCGCCGACGAGATCGAGCACGAGACTCGCCGGGTCGCGACCATCGTCCGCAACCTCTTGGCCTTCTCGCGCCAGGAGAGCGAGAAGTCGGTGGTCGCGACCTCGCTCGACTCGGTCGTCGAGGGCACGCTCTCGCTGGTCCGCGCGGTGTTGCGCAAGGATCAGATCGGGCTGCGCGTGGAGCTCGCGGATGATCTCCCCGAGCTCGAGTGCCGCCCCCAGCAAATCCAGCAGGTGATCATGAACCTGATCACCAACGCACGCGACGCACTCAACACCCGCTGGCCCAACTTCCACGACGACAAACAAATCGAGGTCCGCGGCCAGACTTTCGAGCGCGGCGGCGGCCGCTGGGTGCGTTTGAGTGTGGCGGATCGGGGCGGGGGAATCCCGGCCGATGTCGTCGCGCGGATCTTCGATCCCTTCTTCACGACCAAGGGCCGCGACCAAGGCACCGGACTCGGCCTCGCGGTCAGCCACGGCATCATCAGCGACCATGGCGGCGAGTTGCACGTCGACAACCAGGTCGGCATCGGCGTCGTGTTTCATGTCGAGCTGCCGTGTCAGCGGGCCTGGGCTGCGGCATGACGCCACGCGCGTGTTCGTCCCAAATGTTCGGATTCACGCCGCGGGGTCGGCTCAGCGAGAACGATGCCGGGCTTCGCGGCGTGGCGGTGATCCACTTGCCGCTCTAGAATCGCCGGGCCGATGTCCCTGACCCTCGACGGCTATCGCCTCGCTCGGCTGCTGCAGCAGTCGACGACCACGCGGGTCTACGTGGGTGAGCGCGAGAGCGACGGTCAGCCGATCATCGCCAAGGCCTACACGGTCGGGCTGCGCCAGGGGCTCGAGGCCCGAGTCGAGCACGAGTTCGCGCTGATTCGAACGCTCGAGGGCCGCGGGGTCGTTCGAGCGCTCGCGCTCGAGCGCGCCGGCGATCAGCTGGTCTTGGTGCTCGAGCGCTACGCCGGCGTCGACCTCGCGACCTACGCGGAGGGTCGGGCGATGGCGATCCCCGAGTTC
Source organism: Nannocystaceae bacterium (assembly GCA_035904925.1). Taxonomy (GTDB): domain Bacteria; phylum Myxococcota_A; class Polyangia; order Nannocystales; family Nannocystaceae; genus Plesiocystis. The sequence goes on from JAMHUH010000098.1 coordinate 16,696, forward strand.
TTGCGGATCGCTCGGCGGGTGGCCGAGACCTTGGCCTTGGTCCACGCGCAGTCGGTCATCCATCGCGACATCAAGCCGGCCAACATCCTGATCAACCCCGAGTCGGGCGAGGTCGTGCTCGCCGACTTCGGCATCTCGGTCTTGCTCGAGAGCGAGCGCGCACAGATCCACGACCCCGAGATCATCGAGGGCACGCTGCCCTACGTGGCGCCCGAGCAGACCGGTCGAACCGGGCGCGAGGTCGACTTTCGCAGCGACCTCTACTCGCT
>JAMHUH010000099.1:0-6980 GCA_035904925.1 Nannocystaceae bacterium
GCTCGGCCCGTCCGAGGCCGGGCAGCGGCGCGATGTGAGGCGTTCACGCCCGCGAGCGCCATGCCGATCAACACGACCACGATCCCGCTGATCGACAGACCCGCGATCGCACCGCCAGCATCCTCGCGTGTGAACCCAGTCAGGCCCCAGACGGCGTGGTTGGTCGAGAGCGCGCTGCCGATGACCGCGATGTCGAACGCAACGACCAAGAGCGCGAAGCCACAGCCCATTCGACTCCCGCGCGGAGCGTCGGGCGTGGGCGGCACGACGCTCGGGGTCGTGGGCGTGCCGGCGCTCGCGAGCTGGGCGGCCAAGTGCTGCAACCCGGGGCTCAGCGGCGGTGGGGAGGCGGCCACGCCCGAGTCTACCTCGCCGCGCGACGCCGGCGTGCGGGTCGACGCGACCACCACATGCCGACGCCCGAGCAGGCCAGCGCGACCAGCCCGAGCGACAGGGCGAGCATCAGGAACTGGCCGAACACGCCGAGCAGCTCGCCGGTGTGGAGGCGAAAGAGCCAGCGGGTCAGGCCGGCCTTGCCCTCGTGCCGGGCCAGCACCGCCCCGGAGCCGTCGAGCCAGAGCTCGGTCTCGGCGTCGTCGTCGAGCCAGGCGTGGTAGGGCTCCTCGGGCGCTTGGGGCAGGCCGAGATCGGTCACGGGCGCTCCGCCCTCGCGCTCCGCCGCGGCGACGATGCCCTCGAGCGGGAGGTGCTCGGCGACCACGGGGGCCTCGGGCGGCACGAACCCGAGCGAGGCCCGAAAGAGCAGGACAGCCCCGGTGATGGCCGAGAGCAGCACGAGCAGCGCAGCCGCGAGGCCGGTCGCGTTGTGCAGCTTGAACAAGGTGCGCCGCTGCATTCGAAGCGGCTGCGTACCGCTTGATGCCGGTCGGGTCAATCGCCGCGGCCCGAACCTGCATTGATCCCGGCCCCTGCGTGAGGGCGCACGAAGCAAAGCGTGAATCGTCGGTGCATGCTGCCGTCCACGCGCCGCCTGATGCTCGACGCCGCCGCGATCATGACTGCCTCCGACTCGACCTCGCTCGCTCCTGTCTCTCGCGTTCGCAAGCTCGGCGAGCTCGCCCTGGCCGTGGTGATGGCCGGAGCCGCGGCGGCCGTGATGGTCGTGGTCGCGCTGATGGTCTTCGTCCGCTCGGCTCGCTCGTCTTGATCGGCGAATGAGCCCAAAAGAAAACAGGCGCCCCTCCGATGAGGGACGCCTGTTTGCTTTGGTTCGCTCTGGTTCGCGTCGAAGCGAATCAGCCGAGCCACTCAGGCGAGCATCGCAGCCATCGTCTTGCCGATGTCCGAGGGCGTCTCGGCGATCCGCACACCAGCGGCCCGGAGCGCGTCGAGCTTGGCCTCGGCCGTGCCCATGCCGCCCGAGATGATGGCGCCCGCGTGGCCCATGCGCTTGCCGGGCGGGGCCGAGATGCCGGCGATGAAGCCGACGACGGGCTTGCGGACGTGGTCCTTGATGAAGGCGGCGCCGGCTTCCTCGGCCGCGCCACCGATCTCGCCGATCATGACGATGCCCATGCAGTCGGGGTCGTCGTTGTAGAGCTCGAGCACGTCGACGAAGTTGGTCCCGTTGACCGGGTCGCCGCCGATGCCGATCGCGGTGGTCTGGCCGAGCCCGAGCGAGGTCAGCTGGTGGACGGCCTCGTAGGTCAGCGTGCCGGAGCGCGAGACCACGGCGACCTTGCCGGGCTGGTGGATGTAGCCGGGCATGATGCCGATCCGGCACTGGTTGGGCGTGATCACGCCGGGGCAGTTGGGCCCGATCAGCCGCGAGGAGCGACCCTCGAGGTAGCGCTTGACGGTGATCATGTCGATCACCGGGATGCCCTCGGTGATCGCCACGACCAGCGGGACCTCGGCGTCGACGGCTTCCATGATCGCGTCGGCGGCGAAGGGCGGGGGCACGAAGATCACGGACGCGTTGGCGCCGGTCTTGGCGACCGCCTCTTCGACCGTGTCGAAGACCGGCACGCGGCCGTCGAGCGCCATCGAGCCGCCCTTGCCGGGCACGACGCCCGCGACGACCTGGGTGCCGTAGTCGAGGGAGGCGCGGGCATGGAACTCGCCGGTCTTGCCGGTGAGGCCCTGGACCAACAGCTTGGTGTTCTTGTCGACCAAAACGCTCATCGCTTCACCATCTCCACGATCTTCTGGGCCGCGTCGCGCAGCGAGTCGGCGGCGACGATCGCCAGGCCGCTCTCGTTGAGCATCTTCTTGCCGAGCTCGACGTTGGTGCCCTCGAGCCGGACGACCAGCGGGACCTTCAAGCCGACCTCGCGGGTCGCCGCGATCACGCCGGCGGCGATCGTGTCGCACTTCATGATGCCGCCGAAGATGTTGACCAAGATGCCCTGCAGCTGCGGATCTTTGCAGATGATCTTGAACGCCGCGGTGACCCGCTCTTCGGTCGCGCCGCCGCCGACGTCGAGGAAGTTGGCCGGCTCGGCGCCAAAGAACTTGATGATGTCCATGGTCGCCATCGCCAAGCCGGCGCCGTTGACCATGCAGCCGATCGTGCCGTCGAGCGCGACGTACGAAAGGTCCCAGTTCTTGGCCTCGAGCTCGGCCGGATCCTCTTCGTCCTTGTCGCGCAGACCCTCGAGCGTGGGGTGCCGGTAGAGCGCGTTGTCGTCGAAGTTGACCTTGGCGTCGAGCGCCAGGACCTGCTCTTCGGCGGTCACGACCAGCGGGTTGATCTCGAGCATCGAGCAGTCGAGGTCGATGTAGGCGGTGTAGAGCTTCAGCAAGAAGCTCTCCATCTGCCGGGCGACCTTGCCCTGCAGCCCGAGCCCGTAGGCCAGCTTGCGGGCTTGGAAGGGCCGCATGCCGAAGCCGGGATCGATCGCCTCGCGGATGATCTTCTCCGGGTGGCTATGCGCGACCTCTTCGATGTCCATGCCGCCCTCGGACGAGACCATGAAGGTGATCCGGCCGGTGTCGCGGTCGAGCGTGGCCGCGATGTAGAGCTCCTTGACGATGCTCATGCCCTGCTCGACGAGCAGGCGCTGGACCTTCTTGCCCTCGGGGCCGGTCTGGATGGTGACCAGCGTGCTGCCGAACATCTGCTCGGCGATGGCCTTGGCCGCGTCGGCGCCCTTGACCACCTTCACGCCGCCGAGCTCGGGGTGCTCTTTGAAGCGCCCCTTGCCGCGACCGCCCGCGTGGATCTGCGACTTGACCACGACCACCTCGTTGCTGGTCTGCTTGATCAGGTCGTTGGCGGCGTGGCGGACCTCTTCGGCCGAAAACGCGACCCGGGAGAGCGGGACCGGGACCCCGGCCGCGCGCAGCAGCTCTTTGCCTTGATACTCGTGAATTTTCATGGCGATGCGATCTGGGTTGCGTTCACTTGCCGGGGGTTCACTTGCCGTAGGGCAGGATCTCGACGACCTCGCGCACGGCCTTGGCCGAGATGTCGAGCATCGCCTTCTCTTCGTCGCCGAGCTGCATCTCGATGATGCGCTCGACGCCCTTCTTGCCGAGCACGGCCGGGACCCCGAGGTAGAGGCCGTCGTAGCCGTACTCGCCCTCGCACAGGCAAGCGCAGGGCAGCACGCGCTTGCGGTCGCGGACGATCGACTCGGCCATCGCACAGGCGGCCGCGGCCGGGGCGTAGTAGCCCGAGTAGCCGAGCAGGCCGACGATCTCGCCGCCGCCCTTGCGGGTCCGCTCGATGATCGCGTCGATCTTGTCCTTGGCCATCAGCTCGGTCAGCGGGATGCCGGCGACCGAGGTCCGCGAGGGCAGCGGGACCATGGTGTCGCCGTGGCCACCGAGGACCATGCCGTGGATGTCCTCGACCGAGACGCCGAGCTCCATCGCGATGAAGGTCTTGTAGCGAGCCGTGTCGAGCACGCCCGCCATGCCGATGACCTGGTTCTTGGGCAGGCCCGACTCGGCGAAGGCGACGTGGCACATCGCGTCGAGCGGGTTGGCGACGATGATCAGGATCGCGTCGGGCGAGTGCTCGACGACCGCCTTGGTCACGCCGCCGACGATCTTGCGGTTGATCTCGACCAGCTCGTCGCGGCTGGTGAACACGCCGGTGACCGGATCCTTCTTGCGCGGCACGCCAGCGGTGATGACGACCACGTCCGAGCCCGCCGTCGCGGCGTAGTCGTTGGCGCCGACCAGGTTCAGGTCGAAGCCCATGACGGGCGCCGACTCGGCGAGGTCGAGCGCCTTGCCTTGCGGCACGCCCTTGGCGATGTCGACCAGCACCACGTCACCGAGGTGACGCGAGGCAGCCCAATGGGCGGTGGTGGCTCCGACGTTTCCAGCTCCGATGACAGTGATCTTGTTGCGGCGAGACATGGGCTTGGCGGCGCCGGTATACCGACTCGCTCTCGCCCGCGTCCATAGCGGCGACAGGCCGACGCTGACAGGCCGAATTCGGGACCTGAGGGGTGACTCGCCACTTGCGCGGATCCTTGGCTTGAGCGCTCGGCGGCGGTCGGCGACAACCGAGGCGTGAGCCAGGGCCCCCAAAGCGCAACGAAGATCGCGACGCTGCTCGTCCACCCCGAACACGGCGTGTCCTCGCAGCGCGAAGGCGAGGGCCCGCGCGGGACCTCGCCGGTGCTCGAGCGCAGCAGCACCTTCTCGCTCGAGGGTCCCGGCGGTCCCGCGCTCGCGACCGGCGAAGGCCTGCGCGAGCTCGACACCTACGGTCGCTTCGGCACCCGGACCTCGCGCGAGGCCGCGGCCTTGATCGCCAGGGTCGAGCATGGCGAGGCCGCGCTGCTGACCGCCTCGGGCATGGCCGCGATCGCGACCGTCATGACCACGATGATCCCGCCGGGCGGCGTGCTGGCCTGCGCCAAGGTCGTCTACGGCGGGACCGAGGCGTTGATCGAGCACGAGCTGAGCGCCCGCGGGGTGACGGTCGTCCGCTTCGACGCCCGCGAGCCCGACAGCCTCGCCGCGCTGCTCGGCGGCGATCGCCAGCCCGATCTGGTCTGGGCCGAGTCGATCGCCAACCCCTTGCTCGAGGTCGCGCGCATGGCCGAGCTCGCGATCTTGTGCAACGCCGCCGAGGTCCCGCTCGGCGTCGACGCGACCTTCGCCGGCGGCATGGCCCAGCACCCGCTCACGCTCGGCGCCTCGGTCCTCGTCCACAGCGCGACCAAGTACCTCAACGGCCACAGCGACGTGATCGCCGGGGTCATCGTCGGCAGCGACGCGATCATCGATCGCTGCTTTGCGACCATGAAGCGGACCGGGCCCTGCATCGATCCGATGGCGGCGTGGTTGATCGCTCGCGGCATCCGAACCCTGCCGCTGCGCTGGGCCAAGCAGTGCGAGAGCGCGGCGATCTTGGCCGATCGCCTGGTCGAGCACGGCGCCGTGCAGCGGGTCCATTGGCCGGGCTTCGACGCCGCGATCCTGCGCGCGGCGCCGCTGACCAGCGCGGGCGGGATGCTGGCCTTCGAGCTGGTCGACCTGCTCGCGGTCGAGAGCTTCTTGCAGCGCGTGCGCCTGTGCAGCCACGCCGCCAGCCTCGGCGGGCTCGAGACCCTGCTCTGCTCGCCGGCCAAGACCAGCCACGCGGGCATGGATCCCGAGCTGCGCCGGGCCAAGGGGATCGCCGATGGGCTGGTCCGGGTCAGCGTCGGGATCGAGGACGTCGACGACATCTGGGCCGACCTCGAGCAGGCGCTCGAGTCGGCATTCGATGCGTGATGCTGGCGAGCGCGCAGGCGCTACCATGCCGAGGTGACAACCCGACGCGTCCGGCTCTCCGCTTCGATCCTCGCACCGATGCTCGGCACCGCGGTCGCGCTCGTGCTGGCTTGCGGCTCCGGCTCGACGCCCTCGGACCCGGCGCCCGACAAATCGAGCGAGCCGGCGAAGTCACCCGCCGCGTCCGAGTCCGGCCCCACGGCGTCCGAGCCTTCGCCAACGCCGGCGCTCCCCGAGCCCACGCCCGAGAACAAGGCCCCGACCTTGCCCGCGCCGCCCTCCTTCAACCCGGGGCCCTTCGAGATCCGCATCGGCAAGGCCAAGCCAACCCCGCCGAGCGGGATGTTCCCGATCGTGCGCACGCCCGAGGACATGCAAGATCATGCGTGGGCCTTTGGCTGGACCGCCGATGGCAAGGCCTTCGCCTATTGCACGGTCGTCAGCGGGGCGGAGTGCGAGCTGTGCACCTTCGTGAGCCTCGATGAGTCGGTCGAGACCCTGAGCAGCGGCGAAGAGTGCGACGACGGGGGCGCGACCAAGCTCTCTGCCAAGCAGCTCAAAGAGCGGCTCAAAGAGCGCGGCGTCATGCTGCGCGATGGCGAGTGGGCCCACGGCGGCGAGCTTGTCGCGACCACCCGCGAGGTCGCGGGCCGGCCCGACGACTTCGGCACGAAGCGCTCGACTCTGGTTGTCGGCGCGGGTCGGCGCGATGGCTCGGTCGAGGGTGATGCGGTACACGAGGACGGCTGTGCCGAGGGCGAGGGCGAGGGGTCGCACTGCTTCGTCGACGCGCACCCCGACGTGATCGCGGCGTCGCCCGACGGCGCTTCGGTCGCGATCCTCGGGCATTTCTGGGAGGGCGAGTTCAGCGACACCTTCGTGCTGACCATCGTCCCCGCAGGCCGACTCGCGGCCGCGTCCTACAACCGCGAGGGCCTCGACGCGCTCGGGCGCTCCGACTTCGAAGCGGCCGCGACGGCCTTCCTCGCGGCGATGCACGCCGATCCGAGCGCTTGGAAGGGACCCTACAACCTCGCGTGCGCCTATGCTCGGGCCGCCGATCCACGCGCCCAGCCGGCCCTCGAAGTGGCGGTGGCGCGCGGCGGTGACGTCGTGCGCGAGAAGGCCAAGAAAGACCCCGATCTCGACAGCGTGCGCGCGCAGGCATGGTTCAAGACCTCGATCGAGTAGGCTATTGTTGGCCCATGAGCGCCGCGAGCCCCCTCGATCGCCTGCATACCTACGCCGACCTTCGAACCTGGCCGGACGATGTCCGCTGG
>JAMHUH010000100.1:0-1716 GCA_035904925.1 Nannocystaceae bacterium
TCACGCGCCGCTCGATCTGCTCGAGCAGCGCCTCGTGGGTGCGGGCGAGGTGACGCAGGGCGTCCGGGTCGGAGGACGCAATCTCGGGTGAGCTGGCAGCGACGGTCACGAGGCCTCTTGGATATACTCGCGCAAGGACGGCCTGACTACCCGTTTGGGGCGATCGCCGGGCATGGCGGGCTGGGCCTTCATTCTCGCGCCGGGCCCTGCCTGGGGCCGTGGCGTGTGGGCTCGGAATTGCTGCGCTGCGAGCCCCGAACGCGAGGTTGTCAGCCCTTCGGCGACTCGATGTACGCTTGACGAGCGATGGGCGAAGCCGCAGCAGTCTGGACCTTCGAGAGCCGGGGACTCGCAGACATCCCAGCCTTCAAGCTCTACGTCGTCCGCGCCTCGACGCGACCACTCGACGACGAAGACCGAGCGATGATCGACTTGCTCGAGGTCTCGTTCGTGCGTCGCTGGACCGAGGCCCTCGCCGATGTCGCGCCCGAGCGCGCCGACGCGACCGCCCTGCGCCTGTGGGCCGAGACCAAGTCCGCTTGGCGGGTCTACTCGCCCCGTCTGAGCGAGCTCGCACAAAAGCAACTCGAGAGCGACGCACCGATCGCCGAGGTGCTCCCCGGTCTCGTCGACGAACACCTCGACGAGGTCCTCGAGCACCTGCCCCACCTCAGCGCGAGCGCGCGCATCTACGTGGGAGCGTTCCTCGCGGTGCTCGAGCCGATGCTCGTCGGCGAGGACGCCCGCGATGGCTTCGAAATGGCGCTGAGCGGCGATTGGCCCGATGATCCGCGCTTCGACGAGTACATGGCGCTGCTCCACGGCCTCGCCGTCGCGGGCTTCTACGGAGGAGTCCCCGATGTCGTCACGACGGCCCTCGCTAGCGCTTTTTGGGCCCGGGTTCGTGCGCTAGTGGAGGACGACCAACAGGAACTCGCACGGATCGACGCTGCGCTCACCTCGGCCGTCCGTGAGGCGCGGCGATCCTCCGCACCGCCCGTCGAAGCTCCGCCGAGCGCCAAGCAGTCCGTGCTCGTGCGGATGCGCCAGGCCGCGACGGGTGCCGAGCAAATCTGGGCCAGCTTGCCGCGTGACGGCGCCAGCAACCTCGACGAGCACTTGCGCGGGCGATGAGCGAAGTCTTCGTGGATACGGCCTATTTGGTCGCGCTGCTCAATCCCCATGACGATCTGCATGGCCAGGCCGTCGAGATCCAAACGATATTGGAGCCGTGCGTCCTGGTCACGAGCGAATTGATCCTCGGTGAATTACTCACGTTTTTCGGCGACAGGGGAAATGATGCCAACGAAATGGCCTACTTTCGCAGTCGGGCCGTCGAGATGTGTCGAGGGCTCCTCACGGACGGTCAATTCGTCGTCCATGGTCATCATGAAGCGCCGCGGAATCATCGAGGTCGCCACCGCGGATCATCACTTCGAGCAAGAGGGTTTTGTGGTGCTCCTTCACGCGCAAGAGCGCTGAAGCGCCCTCAGCCGAAGTGGACGACCTTGGTCTGCAGCTCGCCCGCGCTCGCTCGAGCCTCGCGCCACGAGCTGCGATCGTGCAGCGAGCTCCAGCGTCGCTCGGTCTCGCGGTAGTGCCAGTCCTTGTCGACCTGGTAGTAGAGCTGGATCGCGCGGGTCTCGACGATCTTGCGGATCTCGTTGCTGTGGTAGTTGCGAGGGTCGAAGTCGGTGTCGGCGCGCTGGCCCATCT
>JAMHUH010000101.1:0-3413 GCA_035904925.1 Nannocystaceae bacterium
CCCACGTCGAAGGCCAAGCCCGTCGAGATCGAGCCGGTCGAGATCGAGCCGGCCGAGCCAGCCAAACCGATCGGCCCGCCGCGCCTGCCCGAGTACGTGGCCAAGCCGGGCGACGAGATCGATCCCCACCAGCCGATCGAAGACCCCAGCGGTCGAGCCCTGCGAAATTTCCATCGCGCGCTGGCCCAGCTCGACGACGGAACCAGCACCGACAAGGTTCGCGTGCTCCACCTCGGCGACTCGACGCTGGGCGTCGACGCGATCCCCAACGGTGTCCGCAAGCGGATGCAGGCCCGCTTCGGCGACGGCGGCCCGGGCTTGATGTTGCTCAAGCGTTACTCGCTCTCGTACAAGCCGGCCACGGTCGCGCTGCGCGGCGGCGATGCCTGGTCGCACTGCTACATCGCCTATCAGTGTCGCGGCGACGGCCACTATGGGATCGGCGGCGTGGTGGTCACCTCCAGCGGCGGCGCGGCGACGACCTACACCAGCCTGGCCAACGCCACGAGCGGGACCGAGTTCTCGCAGGTCGAGCTCTGGTACGCGGCCAGCGAGGGCGGCGGCTCGATCGCGCTCGAGATCGACGGCGAGCTCGCGACCACCGTCGACAGCCAGGCCCCCGGCCAGCTCGAGCTCGAAGATCGCTGGGCCAAGGTCGACGTCGAGCCCGGCAAGCACAGCGTGGCCGTGCGAGCCATGGGCGGCGGCAAGGCTCGGATTTATGGGTTGGTGCTCGAGCACGAGCGCCCCGGCGTGGTCTGGGACACGAGCACGATGATCGGCGCGTTCACCAAGCGGCTGCTCGCCTGGGACCCCGAGCACCTCGCCGCGCAGATCCGCCACCGCGATCCCGACCTGATCGTGTTCACCTACGGCGGCAACGATCTGCGCCGCATGGCCGCGGGCAAGCTCGACCAAGCCGGCTACGTCGAGGAGGCCAGCAAGGTGATCGACATGCTCCGCGCCGGCCAGCCCGAGGCCTCGTGCCTGATCACCGCGGTCACCGATCACGGACGCTCGGGCGACTTCGAGATCACGCCCGAGCAGGTCGAGCTCATGGTCGAGGCCCAGCGTCGGCTGGCGGCCGCGAAGGGCTGCGCCTTCTTCAACAGCTGGGAGGCGATGGGCGGGCCCAACTCGCTGCGTGCCTGGCTCGACCTGCGCCCGCGCATGGCCGAGCCCGATCTCAAGCACCTCAACAACCGCGGCCGCGAGCTGATGGGTCAGTGGATCCACGAGGCGCTGCTGGCCGACTACGTCGCGTATCGCAAGCGCGGCATCGACGACTGAGCCGATGCAGGTGATCCTGCTGCTCGCCCACTGGCTGCTCGGACTTCGCGGCCTGCTCGAGCTCGACGCCCAAGCGCCGATCACCGACGCCCTGGTCGAGGTCAAAGGCGCGAGCTTTTGGTCGGTCCGCAACCCCGATCAGGCGCTCGAGCCCTTGCACGCAGCGCGTGAGCGCGACGCCATCCGCTACCGCGTCTTGGTCGAGCAGGGCGTCGAGCTGACCAGCCCCGAGTTCATCCGCCTGGTCGACGAAGCGCTCGGCGATCCCCAAGGTTGGGCCGCCGCCGGCCGCAGCTTCGCGCGGGTCGATCACAAGCCCGAGTTCACCGTCCTGCTCGCGAGTCCGGCGACCGTCGATCGCCTGTGCAAGCCGCTCGAGACCCGCGGCCGCTACTCGTGCGGCCGAGCAGCTCGGGCCTCGCTCAACCTGGTTCGTTGGCAGCAGGGCACCCGCGCGTGGACGGCCTCGCTCGCCGAGTATCGGACCTACATGGTCAATCACGAGGTCGGCCACTTGCTCGGCAACCCCCACCTCGACTGCCCAGGCGCGGGCGAGCCGGCGCCGATCATGCAGCAGCAGACCTTCGGCTTGGACGGCTGCACGCCTAGCTCGCGGCCTTCCGCGGCGGAGATCGAGCGGCTGCGTCGACGCTGGGCCAAGCGCTGAGGCTCGGCCGGATTCGACGTCGCGACATCGCCACTCGACGCCGGCCCGAGCTCCGCGCTACCTCTGGCGAATGGCCGCCAGCCCCTTCCATCCCGAGCTCCAATCCCTGGCTCGCTGGCTGCCTCGCGGGGTCGGGCGGCTCTGGCTCGTGAAGCTCCTGCGCCGCTTGCCGATCCCCGCGGCCAAGCTGCCCGAAGGCATGACCGTGCAGGTCCACGCGCTCGATGCGATCGCGGTGCGGGTGATCGGCAAGCCATCCGAGGGCGAGGCGCGGCCCGTGATCCTGTGGATTCACGGTGGCGGCTATGTCATCGGCGCGGCCAAGCAAGACGACATGATCTGCGCTCGGCTGGCCAAGCGCCTCGACGCGATCGTCGTCTCGATCGACTATCGGCTCGCGCCGGAGCATCCCTTCCCGACGCCGCTCGAAGACTGCTTCGCGGCCTACGAGTTCGTGCAGCGCGAGGCCGCGCTGCTCGGCGTCGATCCAGCTCGACTCGTGATCGCGGGCCAGAGCGCGGGTGGCGGGCTCGCGGCCGCGCTCACGCTGCTGGTGCACGATCGCCAGCGACCGCCGCCGAAGTTGCAATTGCTGATCTACCCGATGCTCGATGACCGAACGGTGCTGCGCAGCGTCGACGATGGCCCGCATCGGCTGTGGGATTCGAGCAGCAATCGACTCGGATGGACCTGCTACCTCGGCCGCGAGCCGGGCAGCGCCGACGTCAGCGATCACGCCGCGCCGGCGCGACGCAGCGACGCGTCGGGTCTGCCTCCGACCTGGATCGGCGTGGGCACCTGCGATCTCTTTCACGACGAGGATCTCGCCTACGCCGAGCGGCTCCGCGCCGCGGGCGTGCCCGTGACGCTCGAGGTCGTCGAGGGTGCGTTCCATGCCTTCGATGTGTTGGTCCCGAAGGCCGAGGTCAGTCGAAGGTTCTTCGACTCGCAGGTCCACGCGATCGAGGCCGCGCTCTCGTGACGCCCGACCCCGGGCGAAGCACGACGCACTCGCTCTGGTAGTCTGCACGCGATGCCCCGCCGCTCGCCGCTCGCCTGTCCGCGCTGCGCCAGCGAGCGAGGGCGAGTTCGCGGCCCGGATCTGCGACGACTGCGGGATCGAATTTCGCCCGCGTGGACGGATCCCCTATCGGCGCGACGCCAGCAAGCCCGTCGAGCGCTTCGGCGGCTGGACGACCACCTTCGCGATCGCCGGGATCGCGGCGCTGATCGGCGTCTTGACGGCGATCAAAAATCCGAGCCCGCCGAGCTTCGACCCGCCCGCGGTCGTGATCCCGCCGCCCAGCTTCGACATTGGCTCGGTCGAGGAGTTCGCCTTTCAACCGCTCGCGCCACCCGAGGTCAACGTGGTCACGCATCGGCTCGAGCGCGGTCGAGGTCGCGTCGAGCTCACGGGCTTGCTCGCGATCTCGGATCGGATCATCGCGCGCCCCCA
>JAMHUH010000102.1:0-2331 GCA_035904925.1 Nannocystaceae bacterium
GCCGAGGGCCAGCTCTGGGGCAGCAGCATCGTCGGCTATGGCAGCTGCCACATGGTCTACGCGAGCGGCCGCGAGCTCGATTGGTTCATGGTCGGCTTCTCACCGCGCAAGGCCAACCTGAGCCTCTACATCATGCCGGGCTTCGCCGACTACGGGCCGCTGCTGGCCAAGCTCGGCAAGCACGGCGTCGGCAAGTCGTGCTTGTACGTCAAGCGCCTGGCCGACGTGGACCTCGACGTGCTGCGCAGCTTGATCGCAGCCTCGGTCGAGTTCATGCGGGCCACCCATGGCCCGAGCGCTCCGCTTGCAGCGAAGAAGCCCGCGGTAGCGAAGAAGCCTGCGGTAGCGAAGAAGCGCTGATCACTCCTTGGCCATCAGGTGGGCGTTCACCGTGATCGAGGGCGCCATCATCTTCGAGCCCATCCGCGGCGTCTCGGTCTGGGTCATGGTCAAGTAGAGCGTCTGGCCCGCCTTCTCGAAGCAGAGCAGATCCTTGCTCCCGAAGGGTCCGCATTCTCGCTGACCCCAGCCCGCGGCGTCGAGGGCATGGACATATTGGCCGGTCAAGGTGCCGACCGAGTCGCCCCAATACTTCAAGGTCGCCTCCTCCGACTTGTCCATCGCGTTGGTCGAGGCGAAGCAGACCTTGCCGCCCTCTTGGATCAAGGGCAGCTCGGCGAGCTCGCCCGCGGGCGTCGCCTCCTCGTCGTCACAAGGGTGGCTGCGACAGGCACAGAGCAAGAGCGCGAGGGCGAGCGGGAGTGACAACGTCGTGCGGTTCACGGAGCGGAAGCTAGCGAGGTGCGCGCAATCGCGCAAGCGGCTCGGAAGCCCTCAGCCGTCGTCGAGCACCAGCGTGAAGGGCATCTTCAGCTCGAGATCGTTGATCTCGTCACTGCTGAGCTTGGTCCCGCGCAGGTCGAGGGTCTTGAGCTGCTGCAATTCGGCGAGCCCACGCGGATCCTCGATCGGGGTCCCGCGCAGCGAGAGGGTCTCGAGGTTGTGCAGCTCGAGCAGCGGGCTGATGTCGGTGACTCGGGTGTTGGCCAGCGAGAGCACCTCGAGCCGGTGGAGGCTCGAGAGCGCGCGGACGTTGCGGACGCTGGTGTCGTCGAGGCGCAGCACCGTCAGCGCTTCGAGCTTGGCGAGCGGGCCCAGATCGCGGACCGGGGTCTCGGACAGGTCGAGGACCGCGAGCTCCTTCATGTCGCGCAGCGCGTCGAGCTTGCGGACGTTGGTCTGGTTGGCGAGCAGCTTTTCGAGGTGGATCGAGTTGCGCAGCGGGCCGAGGTCGTCGACCCCGGTCCCGCTGATGTCGACGATCTGCAAAGAGGTGTAGCCCGCGATGTCGGCGAGCGAGGTGACCGGCGTGTCCCAGAGCATCAGGGTCTGGACCGAGTCGAGCTTGGCGATGTGGACGAGATCGACGATCTCGGTCCCGCCGAGCAAGAGGTGACGGATCCCGGCCACGCCCTTCAAGGCCACGACGATCTCGTCTTGCGAGGCGCCAATCGGGATCTTGGTGATCGAGGGGCCGCTGCGATCGTAGTGGTCGATATCGACCTCGGCGCTGATCAGCGGCGCATCGTCGGGCAGCGCGTCGAGCTCGGGCAAGCGCTCGCTGTGGGGTCGCGCGACCGGTTCGAGCTCGGCGACGAGCTCGTCGTCTCGTTCAGCTTCTTCGTCGTTCGTCGAGGCCTGCGCGATCGCTACGGGTTCGATCGAAGGCGTCGATGCAGGCGCCGAAGGGGCGTTCGCGCCCGCCGACACACACGCGAGCGAGAGGAGCAGCAGGGACGGGATCGACAAAGTGGCGCTGTGCATCGGGTCGCTCGCAACGCAAGCCTAGCCCGCAGGTTGTGACCAGCCCACGAAAAGCTCCGCGCTAGGTTGGCGGGCTCACGCGCTGCGCCCCTTCTCGGGCTGTGGCGGGGGCTACGAGTGGCTTCGCCTCCCCCGACCTTCGCCCCGGCCTCGCCGAGGGCTGGTCCTCGCCGCCGAAGCGGTCCACGGTCTTCGGGTGAAGGTCAAAGGTACGTTCTTCATCGCCCGGCGAGAGGCGTTGACGCGCGAGTTCGGCGAGCGAGCGTGGTCGGAGCTGCTGGCCGATCTCGCCGCCCAGTCGGGGACCTTCGCCCGGATCGTCACGCCGACCTCGATGGTCCCCGTGGCCGAGTACCTGCGCTTTCAAGAGGCCCTGCTGACCCGCTTTTACGCCGACGATCTCGACGCGTATTGGAAGGTTGGCGTCCACGCGGGTCGCTGGGCGCTGACCGAGGGGCCCTACCGACACCTGATCTCCCAGACCGCCGACATCGACAGCGCCTTGGC
>JAMHUH010000103.1:0-5258 GCA_035904925.1 Nannocystaceae bacterium
TTGTACCTGGTCGTCGAAGCGGCCAAGGCCGAGCCAGCCTGGATCGCCCACCTGACCACCTACCTCTACACCGGCATGTGGCGACAAGGCGCCCCGCCGGTCGACGAGCTGCTCTGGTGCGTGCTGCCCTTCGGCCTCGGCCTGATCTTCTGGCTCGGGCGCCTGCGTCGAGCCAGCGTCGCGATGCTGGCGCTCTCGGGCCTGCTCACGACCGCCTACGTGATCGACGGCTACCTCCCGGCCGCGAGCGAGAACTGGTCGCAGCGCACGGCCATGCGCTACTACTACGACCACGCCAAGCGCGGCGACAAGCTGCTCAGTTGGTGGTTCTACTACCGCGGCGAGACCTACTTCTCGAAGCGCAGGATCTGGGTCTCGATGGAGCCCGAGCGCGACAAGCTGCGCGAGTCGATCGACGAGAACCGCGGCAAGGGGGCGACCTTCTGGATCGTGACCACGGCCAAGCACGCCGAGCGGCTGCCCTCGCACTTGCCTCGCGATGTTCGGGACGGGGCCGTGGTCGTGTACGAGAATTTTCACTACGCGCTGGTCGAGGTCCCGATCCCTTGATCGGGCTGGCCCGGCTCCGACGGACTCGCTCCAAACGTGGGATCGAAATGGAGCGCGACCCCGACCGCGACGATCGTGAGCGTCAGCTCGGTCCCGATCACATGGTTGTACATGAAGGGCGCGAAGTCGTTCTTCTGCCAGTACCAGAAGTTGAAGGCCGAGCCCGCGAAGAGCAGCGGGCCGGTCAGGCCGCGCGCGAACTGATGTGATGAGATCATGCCCGTGAAGGCTCCACGATGGCGCGACAAGTTGGGTGGGTCGCGCTGCTCATGGGCGTGGCATGCTGTTGGGGTCGTACGAGGCATACCGACGATGCCGAGCCCACGTTCGCGGTCGAGCCAGCTCGCGAAACGTTGATCGCCGGACACGAGTTCAGCTGCCATCTCGAACGCGACGGCGAAGCGCTGTGTTGGGGACCATCGCAGCGCATCGCTCGTCGCCACGATGGTCGATGCAGCCGATAGCCAGTCTTACCTGCGACTTTCGGTCCGTTGGCGTATCGACAAGAGCGAGAGCTTCGGGGGGCTGAAGAAGCTCCCCAAAGTGAAGGAGCGTTGGGTGCTCATCCTGGGCAGCCATCCGCTCATGATTTGGCCGAAAGAGGATGCTTGACGGGGAACCAAGTGCAAACTTCGAAAACGAGCACGGTCAGCACGCGTGAAACGGCGGGCAATTCCCACTCGACCAGATCGCGGGCCAGCGCAGCGTTCGGAACAGCCATGTACCAGAGCGGCAATCCGACCATCAGGGCGATGATCGAGATCGCGACGAGCCATGCCCAATGCCGGGGCTCGGTTTGCACGCGAGTGAGCAGGTTGATGGCTTCAGCCTGGACCCGCATCACGAACGCGAGGTTGCCGAGACCGACGAAGGCTGCCTGCACTTCGCCATTCGGGACCAGATCCGACCAAGACTTCGGCCGCGCCGCCAACGCCAGCTCGACGAGCCGTGTCTCTGCGTACGTGAGCAGGAGCATTGCCAAGCCGCCGAGCAAGCCCACGATCAACAGCTTCCTCGAAGTTGGGCGGTCGGAGTCATCCAACAGGATGAACGTGGCCGGAAGGATCAAGGCGACAAGCGGGAGCGCTACCCCGTATTCCTCGCTGTACCACCGCAAGGGGCCCCAGAGCTGCCTCAGTCCGACGAACGCGAGCAGTACCTGTCCGATCAACGCCACGCAGCTGGCGATCCTCAGTGTCGCCTCGGGGCGGGGTCGACCCATCTCACGACCCTAGCACGGTCGCTCGCCACTTGTAACCCACGAGGGCCGGGTCGTGATCCTCGACTTCGGCATCATCGCCGGCGTGACCAAGTACTACCACTACCTGGTCCCGGTCCTTCCGCCGCTGGCGATCGTGATCGGCGTCTGGCTGCACCCGAAGCTCGCCACGGTGCTCCTGAACGACCTGTTCGGCATCCAGTCGCGCGCCGGCTGCTCGTGCGCCGGACCCTACGGCCACCGGCTGCTCGAGATCGACCTCGAGACGTCCGAGCAATACCGCGACTGGGTCCGGCAGGGCTACCAGGGCATCAAGCCCGGCTGGTGTCGGGTGGGATTCCACTACGTCATGGACGACGCCGAGGCCGACTACGTGATCGATGCCATCGACTTCCTGGGCCGGCACGGCGATCGGTTCATCGGGCTCTACGACTTCGACGTGCACTCCGGAATGTGGAGCCATCGTGGCTACGAAGAAAGGGCCGACGAATTCAGCCTCGATTCTGCGTTGCGTTCGATGGGCAGCGGAGGGGCTGCCGCATCATGGCTTGCCGAGATCGAGGCGAATGCCCGGCAATGGAACGCCGGAGAAGAACGCTTCGACCAGGTCGTCGCGGGCAAGCTCCTCGATCGTCTCCAGACCGACGACGTGGCCGAACGGGAACTCGCCAGTGCGGACGTTCCATAGCGCCAATAGATCGGGCGAGCTGCCCCGCTGATACATGAACCTCCGTTCGTTGCGCTCACGGCGTCTCGTGTACCCTCCGGCCATGCCCCGCGAAGTCGCCGGCGAGGTTCGCCGGCTGCTCGCCGAGGACTCGGCCGCGCTCCAGCTCGAGCCGCTGTCCGACTGGGGCGGCTTCGATCATCTGCTCACCCGGCCGCGCATCCAGAAGCCCGGGCTCGCGCTCTCGGCTTCGTCAAGCACATCTATGGCGACCGGGGTGCAGATCCGGGGACCTTCGCGTTCGCGGCGATGCTGGTCGTGGGCGCGACGTCGGTGTTTCGGGTCTGGGAGCGACGCTTGGGGATCCCGGACTGAAGCTCCGCGGTGTTACGCTACGGGCATGGACCGGATCGGGACTTGCTCGGCTCTCCTGTTGGCACTCTCGGGATGTGGCGCCGGACCGGTCACCGGGGACGAAGCCATACGTGGGTGAGATGGTCGATCTCGTGTATCGCGTCGAGGCGATCGGTCCCACCGAAGATCGCTGGCTGGCGATCCACGGCTTCGACAGTCCGTCGATTCTCCTGCTCGGGGCCGTGTCCGCGTCGCTCCTGGATCCGCCCGGCACCACGCTCGGCGAGTTCTTTCACGATCCGACGCTGACGGTGGCTGACGAAGAGCCCTGCGATTCGACCGTGGATTCGTGCGGCGAGCTGCGTCGCCTCGCCCTCGGCGTCTCGATCGAGCCGTTCGAGCTGATCGGCGCACTCGATCCGGTCTTCGATCACGGCTCGTGGTATGCCAACTTCCTCGCGTTCGGGTATTCGATCGAGGTCGAGACCGCGACGCAGCGCGTGGCTCCGGTCGATTGCGACGATGTCCCGGACGAGTGGTTTCCGTTGCTCGTGGTCTGGTTTCCGTCGGACTGAGCGGAGCCAAGCATGCGACGCGAGCCAAACGACCTCTCCTTCGCTTCTCGACCGATGGCGCTCGTGCTGTTGCTGACCTGTGCATGCACGCGTTCCTCGTCGGAGCGAGAGGAGCCAGAGCCCGTCTCGATTGCTGTCGGCGCCCGAGGTTGCGACGAGTGTTCGTTCGGACCCGAGGGACAATGCCACCTCGATGAGGGCGAGACCCATGTCAAACCAGGCGAGAGCCCGCGTGACCACCGAGTCCCCTGCGACGCGTCGTGTTGTGACCGATTCCCCATTCTCGGGGGCGTCGCGTTGCTTCGTCCTGGCAAGCCCTTGTTCGACGACGCTTGGTCCGGGCTGCCCGTCAAGGTCGCACACGTCCCACGAGGCCGGAGCGGCCTGCTCGTGCGCATCACCGCACTCCCGGACGAGAGCTACGCCACCTCACGGCTGCAGGTCGAAACCGTCGGTGCGCGGCCCGAGGCTTGCGCTCCAGCACTCGACGATCTGCGCGACGTGATCCTCGAGGGTGCCGTGGAGTCCTCCCACCTCGAGCGGGTCACGGACGAATGTGCAGCGGCGGTATACGCAGCGCATGACGAGCCCGAGGGCGCCCCGGACCCCGGAGCCCAAACGATCGCAGTGGGGACGTATCTCGAATATCCGTTCACTCCGGAAGACCCCAATGAGCGTCATGGCACGGATGCGGGCCGACTGATCAATTCCATTTCGCTATCAAGTGACACGCGCATCACTCGAGAGAACGACATGGATTGTTTTCGCTTGCCCGGAATCCTGAGGCCGAAGGTTTGCGTGAAACCGACCGCACCTCAGCGCGCGGCCGAGCCATGACCATCACTCTTTGTTTTTCCAGTACTCGTCGAACTACTTTTCGAAGCGCAGGATCTGGGTCTCGATGGAGCCCGAGCGCGCCAAGCTGCGCGAGTCGATCGACGAGAACCGCGGCACGGGGGCGACCTTCTGGATCGTGACCACGGCCAAGCACGCCGAGCGGCTGCCCTCGGCCGGGCGCTCATCGCCGAGCGCCAGCCTCGTGAGCGCAGATGTCGACCGCGCGGGCTCGTGCGGCGCGGCCGACGACGACGATCGTGGTGACGGCGTAGTAGCTCCCGACCCGCGCATCATCGGTGATCCGAGCGGCGTAGCGGACGTCGGACTCGTCGCGCGGCGCTTCGAAGAGCTCGACCACGCGAACCCAAGTCGTCCTCGTGAAATTCGAGGTGATGGTCGCGCAGGACCCTCGTGGCGCCCTGGGCCTCGAGTTCGGCGAAGCTGGCGATATCGCGTGGACGTAGCGACGAGGGGATGTTCGACAAGTCCAAGCGGAGGAATTCTTCGTAGCGCGAATTGGGGTCGTCGGCCGAGATCGGCGCTGCGCCTGCGAGCAAGCAGGTGTCGAAGAACGCGATCGCGTCGGCGATGCTCTCGGTCGCGGGCTCCTCGGGCAGCATGCCTGCCTTGCACGCCGCTCGGTATTGATCGCAGGAGCTCACCAGCTTGCCGTCCGATGCTCGCCATGCATCCGGACATGGCCAGCATGGCCAGCAGCGCGAACGACCCATGTCGAGCCCCGCGCTTCATGACTCCACGACCTCGCTTTGGGCCGCTTCGATGGGCTTCGACGGACTCGCTCGAAACGTGGGATCGAAATACAGCGCGACCCCGACCGCGACGATCGTGAGCGTCAGCTCGGTCCCGATCACATGGTTGTACATGAAGGGCGCGAAGTCGTTCTTCTGCCAGTACCAAAAATTGAAGGCCGAGCCGGCGAAGAGCAGCGTGCCCAGGCCGATCGCGTACCGGTCTTTCAGCAGATCGCGATCGACCAGCAGCAGCACGCAGAGCACCGCGTAGTAGTAGCGGGTCG
>JAMHUH010000104.1:0-5186 GCA_035904925.1 Nannocystaceae bacterium
GCTTGGTGTGATCCCGAGCCACTGGCGACATGGTACTCGATCTGTATCGCGCAGATGTACAGGGAGGCCCTGACCATCGTCGAGATTGGCGAGGAGCGCACCCTGCTCGTCGTCGACCACGGGCTGACCCTGACCCGCGCGGTCCCTGCCAAGCCCGAACCCGCTCTGTTCGAGTGGGTCGGACACGACTTCCGGCCGGACCGTCGGGACCCCGCCGGCGGTTGTCCCGGAACAGCTCAACAGCCGCCCGCTCGTCCTGCATGCGCGCCGCGTCGGTCAGCAGTGCGAGTACGGCGCCGCCCGCTCGCGGGCGATGCTGGGCTGCGGAGGATCGCCCGCCCAACCAGGCGACGATCCGCAAGTGGCTGCATCGAGCGCAGCGTGACGCCGGGGTGATGCTGAAGGACCGTACACGCTCGGGTTCTCGAGTTCGCGTGCTGCTGATCCGAGCTCTCACGCCAACTCTTGGTGACGGCGAGGACCCTCGAAGTCCAAGGCGGGCGGGGGGAAAGAGGGTCGCTCCGAGGCGAGTCGAGCCCCCGGCTTCCGTGCACGAGCCCTACGATCATTAAAGATCCTCAACCAGGGAGAGAGCACTCGCGATTCGAAGGGCGACGTGTTTGAGCCCGAGCGGGCGACCCTCTTTCCCACCGCAGAGCCTGGTTGTCGAGCACGCGAGCGCCCGCGAAGGATCCCCCGAGTCAGCGCCCGCGAAGAATCCCCCGAGTCGGCGCCCGCGAAGGATCCCCCGAGTCAGCGCCCGCGAAGGATCCCCCGAGTCAGCGCCCGCGAAGGATCCGGGATCAGTTCTCCATGTCAGGCTCAAGACACGAGTGAAGCCGCCAACCAATCCATGACCGCCCGCAGCTTGGGCACATGCTGCTTGGATCGGTGCACGACCATCCACAGATCCCGAGCAGGGATCGGCCCGAGCTCGCGCGCGCCGACCTGCTCGGCCGCGACCTCGATCAATCCCGACAGCCGAGCCGCGAGGCTGCGCGGCAAGATCGCGACTCCGAGCCCGGCCGCGACCGCGAGCCCGAGCGTCTCGATGTCCTCGACCAAGAGCCGAGCCGGCCGCGACACGAAGGCCTGCTCGGCCCAGCGCTGCTCGGGGATCTGCGCGAGCGAGCCGGCCAAGCCCATCCAGGGCAGCTCCGGGTGCAGCTCGAGCCCGCGCGCCGCGAACAGGGCGTAGGACTCCGCGTGCAGCTTTCGCGCGACCAGCTCGCCGCGCAGCGGCCGAGCGAAGCGCAAGGCGATGTCGGCCTCGCCCGCGGCGAGGCTGTGGATCTGGTTGTCGACCAAGATCCGCAGGCGCAAGTGGGGGTGCTCGCGATGCAGCGCGGGCAGTCGCTCGGCCAAGGTCCAGCGCAGCAGCTCGCCGACCAAGGTCAGGCTGACTTGGCCGCGCAGCTCGGGCGTGTGGTCGAGCGCGGCTCGGGCCGCGAGCGCGGCGTCGACCATCGGCTCGATCGCCGCGAGCAGAGCCTCGCCGCGCTCGGTCAAGCGAAGCGGAGCGTCGCGGAGCAAGAGCGGCGAGCCGGCGTCCTGCTCGAGCTTGGTCAGCTGGCGGCTGACGGTCGACTGGCTGACGCCCAGGGCCTTGGCCGCGCCGGTCAGGCTGCCGAGCCGAGCGACGCATTCGAAGGTCCGCAGCAGATCCCAGGCCAGATTCGATCGATCTTCGATTCGCGTGCTCATGCAAAAACGGATGGCTGGCTTGCATGATTGAGCATCGCAATCCGCATTCGCAAGGTCTATCGAAGGCGGGCATGAAGATCCAGCACCTGCGCAACGCGAGCGCCATCCTGACCATCGCCGAGCACGTCCTGCTGCTCGACCCGATGTTCTCCGAGCCCGGCGCGCTGCCGGCCTTCAAGCAGGTCGGCGGCGGTCGCCGAAACCCGCTCGTGCCGATGCCGCCCGATCTCGAGGCTTCGCTCGCGGCCCTGACCGGCGTCGTGATCACCCACGAGCACCCCGATCACTTCGACCCGCCCGCGCTCGCGTGGGTCCGCGAGCGCAACTTGCCGGTCTGGACCAACGCCGTCGACGCGCCCAACCTGCGTCGCAAAGGCCTCGACGTGCACGAGCTGGTCGACGGCGCGCTCGGCATGGCGATCGAGGTGATCCCGACCCAGCACGGGCGCGGGTTGATCGGCTTCATGATGGGTCCGGTGTCGGGCTGCTACCTGGCCCATCCCGCGGCGCCGAGCCTCTACATCACCTCGGACGCGGTCTTGACCGACGCGCTGCTCGACGCGGTCGATCGCTTGCAGCCCGACGTGATCGTGGCGCCCGCGGGCGCGGCCAACTTCGGGATCGGCGGCGACATCTTGTTCTCGGTCGACGAGCTGATCACGCTGATCCAGCACGCGCCGGGCGAGGTCGTGCTCAACCACCTCGAGGCGATCGATCACTGCCCGACCACGCGGGTCGAGCTGCGTCGGCGCATGCGCGAGGCCGGCCTGAGCGAGCGCGTGCACGTGCCCGAGGACGGCGAGACCCTCGAGTTCGAGCGGCGCAGCGCGAGCGAGCATCGCCGACCGCGAGCGGCGGCGCCGAGGCGGCCGGGCTTGCAGAAGTGGTTGACGGCCAAGTTCGCGGGCACCTGAATTTCGACCCCGCTTGCGGGTAGTCTGGCCGCTCGTGCGGACGATCCTGCATGTCGACATGGACGCCTTCTTCGCGTCGGTCGAGGTCCGCGACGATCCCTCGCTGCGCGGCAAGCCGGTGTTGGTCGGCTACGCGGGCAAGCGCGGGGTCGTGGCCGCGGCGTCCTACGAGGCCCGCAAGTTCGGCTGCCACTCGGCCCAGCCGACGGCGCTGGCCCTGCGCAAGTGCCCGCATGCGGTCGTGATCGCGCCCCGCCACGCCGCTTATGTGGCCGCCTCGCGCGAGGTCTTTGCGATCTTCGCCGACTTCACGCCGCAGATCGAAGGGCTCTCGATCGACGAGGCCTTCCTCGATCTGACCGGGACCGAGCGGCTCTTCGGGCCCGCGCGCGGGGTCGCCGAGACCATCCGCCAGCGCGTGCGCGCCGAGCTGCGCCTGACCTGCTCGGTCGGGATCGCGAGCAACAAGTTCGTGGCCAAGATCGCGAGCGAGCGCGACAAGCCCGACGGGCTGACCGAGGTCCCGCCTGGGACCGAACGCGAGTTCCTGGCCCCGCTGCCCGTGCGCGCGCTGTGGGGCGTCGGGCCCAAGACCGCGGCCGCGCTCGTGCCCCTGGGCGTGACCACGATCGGCGACATCGCTCGACTCGATCCGAGCACGCTGGTCCGCGCGCTCGGGGATCACGGCGCGCACTTGCATCGGCTCAGCCACGGGCTCGACACCCGCGAGGTCGAGCCCGAGCACGAGCGCAAGCAGGTCAGCCACGAGAACACCTTCCACGACGATCTGACCACGCGGGCCGAGATCGAAGACTGGCTGCTCGAGCAAGCCAACCGAGTCGCCGATCGCCTGGTCGCGCAGGGCGTCCGCGGCCGCAAGCTGACCGTCAAGCTGCGCGAGGCCGAGTTCATCACCTGGACCCGGCAGTGCACGATCGATCCGCCGACCGACCAGGCCGCGCTGATGTTCGCCAAGGCCCGCACGCTGCTCGACAAATTCGATCTCGAGGGCAAGCGCTTTCGCCTGACCGGCCTCGCGATGGGCGAGCTGGTCGGTCGCGCGCCCGAGCAGCTCGAGATGCGGCTCGACGACGAGCACGCGGCCGCCAGCGCTCGCGACGGCAAGCAAGAGGCCGTGCAAGGGGTGCTAAGCGAGATCCGGCACAAGTTCGGCGGCAAGGCGCTCTCGCTCGGTCGCGGGCGGCCCGGTTGATCCAGCCGAGTTGATCCAGCCGAGTTGATCCAGCCGAGTTGATCCGGGCGCGCGCAGGCAGCGGACGATTCCCATGGACGCTCGGGCGCGAGTCCGTCTACCGTCAGCGGGATGAATCAGCAGCCGCACAACCAGCCGCCCGCGGGCAAGGCCGTCGCCCAGGCCCCGCAGGGCTCGATGGCGCAGCCCGGCAGCGGCGAGGTGCTCTTCGAAGGCATCGCCAAGCACAGCGCCAGCATGAAGGGCTACCTCAAGTGGTCCCTCGTCTGCGTGGCCGCCGGCGCCCTGGCGATCTTCTTGAACATGATGGACTGGGGGATCCCCGGCTGGATCCTCGGTCTGCTCTGGCTGGTCGGCGTGCCCGGGATCGCCTGGACCTACCTCAACCACATCACGCACAAGTTCAAGGTCACCCGTCGTCGGGTCGAGACCGAGCACGGCGTGATCGCCAAGAAGATCGACAGTCTCGAGCTCTGGCGCGTGCTCGACGTCCAGTACGAGCAGAACCTGATCGACCGGATGTTCGGCATCGCCAAGATCAAGCTGATCGGCACCGACCAGACCGACCCCGTGCTCGAGCTGCACGGCCTCGACAATCATCGCCAGCTGTTCGAGAAGCTGCGCGACGCGGTCCAGGACGCGCGCCTGACCAACCGCCCGATGGAGCTGGTCCCGGGCGCCGAGACTGGGCTGCCGCATCAGGACTTCGCCGGCGTTCACCACGACATGGGCCAGTCCTGAGGGTCCCGAGTTCGTCTCAGTCCTGCGCACCCTCGAGCGGCCTGGCCCGCTCGCGCCAAGCCTCGGCCAGCTCGTCGAAGACCCGCAGCGGGTTGACGTCGAAGAGCAGCTCGGCCTCGTAGACCCGCTCGATCAGCTGCCAGCCGGTCTCCGCGACCCGGTAGACGACCATCACGTCCCCGCTCAGCGCGTGGACGCGATAGCCCGACCACTCGCGAAACACCCGCAGGTACTCGCACTCGTCGAGTCGCTCGAACAGCTCCAACAGTGAATCGCCCCGCTCTTCGCTCATGCGAGGGGTGCCTGTCGCACGCGCGAGCTAATTGATCCGCTCTAGAATTGATCCGCGCTAACGGGTCGCTTCGGCGAGGTGATCGAGGAAGGCCCGAGGGTCGGCCTTGTCGGGCACCGGCAGGCCGCTCTCTTCGAACTCGAGCTGCGCCGTCGCGGCGTGGCCACGGGCGGCTTCGTAGTCGCCGAGCCGGACCTCGAGCGCGGCGGCGTAGAAGTAACGGAGCCCGCGCTTGAAGGGGTCGGGCTCGTTGTCGATGGTCATCAAGAGCGCCTCGCGGGTGATCTGGGCGACCTCGAGGTCGCTGGCGTTGGCGAGGATG
>JAMHUH010000105.1:0-25385 GCA_035904925.1 Nannocystaceae bacterium
GGCGTGCACGCGCTCGGTCGAGCGCCTTGTCGAGGCTCGCGAAGGTCTCGACTTCGAAGCGGGGGTTGACCATGCGAAAGAGCGTGAACACCCCACCCACGACCGAGCTGTAGACCACGACCAGCTCGCAGACGACCCACTCGCGGTACTCGGCGTCGAGCTCACCGCGGCGCGAGGTGACGTGGCGGCGAAGCGCGGGCGAGGGCACGTTCGCCTGGATGTCCGAGATCCACACGCAGCGAACGCCTTCGCGCGCGATCCAAGCAAAGAGGCGGCGCTGCCACTCGGCGTAGCGGTCGATCGTCTCGACCTCGAGGTCGCCGACCGATCGCATCAACACGTAGGGGAAGTGGCGCGTGTCGGCGACGATGCGGCCCGCACCACCCTCGAACTCCACTCGCTCGCGCACGCCCGCGAGGCTATCACGGTCTACGCCGGGTCGACGCGAGTTCAGCCCTTGGCCTGCTCCCAGGTCTGGCCGAAGCCACCCTCGACGACCAGGGGGACATCGAGCGCGACCGCGTTCTCCATCGCCGGCTTGACCAGCGCGACCAAGGCTTCGGCCTGGTCGTGGGCACACTCGAAGATCAGCTCGTCGTGAACCGTGAGGAGCATTCGCGCCCAGGGCTTGTCGGCCAAGAGCCGCTCGACCTCGACCATCGCGACCTTGAGGATGTCGGCCGCGCTGCCTTGAATCGGCGTGTTGCGAGCGATTCGTTCGCCGTAGGCCTGCGAGGCGCCGCCCTTGCGGCGAAGCTCCGGGATCCGGCGGCGGCGGCCCAGGATCGTCTCGGCGAAGCCCGTGTCCTTGGCCATCTCGATCAACGCGCTCATGTAGGCCGACACGCCCGGGATCTTCTTGAAGTAGGCCTTGATGTACTTGCCCGCGCGACCCTGCGGGATGTTGAGGCTGCGCGCGAGACCAAACGCGCTCTGGCCATAGATCACGCCAAAGTTGACGGCTTTGGCCACCCTTCGCTGCTCGTCCGTGACCTCGGCCTCGGGCACTTCGAACACCTCGGCCGCCGTCCGGCGATGCACGTCGGCGCCCTCTTTGAAGGCCGCGCAGAGGTTGGGATCCTTCGAGAGGTGCGCGAGCACGCGCAGCTCGATCTGCGAGTAGTCGAGCGTGACCAGCAGCATGCCCTGGGGCGCGATGAAGCCACGCCGGATCCGCTTGCCTTGTTCGGTTCGGATCGGGATGTTTTGCAGGTTGGGCTCGCTGCTCGAGAGCCGGCCCGTGGCCGCGACCGCCTGATGAAAGTGGGTGTGGAGTCGGCCTGTCTCCGCGTTGATCAGCAAGGGCAAGCTGTCGAGGTAGGTGCCCTTGAGCTTGGTCAAGCTGCGGTAGTCGAGCACCAGCTTGACGATCGGATCGAGCAGGGCCAGCTCCTCGAGCGTCTGCGCGTCGGTGCTGTAGCCGGTCTTGGTCTTCTTCTTGGCCGGCAGCCCGCGATCCTCGAAGAGCAGCTTGCCGAGCTGCTTGGTCGAATTGGGATCGATCGGATAGCCGGCCTCGGCGGTGATCTGCTCGGTCAGCGCGGCGATCTGCTCGCCGAGCTCGCCCGCCTGGCGCCCGAGCTCGTCGCAATCGAGCAGGATCCCACGCCGCTCGATCCGAGCCAGCACCCGCGAAAGGGGCAGCTCGACGTCGTCGAAGAGGTGCTGGGTCTGCTCGCCCGACTCGACGATGGCGGCGCCGAGGTGCGGGGCCAGCAAGGCGATGGTCATGACCCGCTCGCCCGCCCAAGGGCCCGCGCTGGCCAGATCGACCTGGTCGTAGCCGACCTGCTTCTTGCCCTTGCCGACCAGGCCCTCGCGGGTCGGCAGCTCGTGGTCGCACAGGTCCTTGGCCAGGCCCTCGAGCTCGTGATCGGTCCGGGCCGGATCGAGCAGATAGGAGGCGAGCATGGTGTCGACGACCACGCCTTCGATCTCGAGCTCGGTCCCGGGCCGCAGCAGCACGACCTCTTGGTTCTTGACCGCGTGGCCGTACTTGCGGACCGAAGCGTCGCGCAGCAAGGGGCCGACGAGCGCGAGCAAGTCGGGCAGCTTCCACTGGCTGGCGCTGCCGTCCATGAACCCGCGGTGGCCGACCGGCAGATACACGGGCAGCTCGGCCAGCGTGGTCGCGCTCGCGCCGGGGATCGCCAGCGCCAGCCCGATCACGTCGGCGCGCATCGGATCGTCGCCCGAGAGTTCGAACTCGAACGCGAGCTGGCCGGCCTTGGTCGCGTGGGCGACGAATTCGGCCAGCGCCGCGGCTGCGCTCGCGTCGAGGATCCGCGTGCCCACGCCGGTGATCGTGGCGCCCTCGAGCTTGCTCAGGGTCTCGACCAGCGTCCGGGGAGCGACCCGTCGCGAGCCCGCCCCTGCCCTGGTCCCGACCGCGCCCGAGAGCATGGCCTTGAACCCGAGCGGCTCGAAGAACTCGTCCATCCGCGCGCGATCGGGTCCGGGATCGCGCAGCTCGGCCACGGGTCGCGGCAAGGGATAGTCGGTCTGCAGCTCGACCAGGCGCCGACTCATGCGGGCGTCCTCGGCGTGCTGCTCGAGCTTCTCGCGTCGCTTGCCCTTGATCTTGGCCGTGTTGGTCAAGATGCCCTCGAGGCTGCCGAATTCTTCGATCAGGCCGCTCGCGGTCTTGGGCCCGATCCCCGGCACGCCCGGGATGTTGTCCGAGCTGTCGCCCGAGAGCGCGAGCAGATCACCGAGCAGCTCGGGACCCACGCCCCACTGCTCGCGGACCTCGGCCGGCCCGATCCGGCGGTTCTTCATCGTGTCCCACATTCGAACCGCGCCGCGCTCGTCGTCCTCGCCACGCACGAGCTGCTGGAGATCCTTGTCGCTCGACACGACCACGACCTCGAGCCCGGCCTCGACCCCGGCTTGGACATAGCGGGCGATCAGATCGTCGGCCTCGTACTTGCGATCCTCGAGCCAGGGGATCGAGAGCGCTTCGGTCGCGAGCCGGACCAGGGGGATCTGCGGCTGGAGATCCTCGGGCGGCGGCGGCCGATTGGCCTTGTAGGGCGGGTAGACCTTCTTGCGCCAATTGTCGCCGTCGGCCGCGTCGAAGACCGCGAGCAGGAACTCGGGCGCGAACTCCTTGCGCATCGCCTGGACCATGCGGACGTAGCCGTGGACCGCGTTGACCGGGCGGCCATCGGGCGCCGTCAGCATCGGCAGCGCGTGATAGGCCCGGAACAAGAAGTTGTTGGCATCGATCAGAAAGAGGCTGCCGATGCCGCCGGTCGGTCGTCCGCTCATCGCGGCGGTTGTACCCCAAGCGCTTCGGGTCGAGCCAATCAAGGCAGCGCGATGCGTTCGACCCCACGCGACTCGCTGAACACGCGGGCGTCGGCGCAGTCGTAGCCCTCGTTGCCGGGCTCGTAGACCTCGCCGATCGCCTTGCGCGTCAGCACGACCTCGTTGCCCTCGACCGCGAACTCGAGCTCGTCGAAGGTCGCGCAGACCCAGCTGCCGTGATAGTCGGCCATGCCCCACCACAAGGAGCTCAGCGCCTTGCCATCGTCGATCGCGAGCAGCACGACGCTCTCGACCGCGACGATGTCCTCGCCCGAGCGACACGAGACCCAGATCTCGAGCAAGCGGCGGCCGTCCGCGAGCGGCCCGTGATCGAGGATCTGGGCGTTGAGCGAGTCGCCCGCGTCGAAGGTCGAGGCGCACAGGTCCGGCCCCGCGACCTCGACCGGCTTCGACCCGGCGTGGCCGAGCTGAATCATCGTTCGACCCTTGGTGAGCTTGGCGTCGAGCTCGAGGTCGGTCGTGAACGCGTCGCCCTCGAATTGGTAGTGGGCTGCGTTCTCGCTGCCGAGGGTCTTGCGCGACTCGGCGTAAGGTCGATCCACGGCAGGCTCGGCCGGCTCGGGCTCGCTCGGTTCGGGCTCGTCGGGCTCGGGCTCGCTCGGCTCGGGCTTGCTCGGCTCCGGCGCCTCGACGACCTCATCGCTGGCCGCTGGATGAGCGCAGGCGAAGAGCGCGACCACCAGCACCAACGAGCTCGGCTTGCCGAGCATCGTCAAGGTACGTAGCCGCCAGTCAGGGTCACGTCGTCGACGTACCAGGTGTCCGAGTTCGAGCTGAGGCTGCCGTCCTTCTCGTAGGACCAGCGCAGCGTGTGCTGACCCGCGCCCACGTTCACGCTGTACTGCGTCCACACGCCCGCGCCCGACCATTGGTTCTGCTGGACGCCATCGATCAGGAAGCGACCGTAGTCCCAGCCCGACTCGCTGCTGATCTTGTGCCAGAAGCTGACGCTGCCCGCGGCCGGGAATTGCGTGGTCACTTGCGCCCACGTGGTCTGGCTGTCGGTGATGGTTCCGGCCTTGCCGCCCCAGCTGCCCGCGTGCTTGTCGGCGCTCGTGACCGACCAGTTCGCGTTGCCGCCACTCGACCAACCGGGCGGGACCACGCCGTCTTCGAAGTCCTCGATCCACACGTTCTGGCAAGCCGCGGTGTCGTACATGCAAGTCCCGGCGTTGCAGGCGAGCGTGCCGTAGACGAAGCCCGCGCTCGCACAGGTGGCGTTGCCGAGCATGCCCGGCTCGCACTGCTCGCCGTTGTTGACGATCCCGTCGCCACAGAACTCCATGATCGCCTCGCAGGCGCCGATGTCGAAGCTGCAGTCGTCGGCGCAGGTCAGCGTGCCGAGATCGAAGCCCTGGCTCATGCAGGTCTCGCCGCCCAAGTCGATCCCATCGCAGTCTTCGCCGGGATCGATCATGCCGTTGCCGCAGGGCTCGGGCATGCCGGTCGTGCTCTCGTCGGTCGTCGTCGTGCTCGGATCGCCGTCGCCATCGCCGGTCGTCGTCGTGCTCGTCGTCGGGTCACCGTCGCCGTCGCCCGTCGTGGCGGTCTCGCTGCCGGTGTCCATCGCCTCGTCGGTCGTGTCGACCTCGTCATTGACGGTCGAGAACGACGCGAAGGTCGAAGTTCCATCGAGATCCTCGGCTCCGGTGGCGCAACCGAGACCGAGGACGAGAACACAGGTGGTGATGGCGAGGCTCGTGGGGGGACGAGATGCGGACAAGGGACAACTCCAGCGAAAGTAGGTCCCTCGACGCTGCGCCATCGAGCGCCGCGCCGTCAACTACGAATCCCGCGCTGCGCCATCGCCACCGCCATCGCCATCGCCATCGGGCGGATCCGCAGCCGGCGGATCAGCAGCCAGCCGGCCATTTTTCGAGGCACACGCAGACGCCGAGCATGTCGGGCGCAGAGCAGCTCGGATCGGTCCCGCAGACGTCGCCTTCGAGCAGCACCGCCTTGTAGTCGATCCGCGTCGACTCCTCTTCGTCGCTGGTCACGACCCAGGTCTCGATGCAGTTGTCTGTGAGATCGACGAGCACGTCATGGACCGTGTAGTCGTTGGTCTCGGTGAACACGAAGTAGCCCCGCTGCGTGCCCTTCTCGAACACGTTGGCCTCGGTCCCGGGGCCTTCGAAGCCCATCGGCACGGTGCCCTCGATGTCGATGGTGATCAGGATCTCGTCCACGAAGCTCGGCGGCGGCAGTGGAATCGTGATCCCGCGCAGCGTCGGCGCGGGCGACAAGAACTCGTAGTCGCGGCAGCCAGCGAGCGAAAGCGAGACCAAGGCCAAGCCCACCGACACGACTGCGCTGCGCGAAATGGTCATCCTGGTCCCGAACCCTGAAGCAAGCGGCGTTCCCCTCGAAAACCTAGAGGTTTCATGGACTTGTTCGCGAGGCTCCGCAACCAGCTTGGCACGAAAGCGAGGCTCTGCCAACTCGATTGGCTGCGTCCGCCTGCGTCAGTCCTCGCTCTCGAGCCGCTTGAGCTTCTTTTGCAGACCGAAGCGGCTGAGCCCGAGCAGCGCAGCGGCCTGGGTCTGATTGCCGCCGGTGCGCTGCATGGCCCGAGCGATCAGCTCGCGCTCGAGCCGATCGACGCGCGGGCGCAGGCCGAGATCGTCGGGGTCCTCGACCTCGCTCGCCGCCGCCCCGATCGTCGGCGAGAGATCCTCGGGCAGCACTCGCTGCTCGCACAGCGCCAACCAACGCTGGACCTCGTTCTCGAGCTCGCGGACGTTGCCGGGCCAGGGGTGCAAGGTCAGCTTGCGCAGGCTCGCGGCCGCGAGCTCGAGCGCCGGACGATCGCCGCGGCTCGAGCCGCGACTCAAGAAGTGTTCGATCAACGCGGGGATGTCCTCGCGACGCTCGCGCAAGGCTGGCAGCTCGAGCTTGACCACGTGGATCCGGTAGTAGAGGTCCTGGCGAAAGCTGCCCTGCTCGACCATCTGCTCGAGCGAGCGGTTGCTGGCCGCGATCACGCGCACGTCGATGGTCCGGCTGCGGTTCTCGCCGATCCGTCGGACCTCGCCCTCTTGCAGCACGCGCAGCAGCTTGGTCTGCATCGCCGGGCTGGTCTCGCCGATCTCGTCGAGGAAGATGGTCCCGCCCTCGGCCGCTTCGAAGAGCCCGGGCCGCGCCAGCTGGGCGCCGGTGAAGGCCCCGCGGGCGTGACCGAAGAGCACGCTCTCGAGCAAGGTCTCGGGGATCGCCCCGCAGTTCTCGGCCACGAAGGGCCTGGCTCGGCGCGGGCCGGCGTCGTGGATCGCTCGGGCGACCAGCTCCTTGCCGGTCCCGCTCTCGCCGTGGATCACCACCGGCACGTCGGAGTCGGCCAGGCGATCGATCAGCCGGAACACCTGCTGCATCTTCGCGCTGCTGCCGACCATGCCCCGATAGCTGTTCCTCACCGGCGCCTCGCGGACCGCCTCGCGCAGACCCACGACCTCGACGTCGCGCCGCTCGAGCAGGCTCGCGAGCTCGGTCTTTTGTTGCTCGAGCTCGGCCTTCTGCGCCCGGACCTCGCTCAAGGCCCGCGCGTGGGCGATCGCCAGCGCGGCGAGGTCGGCGAAGTCCTCCATGTGCGCGAGGTCTTCGGCGTCGAAGTTGCCGCGGCGCAGGCGATGATCGACGTAGGCGGCACCGAGCAGCTCGCCGCGAAACACCAAGGGCACGGCCAAGACCGAGCGCAGGTTGAGGTGGCTGATCGAGCGCGAGCCGTCGAAGCGATCGTCGGCGGTCGCGTCGACGCTGAGCACCGGCTCGCCCTGGGCCAACACGCGCTCGATCACCGAGCGCGAGAAGTCGACCGCGTCGCCAGCCTGGGCGAACTCGCGAGCGACCGCGAGCTGCTCGCTGCCACGCCCGAGCACGACCGCCCCGCGCTCGGCGTCGGTCAGCTCCATCATCGCCTCGACGACCTGCTCGAGCAGACGCGGCAGCTCGTCCTCGCGGGCGAGGCGACGAAAGATCTTGAGCATCCGATGCAGCCGAGCTTCGCCCGGCTCGGCCGCGCGGCTCGACGCCGGCTCGCTCGACCAGCTCGGGCCTTCGTCCGGCTCGAGCGGCTCACGAGCCTCGCTCGCTTCGGCTTCGCGGGCGTCGGCCTCGAGCTCGCGGACCAGCTCGCGCAGCGGCCCCGCCTCTCCGGCTTCGGACAAGAGCGACTGCCGCAGCGCGCGGCGATCCAGGGTCGGTGCCTTGGCCATCATGATCTCCAAATTGCCAATCAAACGGTGTGCGACGGGCCGCGACGAGCGATCGCCGACGCAGCCGAAGCGGTGCAGCACGCCGAGCAGCGTGCGATCGTAGGTCCACGCGAGCAGGCGTTGCCCCGCCGCCCACAGCTCGATCGGACCCGGGAGCTCGCTCAGGCCGACGCGGGCGCGCTCGAGCTGCTCGCGGGTCTCGGCCTGGGCGAGGGACTCGAGCGCGACGCCGAGTCGCAGCGCCGGCTCGGCGCCTTCACCCAGACCAACCAAGCGATCGCGGGCCTCGACCAAGCGCGCGCGCGCTTGGGCAGGCGCGGCCGCGACCCGAGCCAGCGCGGCCGCGGCCAAGAGCGCGTCGATGGCTTCGCCCGCAGCACCCGCGCGAGTCAACGCGCCCGCGCAGGTGGCCATGCGCTCCCCGAGCTGGGCGAGGTTGGGCGCTGTCGAGCCGGGTGCGACGTCGAGCTCGATCGCCGTCCGCCGAAGTCGCGCGCGAACCAGCTGCGAGGGCTCGCCCACGGCCGCGCAGAGCTGCTCGCTGAGCGAGAGCAGCCGGCGGCCCTCGTCGATCGCCCCGATCGCGATCAAGGCCCGGACCAAATTGAAGAGCACCGCGGGCAAGGTCTGAACCTGAGCGCGGGCCAAAAAGCCTCGGCAAGCTCGACGACCGCGGGTCAGCGCCTCGTCGAACTCGCCAGCCTCGAGCGCGAGCGCGGCCAAGCTGCCCTCGACGAACACCCGACCGAGGCCCTCGCCTGCGAGCGCGAACCACTCGGCCGCCGCCCGATAGCGAGCCCGCGCCCGCTCGCTCTCGCCGGCCGCTTGGGCGAGGTTGGCCTCGAGCTGCTCGATCCGGGCGAGCAACCCAGCTCGGGCACCACTCGGTGCGCTCGGCTCTTGGCTGGCCTTGGGCTCGCTCGCGTCGGCCCGCGCTCGATCGAGCCAAGGCTGGGCGTCGCCGCCGGCATAGAGAACCGCGAGGCCGCCCCAGAGCCAGGCGACCGCGCGCCGCCAGTCCGGGTCGCGCTCCGGCTCGCGCTCGGCCTGGCGGAGATCGAGCGCCCAGGCCTCGGCCTCCTTGCGAGCCTCGCCCGCGCGACCCGAGTCGACCAGCGCGCGCCAGCGCAGGCCGAGCCCACGATCCCGATCGACGCCGCGCAGGCCCGGCAGGATCTCGTCGAGCTGCTCGAGCGCCTCGCTGCTGCGGCCGAGCTGCTCGCAGGCACGCACACCTTCGAGTCGCTCGGCGGGGCTCGGCGTGCCGGTCTGGGCGATCGCCTGCAGCATGGTCAAGGCGCGATCGGCCTCGCCGCGACGGATCAACTCGCGGAGCCCTCGCAAGCGCAGACGCGGACCGACGCGCAAGATCCCACCCGCTTCGAGCCAAGCCAGCAGATCGCCGCCGAGCTCGTCGCTCGAGCGGGCCGCGAACCAACCCTCGACCGCGTCGGCGTCGTCGGCATCGAGCGCGAGCGCGAGCGGGATGGCGCGGCCGAGCTGGCGAGCTTCGGCCAGGGTCGTGCGGGCCAGCACGACGATGCTCTCGCCCAAGCTCAGCCGGGCCGCAGCGACGCTGCTGGCCAGCGGGGTCGTGCCGGTCGGATCGAGCAAGCTCTCGGGCAGCGGCGCCGCGTCGCTGCTCACGCCCCAACCACGATCGAGCACCTCGCGGGCGAGCGCGGGCTCGAGCCGTGGCTCACCGCCGAGGGCGACCAAAGCCCGCTCGACCAGCGCGCGCTCCGGCTCGAGCTCGTCGAGCCCCGCGCGGGCGAGCGCCTCGATCGCGCGGATCAAACGAGCTGGCCAACCCCCGCTCGCCTCGTGCAAGGCCGCAGCCCAGCCGACCAAGCGAGCGTCGGGCTCCTCGACCACGTCCTGCAAGCACTCGAGCGCCTGCTCGCGCGACCAGGTCCGCAGCTCGATCACCCGCACGCCCGAGGCCTCGGCTCGGGCGAGGCGGCGGCCGAGCTCGAGCTCGACCGGCAAGATCAACACGGCGCCACCGAGGTCGGCGCCCGCCCGCAGCACCGCGGCTTGCAGCTCGACGTGGTCGCGCAAGCGCGAGGGCCACTCGGGCGGCTGCGCGAACCCACGGATCGGCGCGCTCGCTCGAGCGTCGGCCGCCAACCAAGCGTCGATCCACTCCGAGGCGTCGGCTTGGCCAAGCTCGCGCGCGAGCCCGACGAGCTCGCGCGCGAGCCCGAGCGGATCGCTGAGCCGCGCTCGACCGAGCTCCTCGCCCGCGCCCTCGCGGGTATCGGCCAGCTGCAAGCGCTGGACGATCTCCTCGACCACGCGGCCGCGTCCGCTCGCGTCGGGGCCCGCGATCGCGATCAAGCGACACTCGCGAGCGCGGACGCTGGCGATCACGGCGTCCATCTGCGCGAGCTGTTCGTGATCGGCCAAGAAGCGCCAGCGACTCGGCAGCCACCACGGCGCGCTCGCCCGGGTCCCTTCGCCGCTCGAGCGATGCAGCTGCTGAAGGCGGGCGACCAGCAAGCGCGCGTCGGTGATCCGCTCGCGCGGATCGGGATCGAGCAAGCGCTCGAGCACGATTCGGATCGAGTCGGGCAGCTCGATCTCGGCAGCCTCGGCCAGCGCCCGCAGGCGTTGGCGGACGGCCGCGCGCGCGCGATCGTGGGGCATCGCGGCCAGCTCGAGCAGCCGCTCGGGCCGGCGCCAGGGCACCTGACCGAGCAAGCGAAGACAGAGCAAGCTGCCGAGCGCGAACCAATCCGCGGCCGCGCCTCCGCCCCCACGCAAGACCTCGGGCGCGAGGAAGCCCGGCGTGCCGCAGCCATGACTCCCGAGTTGGCCGAGATCGGTGAGCACCACGCCGCGCGTCGGCGTGAGCAGCACGTTGTTGGCGCTGACGTCGGCGTGATGGGTGCCCAAGCCGTGGATGGCCGTCAACGCGTGGGCGACCCCCAGCGCCTCGGCCAAGGCTTGCTCGAGCGGCACCGGACCCGCACCGATCGCCTCGCCCTCGACGTAGCCGGTGACCAGCCAGATCCCGCCAACCTCGACGTCGGCCAAGAGCTCGAGCGCCGCCGGCAGATGCGGCGAGGAAATCTCGCGCAGCACTTCGAAGGCCCGCGCGACCGTCGAGCGACGCTCGCTGGGCACATGCTTGAGCACGACGTTGCGGCCAGCGCCATCACGCGCGATCCAAGTGCCACCCTCGGTGCCATGCCCAAGCCTACGCAGGTCGCTGAAGCGCCCCCGGATCGACTCGGACATGACAACTTGGTTGGTGGCGCCCGGCACGATTCTGCGGCCTCTAGACACCAGAGTAGGCGAGTCCTCGGCACCTGTCAGGATCGAAATCGCGCCAAACGTCGATTTTTCCAGGCTACGTCAACTCGGGAACGCCCGCCGCCACCAAGTTGGCGGCGGCGCTGACAACCATCCGCGACCAGCCGGATTCAGAAGTGAACCGCGAGCTCGACCGCGCCTTGGATCGTGTGCCCGATCGAGTCGCCGACGAACACGGCCCGATAGAGGCCCGAGATCCCGAGCGTGATGGTCTTGGTCAGCCAAGCATCGAAGCCGACGCTTGCGCGCAGCGACCCGCCGACATCGAGCGGCAGACCAGGTCGAGCCGACTTGAGGAAGACCATGCCGCCGCCGAGATCGACGAAGGGATCGACGCGACCGCGGACGGGCGCGAAGAGGCGCACGAAGGCGAAGTCCCACACGTTCATGTTGCCGCGGCGCACGACCGTCTGATCGAGGACGGTCTGGCGGATGATCTCGTTGGGCTGCCGGGCGAGCCCGATGCCCACGCCCACGAGCTGGTTGATCCGCCAGCCGCCCTCGACCGCGCCGCCGAGCGAGACCACGCTGGGCTTGGCTGGATAGGCGCCGCCGATCGGTCCGGTGACCGTCAGCCGAAACGAGAGCCAGGCCGTCCCGCGCCAGTCGAGCTTGGGGATGGTCGAGATCGGCACGGGCGGCGGCGGTGCGGGCAAGGGCGCGATCGGTCCGCTGCCGACCGCGTAGACGCCCTCGCTCGGGTGGGCCTTCGGGTTGGGCGGCGGCGCGAGGGGATCGCCACCCGCCGAGGTCGGTCGCTCGCCAGCGTTGTCACGGACCTGCTCGGGCGTGGGCAGGGCCGCCGCGCCGCGCTCGGCGTCGCTCTGAACCTGCTCGGGCGCCCGAACCTCGATCGGTGCCGTCTCGGCCACAGGCTCGGGCGGCGGCTCGGGCGGCAGCTCGGGCGGCAGCTCCGGTGGGCCCGCGAGCAGGTGCAGCGCGAGCGCGAGCGAGGTCATGGTCGTCATCATCGGTGTCCGCGTCCTCGGACGGCGTCGATCAAGCTCGCGTCGCTGTGCCCGTCGAGCCGGCGAAGCGCGTGCTCGGCCGCGGCTTGCAGGTCCGGCTCGTCCTCGTTGCGTGCAGCGAAGTCGAGGAAGGTCCGCGCTTCGTTGCCGCCGAGTCGAGCGAGCGCTTCGTAGGTGCGCTGGACTTGGTCGGCGTCGTTGAGCTCGATCCGCTCGAGCAGCGCGCCGACATGTTGCGGGCCCCCGACCACGCCCAGGGTCTCGATCGCCAGCAGGCGCACGTCGCTCTCGGCGTGATTGATCAGCAGCGCGACGCGGTCGGCGGCGTCGTGGGCCGGGGCTTCGTCGTGGTGATCGCGGATCCACTCGAGCGTCAGCGCGACCAGCTGCGGATCGGTGTCGTCGAGCAAGCTGGCGACCGCGCCTGGCGAACGGCGAGCGAGATCGGTGCGGGCCTGAAGGATCCGCGCGAGTCGATCGGCCGCGAGCTGCAGGTCGTCATCGAGATCGACGTCGCCGGCCTCGCGCTCGAGCAGCACGGTCGCGTCGAGGTCCTCGCCCTCGAGCGCCTCGACGAGATCCCGCGGGGTCTCGATCGCCAGACGCACGAGCAGATCACGGCCGCGGTCGGGGTTGGGCAGCACGCGGTACTCGAGGCTCGCGGCCAAGATCGTGCCCGAACCCGCGCCGCTGCGTTGGTCTCGCTCGGCCGGGGCGAAGCTGGGCGTGCGCTCGAGCGAGCGGCGCAAGATCGCGTGGGCCCGCTCCTCGGGCACGTGCGAGCCGCCATGATGATCGACCGAGGTCAGGCGGACGTAGTAGGTGTCGACCGACGCGTCCGAGCGACAGCCCGAGCCCGCCAACCCCAACGCGATCGCCACGATCGAACGAGCGATCCTCGAACGCGCGGAGCGAGCCGTGGGCAGGGTTCGAGACACGAACGGAACGACGATAGCAGGACAGGGCCGAGCTCCGCCATACGCCGCGCCGGCCACCCGCTGGCTGACCGACCGAGTCCGCCACTGCGTGGCGGAAAAGCTGGTACACCCTGCGCCGATGGCAGACGAGCAGCCTCTCGCGGCGGCGCGGGCCGAGCTCTTCGCCTGCCTGCGGGCCAAACCCGACGACGAGGCGAGCTGGAGCGTGCTCGGCGACCTGCTCGCGGCCCAGGGCGATGCGCACGGCGAGCTCATCGCGCTCGACCAGCGTCGCCTCGCCCACGGCGGCGAGCGAACGCTCGAGCGCCAGGTCCTCGAGCATCGAATCACCGAGGTCTTCGCCGAGCATCGCGCGAGCTGGCTCGGGCCGCTCGCGCGAGTCAGCAACCTCGAGCTCGACTGGCGGCGCGGCTTCGTGACCAAGGCGACGATCCACGGCCGCTCCGCGGGCGCGGTCACGCTCCCCGGCACGCCGACCAGCCTGAGCATCGTCGCCACGCTCGCGCGCTTGCTCGAGCTGCCCGCGGCGGCGTTGCTGCGCGAGCTGACCATCCCGAGGATCGCCTCGTGCGCCAAGCCGGCGCGATCGATCGCGAGCGCCGCCAACGAGCGTCGGGTGGTGATCGAGTCGCTGGCGCTGCCCCAAGCTCGCTGCGATCGCTTCGCGCCCTTGAGCGAGCTGAGCGAGCTGAGCGAGCTGGCCCTGACCTCGGCCCCGCTGCGCGACATCGCCGAGCTGCACGCGCTGCCCCGACTCGCCCGGCTCGACCTCGCCCGCAGCGACAGCGATCTGCGGGCCTTCGAACGCGGCTTCGCGGCTCTTCGCGCGCTCGATCTTCGCGCCCACCCCAACGTCGCGCAAGCCCAGCTCGACAGCTTGGCGAGCTTGGTCGAGCTGCGCGAGCTCGATCTGGGCGAGGCTGGCTGGACCTCGATCGAGCCGCTCGGACAGCTGCGCATGCTCGAGCGCCTCCACCTGCGCGGCACCGACGTCTTCGATCTCCAGCCGCTCGCGCGGCTCGACAACCTGCGCATGCTCGACCTGCGCGGCTGCCCGGTCGCCAACCTCGACGCGATCGCCGAGCTTCGCGAGCTGCGCGAGCTGCGGATCGGTTGGACTCGCGTCCGCGAGCTTCGCTGCTTGCGATCGCTGACCAAGCTCGAGCTGCTCGAGCTCGCGGGCACTGCCGTCAAAGACCTCGAGCCGATCCAGGATCTGCCCGCGCTCCAGCGAATCGACGTGCAAGGCAGCGCCGTCACGGACATTCGGGCGCTGAGCGAGCGCGGCGTGCAGGTGATCGGTCGCCCGCGCGCGAGCTCGCCGACCTGGCGCGACGTCGCCGAGGGCATGCTCCGCGACTGAGCGGCCGCTCGGCTTGCGCAAATCCTGCTGACGCGAATCGGCTCGAGACTGGGCCTCGCTGACCGAGCGAGTCAATCCTTGCGCGATACTCCCGGCGTGGAGCGCCCTGCCCTGCCCCGCGAGCCCGTGCTGGTCGCCCGCGATGTCTCGAAGGTCTATCGCATGGGCGAGGTCGAGGTTCATGCCCTGCGCGGGGTCGACTTCGAGATGGTCGAGGGCGAGTTCGTGGTCCTGCTCGGCGCCTCGGGCTCGGGCAAGTCGACGCTGCTCAACATCTTGGGCGGGCTCGACGTCCCGAGCAGCGGTCACGTCCACTTTCGCGATCACGACCTGACCTCCGCGAGCGAGCGGCAGCTGACCCGCTACCGCCGCGATCATGTCGGCTTCGTGTTTCAGTTCTACAACCTGATCCCGAGCTTGAACGCGCGCGAGAACGTGGCCTTGGTGACCGAGATCGCCCGCGACCCGCTCGATCCGATCGAGGCCTTGGCGATGGTCGGGCTGCGCGAGCGGGCCGACCACTTCCCGGCCCAGCTCAGCGGCGGCGAGCAGCAGCGGGTCGCGATCGCCCGCGCGATCGCCAAGCGGCCCGACGTGCTGCTCTGCGACGAACCAACCGGCGCGCTCGACTACGCGACCGGCAAGCTGGTGCTCGAGGTCATCGCCCGGGTCAACGCCGAGCTCGGCACGACCACCGCGATCATCACCCACAACGCCGCGATCGCGAAGATGGCCGATCGCGTGGTCTCGCTGACCGACGGTCGGGTCAGCAAGGTCGAGCACAACCCGACCAAGCTCGGACCAGGAGACCTCTCGTGGTGATCAGCGCGCTCGACCGCAAGGCCCTGCGCGAGCTCGTCCACATGCGCGGCCAGATCCTCGCGATCGTGTTGGTCTTGGCCTGTGGGATCGCCGGCTTCGTGACGATGATCTCCAACCTCCAGGCGCTCGAGCGCTCGATGCTGCGCTATTACGAGCACAACCACTTCGCCGACGTGTTCGCGAGCGTGGTCCGGGCGCCCGAGAGCCTGGCCGAGCCGATCGCCGCGCTGCCCGGGGTCGCGCGGGTCGAGACCCGCCTGGTCGAGGACCTCACGCTCGCGATCGCGGACTATGGCGAGCCGATCGTCGGCCGGATGATCTCGATCAGCGAGGATCCGAACGAGGGCATCAACCAGCTGGTCCTGCGTCGCGGCCGCTTGCCGCAGGTCGGATCCAACGCCGAGATCGCGCTGCTCGAAGGCTTCGCGCTCGCGCACCAGCTCGAGCCCGGCGACACGATCGAGGCGCTGATCAACGGCCGCTATCAAGCGCTCGAGATCGTCGGCCTCGTGCTCTCGCCCGAGTACATCTACGTGCTCGCGCCCGGCTCGGCCTTCCCCGATCCCGCCAGCTTCGGGCTGCTCTGGGCCAACCGCGCGATGATGGAGGCGGCCTACGACATGGGCTCGTCCTTCGACGACGTCGTCGTCGATCTGGTCCCCGGCACCGACGAACGCGAGTTTCGTCAGCGCCTCGATCTGCTGCTCGCGCCCTGGGGTGGGATCGACAGCTACGGGCGCGACTTGCAGATCTCGAACCGGCTGACCTCGCAGGAGCTCGAGCAGCTGCGCAGCAGCGGCGTGATCGTGCCGGTGATCTTCCTGGGCGTCGCGGCCTTCTTGCTCAACGTCGTGCTGAGTCGGCTGATCAGCACCCAGCGCGAGCAGATCGCCGCGCTCAAGGCGATCGGCTACGGCAACGGCACGATCGCGCTGCACTACGCCAAGATCGTCGTGCTGATCGTCGTGCTCGGCAGCGCGCTGGGCATCGCGGTCGGCGGCTGGCTCGGCCGCGGCATGGCCGACATGTACTTGCGCTTCTTCACCTTCCCGGTGATCGAGTTTCGGCTCGAGCCCTCGCTGATCGTCGGCGCGGTGCTGGTCGGCTTGCTCGCGGGCGGGCTCGGGGCCTTCGCCGCGGTCCGCCAAGCCGTCCGCTTGCCGCCCGCCGAGGCGATGCGCCCACCCGCCCCCTCGCTCCACGGCCGCAGCCTGATCGATCGGCTCAAGCTGGTCTTGGTGTTCGGGCCAGCCGGACGCATGGTCGTCCGCAACCTCGCCCAGCGGCCGCTGCGAGCCGCGATGACCTCGCTGGGCATCGCCATGGCGGTCGCGATCCTGGTCGTCGGCAGCTTCTCCAAGGACTCGCTCGATTACCTGGTCTACGTCCAGTTCGGCCTCGCCCAGCGCTACGATCTCCAGGTCGACTTCAACCGGCCGCTCGACGAGCGAGCGATCCGCGAGCTCGAGCACCTGCCTGGCGTCTTGGTCGCCGAGCCCTTTCGCGTCGTGCCGGTCCGACTCCGGGCTGGCTCGCGTCACTTTCAAGTCGCGATCCAGGGCATCCCGCACGACTCGAGCTTGCGCAAGCTGCTCGATGACGAGCTCCGGATCCAGCCGATCCCCGACCAGGGCATCACGCTGACCTCCAACCTGGCCGAGAAGCTCGATCTGCGGCTCGGGGACGCGGTCGACATCGAGGTGCTCGAGGGCGAGCGCCCGACCCGGACGGTCGTGGTCGCGGCGATCGTCGACGAGGTCATCGGGGTCTCGGCGTACATGGATCGCGAGACGCTCAATCGGCTGCTGCGCGAGGGCAGCAAGGTCTCGGGCGCCTGGTTGGCCGTCGACCCCGACCGTGTCGATCCGCTCTACGCCGAGCTGCGCCAGACCCCGGCGATCTCGGGCGTCAGTCGGCTCTCGGGCATGCTCGAGGCCTTCGAGGCGACCTCGAAGGACATCCAGATGACCGCGCGAACGATCTTGCTGATCTTCGCGTCGGTGATCGCGGTCGGCGTGGTCTACAACAGCGCTCGGATCACCTTGTCCGAGCGCAGCCGCGAGCTGGCGAGCCTGCGCGTGATCGGGTTTTCGAAGGCCGAGGTCTCGCTCATCTTGCTGGGCGAATTCGCGATCCTGCTGCTCGCGGCGATCCCGATTGGTTGGCTGATCGGCTGGTACCTCGCCTATGTCTCGATGGCCAGCATCGACAGCGACCTCTATCGCTTCCCGCTGATCATTCAGCCCTCGACCTACGCCACCGCCGGGCTCGTCGTCGTCGTCGCCGGACTCGCGACCGCGCTGCTGGTCCGTCGGCGCGTCAACAACCTCGACCTCGTGGCCGTGCTCAAGACCCGAGAATAGATCCGAGAGTCATCGATGCCCACTCGAGATCCCGCTCGCAAGCCCAACTCCAAGGGTCGCCTCGCCAAGGCCATCAAGCTCGCGCTCGGCTTGGCCTTCGTCGGCGGCCTGATCGCCGCGACGGTGTTCGCGTTCATGCCCAAGCCCGTGCCGGTCGAGACCGCCACGGTCGTGCGCGCCGACCTGCGCGTGACCGTCGACGAGGACGGCAAGACCCGAGTGATCGATCGCTACGTCGTGTCGGCGCCGCTCGGCGGCACGATGGGTCGGATCGATCTGCACGTCGGTGACGTGGTCGAGGTCGGGACCTTGCTGGCGACGATCGAGCCGATCGCTCCGCCCCTGCTCGACGCCCGCACCCGGGCCGAGACCGAGGCGCGCTTGCTGGCCGCGCAGGCGTCCAAGCGGCAGGCGAACGCGGGCGTCAATCGAGCCAAGATCGCCCACGAGTTCGCCCAGAACGAGCGCGATCGGACGGCCAAGCTGGTCGCCAAAGGCTCGACCTCGGCGCGCGCGCTCGATGTCGCCGAGCTCGAGCTGCGGACCAGCGAGCAAGACCTCGAGTCCGCCCGCTTCGGCGTGCGCGTGGCCCAATACGAGGTCGAAGTCGCCAAGGCGGCGCTGGCCCGGATCGAGTCGGCGACCCAGCCCAAGCCCGTGCCGAGCAAAGCGAGCAAGCCGAGCGAGCCAGGCGAGGCCGCGAGCGAGAGCGTGAGCGAGAGCGTGAGCGAGGATGTGGTCGAGGTTCGCTCCCCGATCGTCGGCACCGTCCTGCGCGTGCTCCAAGATCAAGAAGGGGTCGTCCAGCCCGGCACGCCGCTGGTCGAGCTGGCCGACTCGCACGCGCTCGAGCTGGTCGTCGACGTGCTGACCCGCGACGCGATCCAGATCGAACCTGGCGCTCCGGTCGAGATCACGCAGTGGGGCGGCGACCTGCCCCTGCAAGGGCGCGTGCGCATGGTCGAGCCTTCGGCCTTCACCAAGATCTCGGCGCTCGGCGTCGAAGAGCAGCGGGTCAACGTCATCATCGATCTCGGCAGCCGCAGCGACTTCGCCGACAACCCGCAGATGCAGGCGCTCGGCGACGGCTTTCGGGTCGAGGTCGGGATCGTCGTCTGGGAGGGCCAAGACGTGCTCGAGATCCCGGTCTCGGCGTTGTTCCGATCCGAGCAACGATGGGCGACGTGGGTCGTCGATCAGGGCGTCGCCAGGCTTCGCTTGGTCGAGATTGGTCGCCGCGAGGGCCTCGTGGTCGAGGTCGTCGCGGGCCTCGAAGCGGGCGAGCAGGTCGTGATTCACCCCTCCGACGCGGTCCAAGAGGGCGTCGAGGTGGCCGTCTCGCCCTGAGCGCGAGCGCGACGAGTAAGCTGCCCGACACCCGATTTCGCTCTCGATCAAAGTTGGGACTCGGTTTAGCTTGGGACATGCGCTCTACGTTCGTCCCTTTCACGCTCGCGCTGCTGACCTCGACCTCGCTGATGGCTTGCAAGGGCGACGCGACCAGCGACGACGAGATCGGTGACACGAGCGCGAGCGCGACTGATGACGCGACCAGCGACGCGACCGAGTCGAGCGACACCGCGACCACCGCGAGCGACACGACCGACGCCACTACCGACGCGACTACCGACGCCACCACCGACACGACCACGGGCGGCGACGAGCCCGAGCTCGTGGCCGGCTGCGACAGCGCCAGCTTCTATGCCGTCCCCGAAGATCCGGCCGAGCGCGGACCTTGGGCCGTCGGCGCCCGGCAGGTCAGCATCGAAGGCCTCAACACCGAAAT
This sequence comes from Nannocystaceae bacterium, assembly GCA_035904925.1. Taxonomy (GTDB): domain Bacteria; phylum Myxococcota_A; class Polyangia; order Nannocystales; family Nannocystaceae; genus Plesiocystis. The sequence goes on from JAMHUH010000105.1 coordinate 19,100, forward strand.
CTGGTATCCGGCCGCGTGGGCCAGCGATCAAGGCCAAGCCCACAAGACCTACGACATTCGCTACGCATTGCCGGCGTCGGAGCAGGGCAAGATCACCGACGACAAGAACCCGGTCCAAGACTGCGACTGCTACGACCAGCTGCCGATCGACGATCAGCACGGCCCCTACCCGGTCGTCATCTTCATCCACGGCACGGCCTCGTGGCGGAGCCAGTCGCTGACCCAGATGACCCATTGGGCCAGCCGCGGCTTCGTCGTGATCAGCTCCGACCATCCGGGGCTCTGGCTGGCCGACACGCTCGGCCTCGCCTGCGGCACCCCGGGCGCGCAGCAGAACCTCTCGGGCGACACCGACAAGGTGCTCGCCGCGATCGCCAACCCCAGCGGCGAGCTGGCGTTCTTGGCCGGGCGCCTCGACACCAGCCGGCTCGCGATCTCGGGCCACAGCGCGGGCGCCAGCGCGGCCGCGAACCAGGCCAACAAGCCCAACATGCGGGTGTCGATCCCAATGGCTGGCGGCGCGGCCACGGCCAACGGCGCCACGCTCGAGTCGGCGCTCTTCCTCGGCGGCCTGTCCGACGGGGTGGTCAACTACGCCAGCACGCAGGGCGCCTACGCCCAGAGCATGCCGACCAAGCGCTTGGTCGGGCTGAGCAACGCGGGCCACCTCGCGTTCTCGGACATCTGCGAGATTCAGAACGCGCAGGGCCAGAACATCCTCGAGATCGCGCTCGAGGCCGGCGTGTGCGGGGCTCAATTCGCCGGGTTCTTGTTCGACTGCGACCCGACCTTCCTCGACGCGGCGATCGGCGGCGAGATCATCAACTACGCGAGCACCGCCGTGCTCGAGCAAGTGCTCAAGTGCGTCGAGGGCCCCGACCTCTTCGCCGACTTCGAAGCGAGCTACCCCGACGTCGGCGAGTATCAGCAAGCGCTCTGATCCAAAGACCCACCCACGCGGTCGGGCAGCGAAGTCTTCGCTGACCGCGAGTTCGCGTTGTTCTAAGCTCGTGCGGATGAACGCGAGCGACGACTTCGATCCGCGGAGCTACCAGACGCTCCCGAGGCTGCCCTTGGTCGGCTTGATCGCGCTCGCCCGCGAGCTCTTGCAGCGGACCCCCAAGCCGACGACCGAGCAGGTGCTCGACGCCGGCATCCGGGTCCGCAACGAGCTGCAGGAGCTCGAGACCGGGATCGGCAAGTGGCGGCAGGTCGCGTCGGAGGCGACGCTGGCCGAAGAGTCGGCGCTCGATGGCTTCGTCGACGGCTTGTGGACGAGCCTGCACATGCGGCTCGAGAGCTGGGCGACCTACGAGCGGGCCGAGCTGCTCTCGCTCTCGACCACGCGCCGCGGCAAGGTCGACTACGAGCGCTACATCGCCGCGGCCCAGCGCGCCCGCGACATCCACGAGACCCTCTTCGGCGAGGACGGGACCGAGTTCGTCCGCCGCAACTACGCCGAGCAGGCCTCGGCGATGGCCGGCATCCTCAAGGTGATCGACGACGAGGATCTCGGCGACGCCATCGACGCCTTGGTCGGGCCCGATCTGCTCGCCTCGCTGCGCGACTGCCAAGGTCGCTACGAGGCGATGGTCCAGACCCGAACCACGCGCGAGCAGAGCCTCGGCCTGAGCCTGCGCAAGATCGCCGAGCACCTGCGTTGGGAGCTCAACTTGTTCGTCATCCACCTGCTGAGCTCGGTCGATCGCAGCCAGCCCGAGAGCGTGGCGCGAGCCAAGACCTGCCTCCAACCGATCCTCGACGCCCGCTCGAACACCCGCGTGCACCCCGACGGTGGCGTGAGCGGCGAGTGGTCGATCGAGGCGGTCCGCAAGGGCCTGTGATGGAGCTCTGATACACTCGCGCGCGTGTCCGCGCCCAGCCCGACGAGCGACGCCTTCTACGCCCAGCTCCCAGCGTTCGCGGACTTCGTCGAGGTCACCGACCCCAAGCACTACCAGCCCGCGCCCGACGACTGGCTGGTCGTGATCACCGACGTGATCGGCTCGACCAAGGCGATCGAGGCTGGCCGCTACAAGGACGTCAACTCGCTCGGCGTCGCCTCGATCGTCGCGCTGCGCAACGCCCTGCCCGAGGTCGAGATCCCCTTCGTCTTCGGCGGTGACGGGGCCACGATCTTGGTCCCGCGCGGCCACCGAGCCCGGGTCGAGGCGACCTTGCGTGGGATTCGAAAGCTCGCCCGCGACGCCTTCGCCATGGACATGCGGACCTCGATGGTCGGCGTCGACGAGCTGCGCCGCGAGGGCTTCGAGGTTCAGGTCGCCCGCTACCAAGCCAGCCCCGACGTGTTCTTGGCCATGTTCAGCGGCAGCGGGCTGACCCAGGCCGAGCGACGGGTCAAGGATCCCGAGCGCGCGGCTCACTACGCGATCGCCGAAGAGGGTCCCGTCGCCGCCGACTTCACCGGCTTCGAATGTCGCTGGCAGCCGATCCCCAACCGCAACGGCCAAGTCGCGAGCATCCTCGTCCAAGCCCGCAGCGACGAGCGCGAGGCCGCCGACGCCGTCTACCGCGAGGTCCTCAACGCGCTGCGCGACATCCTCGAGAGTGAAGGTCGACCCGTCGCCGCCAGCACGCTCGCGCTCCAAGGTCGCGGCGGCAACTTCGACGCCGAAGCCAAGATTCGCTCGGGCCACGCCCGCGGAGCGAGCTTCGGCCTGCGCCGCTTGATCGCCAAGGCCTCGGCGATGCTCGGCACCACCTTGATGCGCAAGGGCTGGACGGCAGGCGGCTTCCCCGGCGCCATCTATCGCGGCCAGGTCGTGGCCAACACCGACTTTCGCAAGTTCGACGACACCCTGCGAATGGTCGTCGACGTCGACGACGCCGGCCTCGAGGCGATCCGGGCCCTGCTGGTCCAACACCACGATCGCGGCGACTTGGTCTTCGGCATCCACGTGTCCGGCTCCTCGCTGATGACCTGCGCGATCCAGGCCTACGAGGGCAAGCATGTCCATTTCGTCGACGGCGCCGACGGTGGCTACGCGCTCGCGGCCAAGCAGATGAAGCAGCAGCTGAAGGGCTGAGCCCCTCGGAGTCTCTCGCTCGACCGATCCGATCGCCCACGCTGCCTGTTGGCGACGGCGAAGACCCTCGAAGGCAAAGGCGCGCGGGGGGAAAGAGGGTCGCTCCGAGGCGAGTCGAGCCCCTCGCTTCCATGCACGAGCGCCACGATCACCCGCGCGCTCCAACCAGGGAGAGCGCACCCGCGATTCGAAGGGCGACGTGTTTGAGCCCGAGCGGGCGACCCTCTTTCCCACCGCAGAGCCTGGCTGTCGAAGCCGCGATCGTCCGCGAAGGATCGACCGAGTCAGCCTCCCCCCGACGTGCTACGAAGCCCCCGCATGGACCGGCAGCCGCCCCACGTCCCCGGACTGATCGACAGCCACTGTCACCTCGACTACGCGCCGATGAGCGCCGACCTCGAAGCGACCTTCGCCCGCGCCCGAGCGGCCGGCGTCGAGCAGCTGCTCCACATCGGCTGCTCGCCCAAGTCGATGGTCCGCGCCGTCGAGCTCGCCCAGGCCCACGCCGGCGTGTTCGCGAGCGTGGGCGTGCACCCGCACGAGGCCAAGCTGCTCGACGACGCCATGCTCGCGACGATCGAAGCGCTCGCCCGCGCCAACCCGGGCGTGGTCCTGGCGATCGGCGAGACCGGCCTCGACTACCACTACGACTTCTCGCCGCGCGACGATCAGCTGGTCGCGTTCGGTCGCCAGCTCGATCTGGCCCGCGCGCTCGAGCTGCCGGTCGTGCTGCACATCCGCGACGCCCACGACGACGCCTGGGCCGTGCTCGCCGAGCACCCGGCGCGCGCGATCGATCCCGGCGTCGTCCACTGCTTCACCGGCACCCCGGCCGAGGCCGAGCGCTGGGTCGAGCTCGGCTTCCACGTCTCGTTCTCGGGCATCGCCACGTTCAAGAAGGCCGAGGATCTGCGGGTCGCCGCCAAGCTCGTGCCTTCCGACCGGATCCTGCTCGAGACCGACGCGCCCTACCTCTCGCCCGAGCCCTTGCGTGGCCGCAAGAACGAGCCCGCGAACGTCGCCTTCACCTGCGTGCGGCTCGCGGAGGTTCGCGGCGAGACGCCCGATGTGCTCGCACGCACGGCCGCGGCCAATACCCGCTGGTTGTTCAAGATTCCGGCGCCGGAGCCCGGTTCGGTGCTCGCGCCGGGGGCTTGACCCCCTCGCCCGGCTCTCTCATAGTCGCCGGCCCAACCCCACGGCACCGCTGCGAGCTCGTCCGAGTCTTCCGCATGTGCCCGCAACCAAGGAGAGGCACCCATGGCCAACAAAATGGGACTGCTTGCCAAGAAGCTCGGCATGACCGAGTACTACCTCGAAGACGGCACTCGCGTGCCTGTCACCGTCCTTCACTGCGGCGGAAACCTCGTCACCGGTCATCGTACGCCCGAGCGCGACAAGTACAGCGCGATCCAGCTGGCCTACGAAGAGGTGAAGCCGAGCCGGGTCAGCAAGCCCAAGCTCGGTCAGTTCACCAAGCTCGACCGCAGCCCGCGACGCCGGATCAAAGAGTTCCGCGTCGGCCCCGAAGTGCTCGCCAACCACGAGGTCGGCAGCGAAATCCCGGTGACGATCTTCACCGACGGCCAGATCGTCGATGTCACGGGCACCAGCAAGGGCAAGGGCTTCCAGGGCGTCATCAAGCGCCACGGCATGAAGGGCGAGAAGCGGACCCACGGTAACCACGAGAGCTTTCGTGGTGGTGGTTCGGTCGGCTGTCGCATGACCCCCGGCCGCGTCCTGCCGGGCAAGAAGATGCCCGGCCAGATGGGCAACGAGAAGGTCACCGTGCAGAACCTGCGGATCGCCAAGGTCCTGCCCGAGAAGGGCCTGATCCTCGTGCGTGGTGCCGTCCCCGGCGGCAACAACGGCTACGTCGAGATCTGCCAGTCCGTGAAGCTCGCGATCCGCGAGCAACAAAAAAAGAAGAAGTAGTCGAGCGCGAGCTCCGGATCGCCTCCGACGACCCTCGCTTCGAATGAGCCCGGCCCACGTGGTCGGGCTCATTCGTTGGTTCGAACGCTTCGCGATACAGTGACGCGATGGCCGAGCGCAAAGGACTGGGCGACAAGAAGAACCGCCACGACCCGGTCTACCTGAAGGCCAAGCAAGAGAACTTCGCCGGCCGAGCCATCTACAAGCTCGAGGAGCTCGACAAGCGCTTTCGCTTGATCAAGCCGGGCATGCGGATCCTCGACCTCGGCTGCTGGCCAGGCTCTTGGTTGCAGTACGCGGTCGGCAAGACCGGCCTGGACTCCGTGCTGGTCGGCGTCGATCTCGAGCCCGTCGCGATCGCCCTGCCGAGCAACGTCCAGACCTTCGTCGGCGACGTCTTCAAGCTCAAGCCCGATCGCCTGGTCGCCCGCTTCGGTCGCTTCGATCTCGTGCTCAGCGACATGGCCCCCAACACGACCGGCAACAAGGACTACGACATCCCGGTCAGCGAGGACCTCTTCCTGCGCGCGCTCGAGATCTCGACCGAGGTCCTGCGCGTCGGTGGCCACTTCTGCGGCAAGGTCTTCCAGGGCGGGCGCTTCGGCGAGCTGCGCAAGCGGCTGGCCACGACCTTTCAAGAGCCTCGGACCTACCGCTGCGAGACCACGCGCAAGCACAGCCGCGAGCAGTACCTGGTCGGCCGCGGCCTCCGGGCCTCGGCGCAGGCGGGCGAGCACGCCAAGAGCTCGGCCGGCGAGCTGGCGCCCGACTTGCCCGTCGAGCTCGACGAGGCCGCGTCGGACAAATGAAACAACCCGAGCTGCCTCCGTGGCGGCTCGGGTTCGGCTTCTCCGCCACGGGTGGCGGACTCGGCTTCTCCGCCACGGGTGGCGGACTCGGCTTCTCGAACGGGTGCCCATCGTGGGCAAAAGCAGGCTCGTCCATGAGCCCAGGAGACTCGTGTGCTCAGGGCAGCATCGACCAGGCTTCGTCATGCAGCCGGGCTCGCGGCGAGCGGGCGGTCTTGGCGCGCGGACGGGGCGTCGGAACGTCGTCCTGGCGGTTGGAGCGGCGGGCAGAGGCACGGCGGAAGAGCATGTCGGCGAGGAGGAGCATGAGCGTGACCTTCTTGGAAGCGCTCCCACATCCTTGTGGGAGGAGGTTGGTGCGAGGCGCTTGGGCTCTCGACACGGACAGTTATATCAAAATTTTTCTGGCCGTCCACACTGGAATCCGCTCTGACTGCAATTTCTCGATCTCGTGCGTCACATACCCATGAACCCATGAATTATGGATAATTGGCC
>JAMHUH010000106.1:0-20108 GCA_035904925.1 Nannocystaceae bacterium
CGCTGCTTGCCCTCGACGTCGACCACCTCGTCGCCGATCGGATAGACGGAGCTCGGCTCGCGCCGCACGACCGCGACCGGGCCCAGCTTGCGACCGCCATGGGCGATCCGTCCGGCCGTGTCGGCGGCCTCGAGCATCGCGCTGGGCTCGAGGCTCTCGGCGTAGGCGTAGCCGACCGCCTGGCCGACGACGACGCGGATCCCGACGCCGAGATCGATCGAGCCGCCGACGCTGCGGATCCGCCCGTCTTCCATCGAGAGCGAGGCGAAGCGGCGATACTCGAAGTAGAGATCGGCAAAGTCGCCGCCACGAGCGAGCGCGCGGTCGAGCAAGGTGCTGGCCAGCTCGGGCGAGATCGCCAGCGGACCGGTCATGAAGGGCGCCTCGGGCTCTCGGACGAGCGTTGGAGCGCTGGCGCGGGCAGATCGGGACGGCATCGTTCGACAGTCTATCAGTCGGGTCGCGCTCGCTGACGAGATTGCGACCACGCGTGGCGCGAAGATCCGCGAGACCAATTGCTTCGAGCCGGACGCCGAGGTGACCTCGACGCGTCCGGCTCGAATATCGGCAGGGAACCGATCGGGAGCGACCCGATCAGGCCTTGGGCTTCTTCGCGGCGGCCGGCTTCTTCGCGACGGCTGGCTTCTTCGCGGCGGCCGGCTTCTTCGCGGCGGCGGCAGCAACGGGCTTCGCCGCAGCGGGCTTGGCCTCGGCCGGGGGCTTGCGAGCGTAGCGACGCTTGAAGCGGTCGATGCGACCCTCGGCGTCGAGCGTGCGCGACTGGCCAGTCCAGAAGGGGTGGGACTTGGCCGAGATGTCGAGTCGAACCATCGGCAGCTCTTCGCCGTCGACCGTCTTCTTCTCATCGGGCTTCATGGTGGAGAAGCCGACCCACTCTTCGGCGGTGGCCGAATCGTGGAACAGGACCTTGGAGTACTCGGGGTGAATGCCGGGACGCATGATTCGCTCCTCTCGGGTGCCTGAAGGGCTCACCAGCTCGACTTGGTGACGCCGGGCAGATCGCCTCGGAGCGCCAACTCGCGCAGCTGGATGCGGCACAGGCCGAACTTGCGGTAGACGGCCTTGCTGCGGCCGGTGGTGAAGCAGCGCCGGGTCAGGCGAGTCGGGCAGGAGTTGCGCGGGAGCGCAGACAACTGAGCCTGAATCGCGACCTTTTCCTCGGGCTCGATCTCCGCGTCCTTCATCTTCTTGCGAAGGTCGGCGCGCTTGTCGGCGTACTTGTGGATCAGCTTCTCGCGCTTCTTGTCGCGCAGGACCTGGGAGATCTTGGCCATAGCAGTCGTGTTCCTGTCGGGCTGGCAGTACCAGCGGGGGCGGCAAGCTACCCCGCGAGGCAGGGGCTTGCAAGGGCGAGCGGACTCACTTGCGGGTGGGTCGGCTGGCTTTCTTGCTCGAGGGCGTCCCGGTCGGACGCGCCGGGGCTCGCTTGGCCCCCGAGGGGCCGGTCTTGCCCGCGGAGGGGCTCGCGGCACTTCGCGCGCCGCTGGTCTTCTTCGCGCCCGGGTTGGGGCTGGTGCTGCGACCCTCGGCCGCGCGCGGGCTCTTCTTGGCGCCCGCGGGCGCCCTCGCGGCGGCCTTGGCCGAACCAGAACCCGCTCGGCTCTCGCTCGAGCGCCTCGCTCCGGCGGGCGCAGGGACGCCGGCCTTGTTGCCGCCAAAGGGCCGTCGGCTGGCCTTCTTCGGCCCCGCTGGGTTGGCGACGCTCGGCTTGCGGGTCGGCTCGGGTGCCACGCGAACGGCGGCCAGCAGCTGTGCGACCTCGGTCGGCTTGAGCGGCCGATATTGGCCCTCGTCGAGCTCGTCCGCGGTGATGTCGCCAATCGCGACACGAATTAATTTCAACACGGGGTGGTCGATCGCGTCGCCCATCCGACGGATCTGCCGGTTGATCCCCTCGGTCAGCCCCATCTGATACCAGACGTTGCTGCCGGTCTCGCGAAAGCCAAAGAGCTCCGCGAGCGGCCGCGTGATCGTGCCGTCGTCGAGCACGACGCCATCGCGCAGCGCCTGCTCTTCGTCGCCCGAGAGCTTGCCCTGAAACTTGACGTGGTAGGTCTTGACCACGCCGTGGCGCGGATGCGTGAGCGCTTCGGCCAGCTCGCCGTCGTTGGTCAAGAGGACCACGCCGCGCGAGTGATAGTCGAGTCGACCGACGGGATAGAGCCGCTCGCGGATGCCATGCATCAGCGAGAGCACCGTCGGTCGGCCGCGCTCGTCGACGCTGCCGGCGGCCGAGCAGACGATCGCGTCCGGCTTGTTGAGCACGTAGTAGACCTTGGCCTCGGGCACGACCAGATCGCCGCGCACCGTCACGCGATCGCGATCGCCGAACACCCGGGTGCCGAGCTCGGTGATCACCCGACCGTTGACCTGAACCTGGCCCGAGCGGATCAGCTCCTCGGCGTGCCGACGCGAGGCCAGCCCCGCGCTGGCCAGGAATTTTTGGAGGCGCACGCCATCTTGCTCCTCGCGCGGGCTCGCGGTGTGGTCGTGAATTGGCTTCGAGCGGCTCGACTTGCGCTTGGCGGCCTTCTTGGTCGCTCCCGCACGAGCGCCGGGGTCCGGCTTCGCTGGCCCTCGTTCGTCGCGCTCGCCGACGCTGCGACGGCCCGAGGCTGACGACTTGGCGGTCGACTTGGGCGAGGACTTGGCTGCGCTGCGTTTGGCAGGGCTGCGCTTGGATGATGACGTGGCCATGGTGTTCAGTCGTCCGATTCGGGTTCGTCGGACGGCTCGTCCGTGGGTTGCTCGTCAGCTTGGGTCGGAGTCGACTCTTCGTCGGCTTCCGACTCTTCGTCGTCTTCCGACTCATCGTCGGCTTCCGGCTCGTCCTCAGCCTCGTCTTCCGACTCAGCCTCGTCTTCCGACTCAGGCTCGTCTTCCGACTCAGCCTCGTCTTCCGACTCAGGCTCGTCTTCCGACTCAGGCTCGTCTTCCGACTCAGCCTCGTCTTCCGACTCAGCCTCGTCTTCCGACTCGAGCTCGCCCTCGGACTCAACCTCGTCAGACTCGTCAGACTCCGCCGCTTCCTCAGACTCCGCCGCGTCCTCGGACTCCGCCGCTTCCTCGGACTCCGCCGCGTCATCAGACACCGCTGCGTCCTCCGACTCCGCCGCGCGCTCCGAAGCCGCCTCGCCTTCGAGACCACGGGCGAAGTCCAGCACCTCTTGACCGAGCACTTCGATCTCGGCGTCCTTCATGTCGCCGCGGCGCAGGCCCGCCTTGGCGTCGTCCGAGAGCTCGCGGAATTCACGGAGATCCGGGAGGTCGCGCAGGCTCATCAGGTTGAAGAACTCGAGGAAGTGGATGGTCGTGCCGTAGAGCATCGGCCGACCCGGCTCGTCCTTCTTGCCGACGATCTGAATCAGGTCGCGCTCGAGCAAGAGCTTGAGCACGGCGCCGCTGTCGACCCCGCGAACGTGATCGATCTCGGGCCGGGTGACGGGCTGGCGATACGCGATGACGGCGAGGGTCTCGAGCTGCGGCCGACTCAGCCGGACGGGCTTGGCCTGGAGCAGCTTCTGCACCCAGATCGCGTTGCTCGGATGGGTCTGGAGCATGAAGCCACCCGCGACCTGGGCGACCAACATTCCCCTGCCCTCCTGGGCCATCAAGTGCTTGAGCGCGAGCTGGATCTGCCGGACCGCGGGCTCTTCGAGCACCTTGCGGATCTGCTTGACGCGCAGCGGCTTGCTCGACGCGAAGAGCAGGCTCTCGACGATCGAGACCAAGCGCGGCGAGGCCTCGCCTTCGACGTCGCTGAGGTCGTCGTCGGGATCGATCGGCAGGCTGTGGATCAGCCGGATGCCGCCGGGTTCGGGCTTCGCCTCGCCCTCCGCCGCTTCGCCCTCCGCCGCTTCGCCCTCGGGCGCGAGCGCGAAGCTCTCGCCGGCTTCGCTGGCTGGCTCGCCATCGGTCGAGCTCGCGTCGTCACTCGCGGCGTCCGACTCGGGCTCGAGCTCGTCGTCGACCTCGGCGAGCTCGGCGACGAGATCCTCGATGCTGGGCTCCGCAGCCCGCGGAGCTTCGTCGCCGTACTCGGGAGCCTCCTCGACGGTGAGCTCGGGAGCCTCCTCGACGGCGAGCTCGGGGGTCTCCTCGTCCTTGCGAACCTTCCGCATCCGCGGGGGCGCTTGCTTGCGAACTGCCTTTTTGGCCATACGAAATTCCTCGGCCCGAAGGCCGTGGGCTCAGTCGCCCGGAGTCTCCCCACTCGGCTCGGACTCGAGCTCGACCTCGGGGTCGACGGTCGGCTCGTCGTCGGACTCCGCGGGAGCGACTTGGTCTTCGCGGCCAGGTTCGACCGCCGGCTCGACAGCATCGACGAGCTCGACCGCATCGCTGGATTCGACGACCTCGAGTCCCGCATCGCTCGCTTCTGCGCTCGGCTCGGCCGCAGCTTCGCTCGCGGGCGCGACCTCGTCGTCCTCGACGAACTCCGCGATCGCGGACTCCATCGCGTCGACGTCGACGACCCGCTCGAGCGAGAGGGTCTCGCTGCCTTGCGGCTGCTGGATCCCGAGCAGGCCGAGCTTGACCATCTCGAGCACCGACATCAGCGTGACGACCAACATCGATCGCAGCTCGCGTTCGCTCGACCAGACGCGATCGAGGAAGAGCGACTCGAACTCGACCCGCGGGCGCTCGGCCAGCAACAAGGTCAGCTGGTGCATCCGCTGGCGGACCGTGACCGCCTCGATCACGACCTCGTGGTCCTGGGCGATCTTCGCCCGGTCGAGCACGCGGTTGTAGGCCTCGGCCAGCTTGAACAGGGTGACCGGCGCGAGCCCGGGCTCGGGCGGGATGACGTCGACGCCACCGCCCCGCGGGAACACGTCGCGGCCGAAGAGCGGTCGGGCCGAGAGATCCTCGCCGGCGTTGCGAAAGCGCTCGTACTCGATCAGCCGGCGGATCAGCTCCTCGCGCGGGTCGACGCCGACCTCGTCTTCATCTTCTTCGTCGCCCGCGAGCTCGGGGACGACCGGGAGCAGCTCGCGGCTCTTGAGGAAGGCCAAGGTCGCGGCCATCAGCAGGTAGTCGCCAGCGATCTCGATGTCGAGCGCGCGCGCGAAGCTGATGTACTCGATGTACTTCTCGGTGATGAACGCGATCGGGATGTCGAGGATGTCGAGCTCGTGGCGCCGAACCAGGTGCAAGAGCAGGTCGAGCGGGCCCTCGAAGAGATCGAGCGAGACCGCGTAGCTCGGCCGCGAGCGAACGCCGTCGGCGATGAAGTCGGCGATGAAGTCGCCCCGCTTGCCCGAATCGTGGGCGTGCTCGGGCTCGTGGGTCATCCGGCCACCGCGACGATGTACGCGCGCTCGACCACGACCATGACCGGCGCGAGCACTTGGCCGAGCCAGTGGCCACCGAACATGATCAGCCCCAACAAGATCCACGGCCCCCAGCGGAGCAGGAATTCGTCGACGTAGTCGAGCCGCGTGGGCAAGAACGCGGCGAGGATCTTGCCGCCGTCGAGCGGATGCAGCGGCAGCAGGTTGAAGAGCATCAGCACGACGTTGAGCCCGATCATCGTGTGCAGCAGCAGCGCGACCGGCTCGCTGATCCCCATCGTCCGACCGAGCGCCGCCGCGATCCCGAGCGAGACCAAGACCAAGATCAGGTTGCCGAAGGGCCCCGCGACCGCGACCAGGGCCATGCCGCCACGCATGGTCATCTTGCGCGTGTAGCTGCTCGGCTGAGTCTCGACCGGGCGACCCCAGCCGAAGGGCGGCAGGTGGTTGAGCGCCATGATGATCGGCAAGAGCAGCGTCCCGATCGGATCGGCGTGGACGATCGGGTTGAGCGTCAGCCGACCTTGGCGACCAGGCGTGGGATCGCCCAAGCGATCTGCCGCGACCGCGTGACAGTACTCGTGCACCGCGATCGAGAGCACCAAGCAGATCAGATAGATCCCGACGGTCGTCAGGGTCTCACGGGAGAAATCCATGTCGATGCCCGGTCTCGCGTCTTGCGGGTCTCGCGCAAGGCGCGAGGAAGCCGTTTCGTAGCAGTCGCGGGCCGTCCCCGTCAATCCAGGCTCGGCGCGAGCCTCAGGCCCGCGGGTGGTGGCGGTCGTAGGCGTCGCGGACGTGGGTCTGGCTCAGGTGGGTATAGACCTGCGTGGTCGAGATGTCGGCGTGGCCGAGCAGCGTCTGCACGGCGCGCAGATCGGCGCCGCCCTCGAGCAAGTGCGTGGCGAAGCTGTGGCGCAGCTTGTGAGGCGAGATGTCACGCATGATGCCCGCGCTGCGTGCGTGCTCGCGCAGCTTCTCGAACCAGCCTTGGCGCGAGAGCCGAGCGCCGCGGTGGTTGACGAACACCCAGTCGTTGCGACCGCTGCCCTTCTTCGCGCGCGCGACCAGCTTCGCCCGGCCCTCGGTCAGCCACGCGAGCAAGGCCAGCCGCGCATAGTCACCGACCGGGACCATGCGCTGCTTGTCGCCCTTGCCGGTCAACAAGACCATGCCCTGGTCGAGGTGAAGCGCGTCGATCTTCAAGTTGACCGCCTCCGACACCCGGCAGCCGGTCGCATACATGAACTCGAGCAGCGCCGTGTCGCGCAGCCCGAGCGGCGTGTCGAGCCCAGGCGCCGCGATCAAGGCGTCGATCTCCGCCCGGCTGAGCAGCTCGGGCAGCTTCGCGCCGGCCTTGGGCATGCGAATGCCTTGGGTCGGATCGATCGCGATCAGCTGCTCGGTCCGCAGCCAGCGAAAGAGCCCGCGGACCGCCACCCAACGCCGCGCCTGACTGCCCGGCTTCAACCCACGGCCGGTCAAGCGCGCGAGGAAGTCGAGCAACACCTGCGGAGTGACCCCCGCCGTCGTGGTGACCTCGGCCTCGGCGAGGAACTCGAGCAGCTGGCGGAGATCGTTGCCGTAGGCCTCGAGCGTGTTGCGGGCGAGGTTGCGCTCGACCTTGAGGTGACGCAGGAAGTCTTCGGTCGCCTCGTCGAGGGGGATCGGCGCAGGCATGCTCGGACGCTAGCACGCGTGGGTTGGCGGATGAAAAACTCGACGCGACGTCGAGGTTGGAGTGCGCGACGTTGGTGCGCGGACGATCGTGTTCACGACGTGGGGGCTTCACGGGGAATGTTGCCGCCCTCCCGCTCGGCTCCCCCACGACTACGCGAACGCCAACGTCCGCCTCGGAGAGGACGCCAACATTCCCCGCCGCCCGAGTCCGCGAAGGTCTGCGCCGCCCTCCAGACACGATGCGGCGATCGTCGGAGCATGGCCTCGGACATCTCGTGTCGACCAAACGAAGCCCTCCGCCGAAGCGCTCGCGAAAACCTCCGCCGAACCGCTCGCGATAACTTCCGCCGAAGCGCTCGCGAAAGCCTCCGCCGAAGCGCTCACGAAAGCCTCCGCCGAAGCGGCCGCGAAACCCTCCGCCGAAGCGGCCGCGAAAACCTCCGCCGAAGCGCTCGCGAAAGCCTCCGCCGAAGCGCTCGCGAAAGCCTCCGCCGAAGCGCTCACGAAACCCTCCGCCGACGCCCTCGCGAAAACCTCCGCCAACGCCCTATCCAGCGGGCCAGGCCCGCCACGACCCCTCCCAACGAAGGCCAGAGCAAGCCCCGAAGGGGCGAGCGGAAGGGCCGAAGGCCCTGCGGGAGGGGGGCCCCGCTTCGCGGGGGGAGGGCGGCGGAACGCCCTCAATCCAAATTTAGTATCTCGCGGACGAGCGAGATGACCTGCTGGGCTTGGATGGGCTTGGTGATGTACGCGTTGGCTCCCAACGCGAGCGCACGCTGGCGATCTTCGGCGGCGCCTTCGGTCGTGATGATCACGATCGGGACGTCCTTGTAGTTCTCGTCAGCCCGTAGCCGCTTGACCAGCTTGAGGCCGTCGAGGATCGGCATGTTGATGTCGGTGATGATGATGTCGAACTTCGTGGCGGCGATCCGCCGGAGCGCGTCGACCCCATCATCGGCCTCGACCACGTCGAGCTCGCGCACCCGTGAGAGCGCAAACACGATCATCTTTCGCATTGGCGGACTGTCTTCCACCACCAGCGCGTTGAAACGACGTTCTCCCGAAGTGCTCATGCTCCAACCAGATGCTCGATCGCCTGACGCTGTAGCGGGACTTCCTGGGCGTGCGCACGCACCCAGGCGTTTTCGATCCCGATGCCGGCGTGTTCGGAAATCAGGCCGAGGAGTTGATGATCGTTCTCGGCAAAGCCTTCCTTCTGTTCGAGGAAGGACTCGAGCCGAGCGACACCGACCAAGCGCGTGCCACCAACCAGCGGAAGGTTGATGATCTCGTTGCCGATCTGGAAGAAGGGATCGCCGTTCTTCCAGGGTCGCCCGAGCGCGAGCAAGGCTGCTTGCGCTGGACCAGCGTCGTCGCCCGTCAGGACGATCTCGCCGACCTCTTCGACCGAGCCGCCCTCGCGCGCGACCGGGAAGAGGATCTGTCGCTCCTCGTCGACCATGAACACCGTGAAGGTGCCGATGCCGACGAAGTTGAGCAGGATCTCGGTGATGGTGCGGAGCACCTCGTCGAAGCTGACCGCGCTGTGAAACTGCGAGCCAGCGACGAACATCGACGCGAGGTGATAGTGCTCGTACTCGAGCGAGTCGAGCCGCGAGCGAAAGCCACCCGACTCTTCCTCGACGTTGCCGGCGATGCGACGAATCTCGTCGCACTCGCGCTCGAGCGCTGCCACCCGCAGCATGAGCAGCTCGACCATGTTGTCGCGATTGACCTTGGTCGGTGGCGGAGGCTCTTCTTGAGTGTCGATCTGGGAGCGGAGCCGATCATTCTCGGTGATCAGCTCCTTGACCAGCATCTCGCCCTTCTCAAAGAACTCGCGCAGGAAGAGGTCAGTCTTCCGCTGCAGGCTCTGCCTGGGATCGTCGGCGCTCACCGCCCGTACCTTATCACAGACGACCGTCCAGCGGCGTACTCGTGTCGACTTCCTTGTGCGGCTGTTCGCGCGGACAGTGGGGCGAAACGCTACCGCCCCCGCGCGCGCTCGTCCGTGACCGCGAGGGCCAACCCTGGCGAGCGCCACAGACTCCGGCGAGCCCAGGGATCGCTGCGATCCCAAGGACAGCTGCGATCGAGACGTCGATCAAGCTTCCAGATCTCGCCGACGCTTCTCGACGGCCTCGACGATGGCCTCGTGGAGGCGCTCGAGCGGCAGCGCCTTGTCGACCACGCCGGCCTCGACCGCCGAGTGCGGCATTCCCGGCATCACGGCGGTCGTCGGGTCCTCGACCAGGATCGTCGCGCCGAGCCGACGCGCAGCGATGGCGCCGTTCGTCCCGTCGGAGCCCATGCCGGTCAGGATCACGCCGACGAAGCGCTTTTGGAACAGCGCAGACATCGACTTGAACAGGTGGTCGGCGGAGGGCGTGAGCGGCACTGCGCCATTTCGGACCGGCTCCGGCTCGACGACGTGGATGATCCCGGTACCTGGGGTCGGGCCCGCGCTGACCTCGACGTTGGACGATCCCGGGACGATGTAGACGACGCCACGGATCATCGGCTGGCCTTCGGCGGCCTCGACCACGCGCAGATCGACCACGCGATCGAGCCGAGCCGCGAACGCCTTGGTGAAGCGAGCGGGCATGTGCTGCGCGATGATGATCGCGGCGGGCAGCGTGGCTGGCAACGCGGCGAGCAGCTGCTGAATGGCTGGCGGTCCGCCGGTCGACGAGGCAATCCCGACCGCGAGCAGCGTGCTCTCGCCCTCGATCGGCTGATCGTCGGGCCCATCCGAGTTGCCGCCGCGCGGGCGCAGGCCTTGGGCGGCGAGCGAGTCGGCCCGCTGCTTGAGTCGGACGGTCTGCAGCCGCCGGACCATCGCGATCTTGGCGGTCAGCTCGTCCTCGATGTTGCGGATGTCGGGGCTGATGTGGCGGCGGGGCTTGGCGATGAAGTCGAGCGCGCCCAGCTCGAGCGCCCGGAACACGTTGTCGCGTTGGGCGTAGCCGGAGATGACCACGACCGGGATCGGTCGCCGGCTCATCAGCAGGCGCAGGAACGAGAAGCCGTCCATCTCCGGCATCTCGAGGTCGAGCGTGATCACGTCGGGATCGAGATCGAAGGCCAGCTTGAGCGCTTCTTTCCCGTTGGTCGCGCGGGCGACCACTTCGACGCCCTCGCGCGACTCGAGCATGCTGGTGATCGTCTGCCGGTTGTACGCGGAGTCATCCACGACCAGCACGCGAAGCGGTCGGGACTCGGTACGGTTGTCGTTCTTCGCGCTCATCGGTCGAACTCCGAGGAACCAGCCGGCGAAGGCGGATCCGCGTCGAGTGGCTTGCGGTAGACGAGGTCTTTTTGAAGGTGCGCCAAGTCGAAGCGGGTGGTGACGTTGAGCAGACTTTCGGAGTGACCGAGCAAGAGGAAGCCGCCGGGCGTGAGACGATCGTAGAAGGCTTCGACCACGCGGTGACGCGCCTCTTGGGAAAGATACATCAATACGTTGCGACAGAAGATGACGTCGCAAGGGCCGAGTACACGGAATCGCTCGGTACTGAGCAGATTGAGCTGGCCGAAAGAACACATCGAGCGGACCTCGTCGCGGACCTGCCAGCGACCTTCCTTCTCGGCGAAATACTTTCGGCGCAGGTGCGGCTCGGTGGTTCGAAAGCTGTTCTCGCCGTAGATCGCCGTGCGCGCCGTCGTCAGCACCTTGCGGCTGATGTCGGAGCCAGCCACGCGCAGACCCCAGCCGCGAAAGAGCCCGCTCTCGAGCAGCAGCATCGCGATGGTGTAGACCTCTTCGCCGGTCGAACAGCCCGCGCTCCAGAACGAGAGCCGCCGCTGACGATCGTGCAGCTTCGCCAGCTGCGGCAAGATCTCGTCCGCGAAGGCGTCGAGCTGGTACTGCTCGCGGAAGAAGTAGGTCTCGTGCGTGGTGATCCGCTCGATCAACTCTTCCATCTCGCGCGGACCCGCGGGGTCGTAGCGAAGGTACTGGTAGTAGTCGAGGAAGCTGGCCAAGCCGAGCGCCTCGAGCCGAGGAACCAATCGCCGCTCGAGGAAGAACCCCGAGGCGATCGACAAGGTGACGCCGCAGTGTTCTTGGATCGTCTCGACGAGCAGGCGTGTCTCCTCCTCGTTGATACGAATCCGATCGCTGCTCATCGCAGCGAACAAGCGGTCCGTGCTGTCGAACTTGGTCAAGACCAGGATCCGTTCCTCGACAGCACCAGACTAGCTGGGCTCGTCTCCGTTCGGCGTGCTCGTATGAGCGCGCAGTCGCTCGATCGCTTGACCGAGAATTTGCCGAACCAGCGCATCTTGTTCGAAGGTCCGCGAGTGCTCGAGCGGTCCGAGCGCGGTCGCGTCGCCGCGCTCGGACAGGACTTCGGCGGCCGCCCAACGGACGTCCCAGCGCTCGTGCGCGAGCAGCCCGAGCAGCGCCGCGGTCGCGCGGTGCGGTCGGTAGGGCTTGAGCGCCCGTGCTGCCGCCTTGACGACCTCGTAGTCGTCGGAGCGCGACAAGTTCATCAGCAAGTTGAGATCCTGATCGAGGTTCGAGCGACCCAGCGCTGCGATCGCATGCACGACCACGTTGGTCGAGCTGTCGTCGAGGATGATCTCGCGCATGCGCGCGCGGGCGATCGGGTTGTCGATCGCGACCAGGGCTTGAACCGCGGCGGCGCGGACCAGCGCGACCGGATCCGAGGTCGCGCCCATCAGCGGGTGCACGCTCTCGGCCGCGCGCAGCTGGCCGAGGCTCCGACACGCGGCCGCACGAACCTGGGGATCTTCGTCGGCGAGCGAGAAGCACAGCGCGCTGACCCCCTCGTGATCGCCGACGATGTTGCCGAGCGCGAGCGCGGCCGCGACTCGAACCCCGACGTCGTTGGAGCCGAGCATCGAGACCAAGGGCGGGACGAAGGCGACGAGCCCGAGCCGACCGACGACCCGACACAAGTTGCGAGCGCTCGCGCCCGTCTGCGGCCAGCTCCCACCGATCAAGAGCATGAGCTCGTCGTGGTCGCCACCGGGTCGCAGCGCGGCCTGGCGTTGGGCGATCTCGGCCAGGGCCTCGGCCGCGTGCTCGCCGACCGTGCCCTCGCGACCGCAGGCGCGATAGAGCGGAGCCATGGCCGAGCGGCCGCCGATCCGCTTGAGCGCGTCGGTGGCCGCCGAAGCGATCGTATCCATCGGATCGTCGAGGCCCTCGAGCAAGAGGTTGATCAGGCGGACGTCGACCTCGCCGGGCAAGGCCCCGATCAAGCGATAGAGCGCCTCGCGGGAGGCGAACTCGAGGCTGCCCAAGACCCCGACGAGCGCGTCGTTGGCCTTGCTGCCCAGCCGCTCGACGAGCGCGAGCCCACGCTCGTAGACCATCGGGTCGTCCATCTGCGGGAGCACGGCCGCGACCGCCTCGGCGTCCGAAGCGAGCCCGGCCAGCGCGATCGCGGCGAGCGAGACGTCGCGCTCGCGGTGGCTGATCAGCTCGCGCACGTGAGCCCGAGTCTCGCTGCCGATCTCGGCGATCACGTCGTCGACCAGGCGCGCTTGGCCTTGCTCGCCGAGCGCGACCCGGAGCCGAGCGATCGCCTCGACGACCGCGGCTCGAACCCCGCGCATCTCGTCGTCGAGCAAGGGGACCAAGAGCGGGACGGCGGCGGCGTCGGCCGAGGCCCCGAGCAAGGTCGCCGCGCCCTTTCGCGTGACCGGCTGCGAGAGCAGCGGCGCCAAGCGATCGACGGCGACCTTGGCCCGAGCGGCCCGCAGGGCGTCGAGCGCATAGAGCTGGAGCATCTCGATGTCGTCGCCGAGCAGCTGCTCGAGCGCCGCGATCGCTCGCGGCCCGCCGATCTCGCCCAAGGCGGCCGCGGCCGAGGCCCGCAGGTTCTCGTCGGCCGCCTGGTCGCGCAAGAACATGACCAGCAAGGGGATCTCGGACTCGCCACCGATCTGACCGATCAGATCGACGAGCAGGCGCGTGCCCGAGGAGTGGCGATCGCTGGGATCGAGGCGGCGAAGGATCTTGGGCAGGCTCGCGCGACCGAGCTGGATCAGCACGTCGTGGCAAGCCGCGCGCGCACTGACGCCGCCACCCGCGACGACCTTGGCCTCCTGCTCGCGACCGCGATAGATCGCGCTCTCGAGCGGATCGATGACCCCGTCGATCAGCGTGTCGATCAACGCTTCGATCGTCGCGCCGTCGGGCTGCTCGCTCGCGAGCACCATCAGGATCTCTTCGACCGCTTGCTTGCGCTCGCGCCAGCCTTCGTCACCGAAGCGGCGAATACAGTCGAGCAAATTGGCGGGCAACTGTGCTCGTTCGCTCACCTGGTCTCCCCTTCCCTGGACCGCGAGTCGAGGCTCGCGACCAATTTGCGGAACGCCGCGTCGATCAAGTCTGGGGCTTGCTCGCCTTCGCGGCGGGCCAGCTCGGGTCGAACTTGGGCGAAGAGCGCCCGGGCATGGTCGAGATCGGCGGCCACGGCCGCGAGCGCCTGTTCGACGCTCTCGGCTTCGGCCATGCGCTCGCCGTGGTAGAGCAGCAAGTCGGCGACGATCAGGCCCGCCAAGGACTCGGGCGACTCTTCGGCGAGCCGCTGATCGCCGGCCTGATGCAGGACCTCGAACACTTGGCGCAGGGTCTCGGCGGGCAGCTCGGACACACCGAGCCCGAGGTGGTCGCGCAGACGTTGGGGCAGGTGATCGCCGAGGTGATGAATCTCGACGTAGTCGTCGGCGCCGTAGAGCCGCAGCGGCCGGCGCTTGTAGCTGGTCCGGCGGAACACCGAGGCGACCAGGATCACGACCTCGACCCCAGCCTCGCGCGCCGGGATCGTCAGCTCGAAGCCCGGCGCGCCCGGCAGCGCGACGTCGACCACGAGCGCGTCGAACTCCGGCTTGCGGGCCAGGGCGGCGTGGACTTCGTCGGCGTGGCCGACCTGCTCGACGTCGAAGCCGTGGGCCGCGAGCACGCGACTGACCGCGAGGCCGATGACCGAGCGGCCATGGGCAAAGAGCACGCGTGGCCTTCGGCCGGCTCCAGCGAGCCCGCTCTGTGGCGTGTGCGGCTGGGCAGCGCGACTCATTACAGGCCCTTGCCCGAGGTGATCAGGCCTTCGAGGTTCACGACGAAGACCACGTCGTCGCCAATCTTGCACACACCCGAGAAGAAGTCTTCGCCATCGCCGGCCGCGGTCGCGCTCAACATCGAGGGCGCGGGTCGGACCTCTTCGCTCTCGATCCGCAGCTCGCCGAGCACCTTGTCGACCTTGAGCCCGACGATCCGGCCCTTGACGCTGACGATGATCAGCTTGTTGAGCGGCTTGAGCTCTTCGTCGATGCCGGCGCCGAAGCGCTTGCGCAGGTCGATGACCGGGATCACGACGCCGCGCAAGGTGATCACCCCTTCGATGACCGAGGGCGCGTGCGGGACCGGACGGATCGGATAGGGCGCGGATTGGATGACCTCCTTGATCCGCATGATGTCGATCCCGTAGAGCCCGCCGCCGACATAGAAGCCGGCCAGCTTGAGCTGCTCTTGCCGCTTGGCGACTTGTTCGTCGTCCCAAGCCGTCGAGGTGCCCCGCGGGCCGCTACCGATTTCGCTTGTGCTCATGGGGACTAGGAGGCTGCGCGTTCGCGCCGGAACTTGGGCAGCAGGAAGTCGCGCTCGGCCAGGACGGTCGCGATGTCGAGGATGATGATCAGGCGTCGGCGATCGCGTCCGAGCCCGAGGATGAAGTCGGCGCGGGTGCTGCCGATGCCGCCGGGGGTGTTCTCCATCTCCTCGGGTGGCAGCGAGATGACCTCGAGCACCCGATCGACGACGATGCCGTGCGGCTCGTCGAGGTGGCGAACGATCAGCACCCGAGTCTCGCGCGCCGGCTTGCACACGCCGAGGCGGAGCCGCCGGGCGAGGTCGATGACCGGCATGACCGAGCCGCGCATGTTGCCGATGCCGAGCACGAACTCGCTGGTCCGAGGCACCGGCGTGGTCGGGAAGACGATCGAGATCTCGATGATCTGCTCGATCGGCAGCCCGTAGATCTCGTGCCCGATCATGAAGGTCACGTAGCGGAGCAGGTCGCTCCGCATCTCGCGTTTGTAGCCGTGCTCGTAGTCGGCCTCGGTCGCGACCTGAGTCCCGGTCGCGAGCAGAGCCTGCCAAAGTACGTCGTCGTCACCAGCCATCGCCCCCGCCTCCGTGGTCGCGTGCTCGTCCGCCGACTTCGAGTGTCGAGAAGAGTCCGATGCCCTCGCGGGTGCCGCCGCCGATCCCGGCGACCGTGGCCTCGACGCCGCCGACCGACTCGCTGACCAAGGTCGCGACGTCGATCAGCAGGACGGTTCGGTTGTCACCCAGCTCGGTCGCGCCGGCGATGCCCGGCACCTGCCGGAGCGCCTTGCCGATCGGCTTGATCACGACGTCCTGCTGGCCGAGCAGCTCGTCGACGACGAGGCCGACCCGGTGCTGCGCGAGCCCGACGACGACCACGTAGAGGCGATCGTAGAACATCCGCCGATCGGCTTCGCGGCCCTCGTTGTCCTCGAGCTCGAACACCCGGGACAGGTGGATGAGCGGGAGCGTGCGGCCGCGGACCGAGACGACCTCGTGGCCCTCGATCGTGTGGATCTCCTCGCTCTGGACCATGATCGACTCGAGCACCGAGTTGAGCGGGATACAGAAGGTCTGCCCGGCGGTCTCGATGACCAGCGCCTGGATGATCGCCAAGGTGATCGGCAAGGTGATGCGGAAGCGAGAGCCGCGGCCCGGCTCGCTGGCGACGTCGATCATGCCCGAGAGCTTGGAGATGTTGGTCTTGACCACGTCCATGCCGACGCCGCGGCCGGAGGTCTCGCTGACCGACTCGCGGGTCGAGAACCCGGGCGTGAAGATCAGGTTGACGGCCTGCGCCGGGCTGATGTCGACCGACTCGTCGCGGGTCAGGAAGCCGCGCTCGACCGCCTTGTCGCGGAGCCGTCGCCAGTCCATGCCCGCGCCGTCGTCGGTCAGCTCGATGACCACGCGGTTGCCCTTTTGGTAGGCCGCCAGCGCGACTTGGCCAGCGCGGGGCTTGCCGTAGGCGACCCGCTCGGCCGGCTTCTCGATGCCGTGGTCGATCGCGTTGCGGATCATGTGCATCAAGGGATCGCTGAGCTCCTCGACGATCAACTTGTCGAGCTCGGTGTCGGCGCCCGAGATCGAGAGCCGGACGTCCTTGTCGAGGTCGCGCGCGAGCTTGCGGACGACCCGGGCCAGCTTGTCGAAGACCTGGCCGAGCGGGACCATGCGGACCTCGAGGATGCCCTGCTGAAGCAGACCGAGCCGGCGGTTCATGATCCGCAGCTGGTCTTGGAACTCGCGCACGAACTCGTTGTTGCGGTCGGCGCGAGCCTGACGATCGACGACCCCGCCGAGGTTGGCGTGGACCAGCGCGAGCTCGCCGACGAGGTTCATCAGGTGATCGAGGCGACGCAGGTCGACGCGGACGGTCTGGCTGAGGCTCTTGAGGCTGACTTGCTCGCCGCCTTCGCCGATGCCTTCGACCTCGTCGTCATGGTGGCCGCCGCCACCGTGGCCGCCGCCAGCGTGGCCTCCGCGTCGCCGTCCGCCCTCGTCGCCACCGCCCGCCGCTGGAGGCGGCGGCTCGGCGAAGCGGGCCTCGTCCTCGTCGTCGCTCGCCTCGACCGAGACCTTGGCCCGGCGCGGCGAATCGGCCTTGGCCGGCTGCTGCTGGGGTGGTTGGGGGGCGGGCTGCTGGGCCGCGGCTCGCTGGGCCGTGGTCGACTTGGGCTTGGCGGCGGGCTCCGGCTCGCGCGCTTCGACCTTGGCCACGGGCTCGGGCGCGGCTTGCTTGCGAATGACCACCCGCTCGTTGGTCCCGAGCGACTCGACCGTGACGCCCTCTTCGTCGATGCCCGCGGCGATCTCGGCCAGCGTCGACTTCGACCCGACCAGGATGTCGAGCTCGATCCGATCGTCGCTGGTCGAGTCCGCGCTCGGCAGATAGGTGATGACCTCGCCGTGGTTCTTGAGCTTCTGCTTGAGCGCGTCGATGCCCTTGTCGATCGCGAGCAGGTCGAAGCTCGCGTGGACGCGAAAGATTCGGCGACCGAGCCGAACGTTCTCGCGCAGGCGGTGCTCCTCGTACTCCGTCAGCACGCCGAGGATCGAGTCGTCGAGCCAGGCGAGCGGGTCGGCGGCCTTCTCTTCGGGCGCGTCGACCAGCCGGGCCAAGCGACCCAGGAACTTGTCGATCTCGACCGGGCCGTGGTCGCCCTCGGCGACGTTGGCGAGCAGGTGCTGGAAGAGCTCGACCGACTCGAAGAGCAGATCGAGCGCGCTTTGGTTGAGCGGCAGCTTGCCGAGGCGCAGGGCGTCGAGCGTGTTCTCGAGCTTGTGGCTGAGCTCGACGATCTCGTTCACGCCCGAGAGCGCAGACAGGCCCTTGAGGGTGTGTACGGCTCGAAACGCGCCGTTGAGCAGATCGGGATCGTAGTCGGAGCTGTCGCGGATCTGTCCTTCGATCTCCAGCAACTGCCTGGAGAAGCTCTCGATGATCTCCTGCGCTTCGGAAACGAACTCGGGCGACTCGCTCACTGGCCTCCCACGCTCCGATCTGGCCTGGGGTTGCTGACCGCGGTCCGGATCGCCGTCATGAACTCTTCGGGTGTGAAGGGCTTGGCCACGAAGGCCGATGCGCCGGCCGACATCGCGCGGTCGCGGTCGATCTCCGAGGCTTCGGTGCTGATCACGATCAGCGGGGTGTTGGCGTGCCGAGGTGTCTGACGAACGAAGCGGGTCAGCTCGATCCCGCTGACGTCGGGCATGTTGATGTCGGTGACGATCAACCCGAACTGGTCGCGCGGGAGTGCCCGCAGTGCATCGAAGCCGTTTCCAACCTCGTGGACCTCGTAGTCACCCTCGGCCTCGAGGATCGAGCTCACGTAGTCGCGCATGGCTCGTGAGTCCTCGACCAAAAGCACTTGGGTCGGCATCGGCCCGAGTATAGGCGTTGCCGAGCCGCTCGTGGGGCCAGTCCCGCGAGCAGCCGAGCGTTCGGCCGTGTCACCGCTCAGGTGTGCAGTCCGCCCGAGGTCGCGCGGGGTGGCCCGCTGAGCACTCGGCGCAGTCGCGCGACGACCCGCTCCTCGGCCACCACCCACCAAAACGTGGGAGGATCGGGGATCGGAGCCGGATCTGGGCGGGTGGTCGGCTCGGTCTCGCGTTCGAGGGCGGCTTCGGCCGGCGCACCGGGACCTGGCTCGGGCTGCCCCTCGGGGGCCGAGTCGATGCGCGAATTCGAGGGGTCGCTCGGCTCGGTCGGGCCCGCGGAGGCGGCCGAATCCGAGGCGACCGAGAGATCCTGCTCGCTCGGGGCCGTCTCGCTCGCCTCCGCGATCGCGGCTGGAGCGGTGTTCGGCGACTCGACGGGGTCGACCTCGACGATGCTGGGCTCGGCGAGCGCCAGCCGGGCCTCGTGGTCGCGGTCGGCCTGCTCGATCGCCACGGTCAGCGCCGCGAAGAGCAGCTCGGCCTGGCGTCGCTCGGCGTGAGAGGGCAGCGCGACCAAGACCCGCGCGGCGGCGAGCCCGGTCGCAGTGGCCACGAGATCTCGCGCGATGCGGTCGGCGACTTCGGCGTCGAAGTCCGCCCGCAGCCCGAGCCCGACCAGGACGACGCGCTCGACCGGCAGCCCGGCGCTGCCCGGCAACAACACGCGCTCACCCGCGGCCCCGGTACAAAAGCCCGAGCGAAGCAGGCTCGAGATCCGACCCGATCGCCGCCAGTCCATCAAGCCAGCCAGACCTTGGAGCGGCCGCTCGTCGGCGAACACCGGGAAGAGCCCGAGGTCGACGCGGACTCGCTCGGGCTCGCCTTCGAACTCGTGGACGCCATCGAGCACCGCCCGCGCGAGCGGCTCGACCAGCACCTGCGCGCGCTCGTGGGTCATGGCGAGTCGTCGCGCAGCGCCTTGGCCAAGGCCTCGGCGACACCGTTGACGAAGGCGGGCGAACGCTCGCTCCCGTAGCGAGCCGCGAGTCGGACCGCCTCGGCCACGACCACGCCGCGCGGCGTGGACTCGCCGACCAGCTCGAGCGCGACCAGGCGCAGCACGTTGCGATCGACCTGGTCCATGCGAGCGAGTCGCCAGCGCTGCGACTGCGCCTCGATCTGCTCGTCCCAGTAGTCGGCCCGCGCGAGCCAGCTCTCGACGAGGCGGCCGGCGAAGCGGCGCACGAGCTCGTCCGCGAGCAGCCCCGCGAGCTCAACGGCGAGCGCGGGGTTCAAGAAAGGATCGTCGGAGTCGATCGCGGGCGGCTCGGACCAGAACAACGCGAGCGCGGCTTGGCGCTCGCTCGCGGGGTGCGACTCGAGGTGGCAGAGGATCCACAGCGCGAGCTCCCGGCCTTGGGCGCGCACCATCGTCCGGCTCTCGCGCGCAGGGTCGCTCACGGCGTGTTCACGCTTCCGACCGCCTCTGAGGTAATGGAGCGATAGAGCTGGGCCTGCTCGATCGCGACGAGCGCGGCTTCGGAGCCCTTGTTGCCGGCCTTCGCCCCGGCCCGATGAAACGCTTGCTCGAGGTTGTCGGTGGTCAGGACCCCGAACGCGACCGGCTTGCGGTGGGCGATGCCGACCGCGGCCAGCCCCTTGGCGGCCTCGCCCGCGATCAGTTCGAAGTGAAGGGTGTCACCGCGGATCAAGCAGCCGAGCGCGATCACGGCGTCGAAGCGGCCAGTCGCCAGGACCCGATCGCTGACCATCGCGAGCTCGTAGCTGCCGGGCGTGCGGAACACGACCACGTCCTGCTCGCTGGCGCCGGAGCGAAGCAGGGTATCGACGGCGCCCTCGACCAGGTTCTCGGTGATCAGCGCGTTGAAGCGAGCGACCACGACCGCGAAACGCAGACCCTTGGCGTCGAGGTTACCCTCGACCACGCGAACCTTGGACGCTACACTCGACATGAGCCGAGGGCATACCCCGGCCCGCGCGAGCGTGGCAAGTGCGATCGGGTGGCGCGGAACCTTCGCTGTAATCCCGCCGAGGCCCGCGCGTCCGCAGCTGTGAATCGGCTCGTTCACTCGGCCAACGTGGCCCGAGTACATCGCCTAGGCTGCTCGCCTCGACCCACGTCCCTTCAC
>JAMHUH010000107.1:0-11630 GCA_035904925.1 Nannocystaceae bacterium
CGGCAACGTGCTGATCTACGAGCTCGCGGGGGAGGGGCGTGGGGCCCGGCTGGTGTTCCGCCCGAGCGGCACCGAGCCGAAGATCAAGGTCTACGTGCTGGCGCATGGTCGACCGGGGCTCAGCGGCAGCGTCGCGGCCGACGAGCAGCGAGAGGTCGACGCGTTGATCGATCGCGTCTTGAAAGAAGCGGAGTCGCGGGCCGACGCGGTCATGCGACCCTTGCTCGAGCGGGCATGAGCACGCGAGCGCGCGCGCTCGGCTTGGCGCTCACGCTCGGCTTGGCGCTCGTGCTGCTCGGCGTCTGGGCTTCGTCGGGTTCGAAGCACGGACCCACGAGCGCGGTCGAGCGAGGCGCGGTCGCGATCCGCGAGGGGGCGAGCGAGTCCGACCTCGACTCGGATCGCGCTTCGGCTTCGTCGAACGCTGGCTTCGCCGCGGGCTCGCACGAGCCCGAACATCGAGTCGAGCGCTCGCGCGTGGCCGCGCGGGTGATCGACGCCGACGAGGGTCCGCTCGGCGAAGGCAGCGTCGTGCTCGGCTGCCCGGATGGCACATCGATTGGGCGCGCGGCGATCGGCGAGGATGGATGGTTCGAGGCGCCGGCCTGTCCGAACTCGCACACCTGCGCCCGCCTGGTTCACTCCGGCAGCGTTCAACGCGAGCCTTGGCGACTGAGCGCGGGCGAGTCGGTCGAGCTCGAGGTCGAGCCGGCGCCGCGGGTCGGCGGGCAGGTGTTCGCGGACGGGCGGGCATTCGCGGCGGCGCAGGTGATCGTGCGTCGCGGCGATCGCCGTTGGACCGGCAGCAGCGATCTCGACGGCGCCTTCATGGTCGCGCTGGCCGAACCCTCGACGCTGGCGGGGCCCTGCGAATTCGAAGCGAGCTCCGCCGACGCGGACTTCGAGCTGTTGGTGTTGGCTGCGGGCTGGCGACCCTGGGTCGGAGCGATCCCGGCGCGCGGCGACGAAGCGCTGAACATCGCGCTGGCCGAGCCGGCCCCGGCGTTGACCGGCCGGCTCGAGGATCCGCAGGGCCGAGCTTTTTCTCGTGCGCGAGTGTTGGTGACGAGTCGCGAGCGCCCCGACGAAGCCCAGGCGCTGCGCCCCGACGAGGCGGGCCGCTTCGAGGTGCGCGGGCTGGGCGATGGGATCTACCAGCTCCGCGCGCTTCGTGATGGGCTCGAGCTGGCGCTCGCGCAGGCCGAGGCGGGTGCCGACGTGGTGATGGCGAGTACGCGCTCGGCTCGAGGTCCGACGCTCGAGCTGCAGGTCCGCGACGAGCGAGGGCTGCCGATGCCGGCCGTGCGGGTCGACGGTGGGCCGTTCACGTCCGCGAAGACCGACGCGATGGGACGCGTGTTCGCGAGCGACGTCTTCGCGGGTGCCATCGACTTGCGCCTGCGGCCCGCCAACTCGGATTGCGGCGTGTCGCGCGAGTCGATCGAGATCCCCGCCGGCGAGCAGGGCGAGACGATCCGGCTGGAGCTCGCGCTGGCCTGCGAGCCCGACTGAAGCGTCGTGCATGTGGGCCTAGGTAGTTGAGCGCGAGGCTCCCCGTTCGACCCTCGCTTCGGTAAGATGCCAGGGTGTCCCCCTCTGCCGAACCCCGGGAAGCGCCGGCCAGCGCCGGTGGCTTTCCGCAGGTGTTCGGAAAATACGTGCTGCTCCGGCCGATGGCGCGGGGCGGCATGGGCGAGCTCTTCCTCGCGGCGGCGGGCGAGACCGGCGGGTTCGAGAAGCTCTGCGTGGTCAAGAAGGTCTTGCAAGACCTCAACGACGACGGGGTTCGACGCCGCTTCCTCGACGAGGCCAAGGTCGTGGTTCGGCTCAACCACTCCAACCTCGTGCAGGTCTTCGACGCCGGTCGAGTCAGCGAGGACTACTACCTCGCGATGGAGCTGGTCGAGGGCAAGGATCTGCGCGCGGTCTGGAACCGCTGCGCGCAGCTGCATCGGCGGATCCCCGTCGACTTCGCGATGTTCGTGGTCCGCGAGCTGTGCCGTGGGCTCGACTATGTCCACGACGCGATGGGCCTCGATCTCGTCCATCGCGACATCTCGCCGCCCAACATCATGGTCAGCTACCACGGTCAGGTGAAGATCACCGACTTCGGGCTGGCGACCCACGCGATCAAGCGCGAGATGACCAGCCCCGGCGTGGTCTTCGGCCGCTACAGCTACCTCTCGCCCGAGCAAGCGCGCGGGCTCCCGGCCGATCGTCGGACGGACATCTACGCCTCGGGCATCGTGCTGTGGGAGATGCTGACCGGCCGCCAGCTCTTCCCCGCCGATCGGCAGGCGGCGGCGGGCGGCCGGGCGCTGGCCGAGCTGCGCAAGCCCAAGATCCGCGCACCCTCGGCGATCGTGCCGGGCATCCCCGAGGGCCTCGACGAGGTCGTGCTGCGGGCCTTGGCGGTCGAACGCGAGGATCGCTTCCAGACCGCGGGCGAGTTCAAGGTCGCGCTCTCCGAGATCCTCAACCGCCACTACAACAGCAGCGACGTCGACAGCGTGGCGACCTTCATGCGCGACATCTTCGCGCGCGAGTACAAGCTCGAGTCCGAGGACTACGCCAGCTACGCGCGCGAGGACTTCTCGCCGATCCGGGCCCAGGCCAACGCCGAGATGGACACGCTGAGCATCAGCGACGCGGTCGATCTCGGCCGAGGTCGCTCGCGCTCGGGCCCGACCTCGACCTCGAGCTTCGAACTCGAGGACAACGACATCGTCGAGCTCGACACCAGCTCGAAGGTCGGCTGGGAGGGGCCGAAGGTCGAGGACCTCGAGAAGGCCGCCCACGCGCGCATCGGCGAGGTCGTCGCGCAGCGCTATCGAATCGATCGCTTGCTCGGGATCGGCGGGATGGGGGCGGTCTATGCCGCGACCCACCTCGCGCTGGGCAAGACCTACGCGCTCAAGATCCTCCACGACGTCTACGGCCGCGATCCCGACATCATCGATCGCTTCGTCCGCGAGGCTCGCTCGGCCACCCAGACTGGCCACCCCAACATCATCGACGTGCTCGACATCGGCACGATGGAGGCCGGCGACCTCTACTTCGTGATGGAGCTGCTCGAGGGCACCGATCTCGGCACGGTGATCCGGCAGTCGGGGCCGCTGGCGATCCGCCGGGCCGTCCACATCGCTCGGCAGATCTCGCGGGCGCTGGCCGCTGCCCACGACGCCAACATCATCCATCGCGACCTCAAGTCGGAGAACGTGGTCTTGACCGTCAAGGGCGGCGACCCGGACTTCGTGAAGGTGCTCGACTTCGGCATCTGCAAGCAGATCGACACGACCAGCAGCTCGCAGACGACCCCGGGCATGGTCATGGGCTCGCCCGACTACATGGCGCCCGAGCAGGCCGCGGGCGCGCCCGCCAACGCGCAGTCGGACATCTACGCGCTCGGCACGATCTTGTTCGAGATGCTGACGGGTCGGCTGCCCTTCACGGGTCGCAACGCGATCGACGTCTTGATGAAGAAGGGCGGGGGTCCGGCGCCCGCGGTGACCGAGCTGCGACCCGAGGTCCCCGCGCCGCTGGCCGAGGTCGTCGCGCGCTGCCTGGCCCGCGACTACGAGCGTCGACCGGCGTCGATGAAGGCGCTCGAGTACGAGCTGACCCGCGCGCTCGAGGGCCGGGCCTCGGCGGTCGCGGCCGTGATGGGCCTGCAGATCGACGAGGACGCGGCGGCGAGCGTGGCGGGCCGCAGTGGTTCGGCCGGATCGAGCTCGAGCGGGTCGCAAGGTGGCGTCGGCATGCAGCCGGCGGACATGAGCAGCAGCGAGCCGATGGCCCCGATCCGCACGGTTCACGCGCAAGCGGCCCAAGCCGCAGGCCAGGCCGCGGATCGAGCCCAGCGCGAGGGCGACGCCCGCTCGCACAAGCGGCAGACTTGGGTACGGATCGGCGTCGCGGCGGTGATCGTGGGGCTCTCGCTCGCGCTCATCTCTCAGCTGATGCGCGATGACAAGCAGGACTCGACTCCTGCTGCGACGGTCGAGCCCACGCCGAAAGTCCCGCCGACGAAGGGACCTGCGCTCGATCCCGTCGACGAGACCAGCTCGACCGGGCCGACGCCGGGCGAGAGCGGTGGCGTCATCGAGCCCGATCCGAGCGGTGGCGAGCCACCGAGCAACGATCCCATCGCGATCGTCGCGCGAGCCGAGGAGGCGCTGGCGGCCGAGCACTGGCGCGAGCCCGCGACCGCCAACTTGACCCTCGAGCTGACCAACCTCGGGTTGGCCGACCCAGGCAACGAGGCGATCGGTCGGCTGCGCCGCGACGCGGCCAAGAAGCTCGAGCCCGCCGGTCGCGAAGCCAGCAACGCCAAGGACTGGGCCAAGGCTGTCGAGGTCTATCGCGACCTGCTCGCGGTCTGGCCCGACCACGAGAAGGCGCGCGAGGAGTTCGTCGAGGCGCTGCGCTGGCACGCCAAGGGCCTCGAAGGTCGGCGCGACTGGGCCAACTTGTTGGAGACGGCCGACGAGCTGCTCAACTTCGAGCCCAAGCTCTTCGTCGCGCTCAAGTATCGGGCGGCGGCGCTCGAGGGGCTCGAGCGCTATGGTGAGGCTGCGCCGGCTTATCGGGCGGCGATGCGGATCCGGCCCAACGACAAGGACGTCAAGAAGGGCCACCGGCGGGTCAGCGGCAAGCTCAAGGACCTCGGCGTCGAGTAGCGACGCACGACGCCTACGAGGTTGTTCGACCTCGCGAAAATGCTCGCGAAAATGCCCGCGCCTCGTTCCCAGCATGGAAACGAGACGCGGGCTGCCGTGCTCCGCCGAGAGAATGTCGGAGTCGCTGACTCGAGCGCTCAGATGTCGGTGCTGAGCGCGATCAGCTGCGGGATGAACTGTCCGCGGATCGAGATCAGGCTGGCGTGGTCGCGGAACTTGCGGCTGTTGATCTGCACGCCGTTGGGGTTGAGGAGCTCGCCTTCGACGGTCTCGTCATCGTCGATGACGATCTCGCGGGTCCCATCGGCGGCTTCGCTGATCCGCGCACCTTCGTTGGAGTCGTAGGTCTCGGCGGGGGCGGCCGACGCGATCGCGGGGAAGAGGAGCAGGGCGCACAGGGGGAGCAGCATGGTCTTCGCCATGCTGGCCACAACGGCCCGCGCTCGGCTCGGGTCTGAACTCGTTTGGGCGCGAGCTATTTGTAGAAGTGGATGGCCAAGAACGAGGCCAGCACGATCGTCAGGACCAGCACGGTCGTGCCCACGCCCCAGGGCTGATAGTCGACCTTGCTCTCGTCGTGGCCCCACTTGCGGGCGGCGATGGCCGGGATCCCGAGGATGCCCTCGTGGAAGGGCTCGGCGGCGCGCAGGAGCGGGCGGAAGATCCACGTCCACGCGACCGGGGCGAACCTGCGGTAGAGCCAGTCGAAATCGAGCGTGATCGTCAGCGTGCGCTTGAGCAGGCCGAGCAGCAGGAAGAAGGCCAGCCCGGCGAAGAGCAGCAGCTGAAGCTGATTGATGACATGGGCGTAGCTGTACGCCTCGTAGAGCGGGCCGCCGCCGACCTGGAAGGGCAGGATGTCGTAGAGCGGCTTGGGGAACACGCCGAGCGCGATGCAGAGCGCGGCGAAGACCAGCATCGCCAGCTTCATGTTGCCGGGCGGGTCGAGCTTGCGCGCGTCGTTCTCGGGCGCGGCCTTCTGGAAGAACACGAACCAGGGGAACTTGATGCCGGCGTGCAAGAACACGCCGGCCGAGGCGGCGACGAGCACGAACCACGCCAGCGAGGGGTGGAACAGGGTCGCCCAGACCGTCTGCCCGCCGACCTCGCGGACCATCGCCCAGTTCTCGGGGATCGAGGCGGCGTCGGTGATCATCGACTTGGTCGTGAAGCCCGAGGTCAGCGGCATCGACGAGATCGCCAGCGCGCCGATGATCCCACACCACATGGTGATCGGCATCGCCTTGTAGAGGCCACCGAGGTCGGTGCACTTGCGCTTGCCGGTCATGTAGAGGACCGAGCCGGCCGACATCAGCAGCAGCGCCTTGTAGATGATGTGGGCGAAGGCGTGGGCGGTCGCGCCGTTGATCGCGAGCCCGGTGCCGATCCCGACCGCGCAGACCATGAACCCGACCTGGTTGACGATCGAGTAGGCGAGGATCCGCCGCATGTCGTTCTCGAGGATCGCGTAGACGATCCCGTAGATGGCCATCAGGCAGCCGGCCCAGATCAGCAGCTCGCAGCCCGCGAAGAGCACGATCAGCACGTAGACCGAGGTCTTGGTCGTGAACGCCGACAAGAACACCGTGCCCGAGGGCGAGGCCTCGGGGTAGGCGTCGGGCAGCCACGAGCCAAAGGGTGGGGTCCCGGCGTTGATCAGGATGCCGAGCAGGATCAGCCAGGCCGCGGGGCTCTCGAGCAGGGGCAGGGTCCACGCTTGGCCCTGCACGCTCATCCGGACCGGATCGGTCAGATCGAGCCCCATCGTCATGGTCGGCAGGGCGATCGAGCCGGTCTGCTGGACATGCAGCGCGAGCCCGGCCATCAGGATCGCGCCGCCGACCAAGTGGACGTTGACGTAGCGCTGGCCGGCCTTGCGCGCCGCCTCGCCGCCCGCCGACCAGACCACGATGGTCGAGCCGACCGCCATCAGCTCCCAGAACACGAAGAGCGTGATCAGGTCGCCCGCGAAGGTGACCCCGATCGCGCTGCCGGCGTAGAGCATCGCCGCGGCGAGCTCGACCCGACGATCTTGGTTCCAGGCAAAGAGCGCGCCGGCCAGGGCCATCAGCGCGAAGATGATCGCGAAGGGCCGCGTCGGGCCGTTGAGCTTGGCGAGGACCAGATCGTAGCCGAACCACAGCGAGGCGGGCTTGACCTGGATGGTCTCGGGGAAGAGCCAGATCGCGACCAAGGTCAGGGCCGGGAACACCAGCGACATGCCCTTGTAGAGCTTGCCGGGGCTGACCGCGATCAGCAGCGCGCCGACCAGCATGATCAGCGCGGGCGGGAATTCGACGGCCATCAGTGGGCCTCCTTGCGCTCGGGCTTGCTGGCGTCGGGCTTGCCGCGCAGCGGTCGGCCCTTGCTGTCGCGGGTTGGCGCGAGCGGGTCGTAGTCGTAGTAGGTGTCGGCGCGCATCAGGATCTTGCCGAGGATCAGCTTGCTGCCGACGACCATCGCGATGCAGGTCACGAACCCGTAGAGCGCGTAGAACTCGGGCAGGCCGTCGACGACGAAGTTGGCCGCGTGGTGCGGGTCGTGCTCGAGCACGTGGACCAACTCGAGCAGCTTGGGATCGAGCAAGATCAGCAGGGCCAGGAGCAGGTAGAAGCCCCGCCACAGGCGCTTGATCGACTGGGGATCGGCGAGGCTCATGGCAGCACCTTGGGCAGCGAGTCGGCCAGCATGGTCGCGTAGCCAGCGAAGAGATCGGGGTGGATGAAGAGCAGCACCGTCGCGAGCGCGGTGCAGCTCAGCGCCAGGACGATCGGAAAGGGGGCCTCGCCATGGTCGTGGGCATCATGACCGTGTCCACCATGACCGTGACCATGCGCGGGCTCGGGTGGCGCGCGGAAGAAGGCCCGGTAGACGATCGGCAAGAAGTAGCCGGCGTTGAGCAGGGTCGAGGTCAGCAGCACGAACACCGCGAACTGGTTCTCGGCCGACCACGCGCCTTGCAGCATCCACCACTTCGACAAGAACCCACCCGTCGGCGGGAGGCCGATCATCGAGAAGGTGCCGATCGTGAACGCGGCCATCGTCCAGGGCATCTTGCGGCCGATCCCGTCGAGCTCGCTGACCTTGGTCTTGTGCGCGGCCGTGTAGATCGAGCCAGCCGCGAAGAAGAGCGTGATCTTGCCGAAGGCGTGGGCGGCGATGTGCAGCGCGGCGGCCTTGATCGAGATCGGGACCAGCAGCGCGGCGCCGAGCGTCACGTAGGAGAGCTGCGAGATGGTCGAGTAGGCCAGCCGGCGCTTGAGGTTGTCTTGGAAGAGCGCGATGAAGCTGGCGATCAGGATCGAGGCGCCCGCGAAGTAGACCAGCCAGTCGCCCTGGCCATACTTGCGCAGCGTGTCGATGCCGATCACGTAGACGGTGACCTTGACGACCGTGAACACGCCGGCCTTGACGACCGCGACCGCGTGGAGCAGGGCCGAGACCGGGGTCGGGGCGACCATCGCCGCGGGCAGCCAGCGGTGCGCGGGCATCAGCGCGGCCTTGCCGATCCCGTAGATGAAGAGCGCGAAGATGACCCCGAAGAGGCCCGGCGCCAGCACGTGATGGGCGAGCGGCTCGGTGAACACGCCGCCCGGCACGAAGTCGAGCGTGCCGGTGTAGACCCAGGTCGCGACCATGGCCGGCAGCATCAAGAACACGCTCGTGCCCATCAGGATGCCCAGGTAGGTCCGGGCCGCCTTGATCGCCTCGGGCGTGCCCTTGTGGGCGACCAGCGGGAAGGTCGCGAGCGAGAGCGCCTCGTAGAACACGAAGAGCGTGAACATGTTGGCCGCGAAGGCGATGCCCATCACGCTGGCCAAGGAGACCGCGAAGCAGACGTAGAAGCGGGTCTGGTGCTTCTCGTGGTTCGCCCGCATGTAGCCGATCGAGTAGATCGAGTTGAGGATCCACAGCGAGCTGGCGATCAGCGCGTAGATCATCCCGAGCGGCTCGATGTTGAACGCGAGCGGGATGCCGGGGACCACGTCGACCAGCTTCTCGGCGGCGGTCGGCTGGGCCTCGACGAAGTTGGTCAGGTTGCCGACGACCCAGAGCAGCGCGACCGCGGTGACCAAGGTGATCGACTCGCGGATGTTGGGCCAGCGGCCGGCGAGCGCGATCAGGAAGGCGCCGACCAGCGGGACGGCGATCGCCAGCATCGGGCTGAGCGGCATCTCGAAGGTCGGGATCGGCGAGCTGGCCGGAGCGGCGAGCAGCGAGCAGAGCAGGGCGTGGGTCATGGCTGAGCTCCTTCGAGGATCACGCGGGCGGCTGCCTGCGCGCTCTCGGCCGTCCAGGTCGCGTCGATGCCGAAGGCGATGCTGGTGCCGATCAGGATCCACATCGGGATCAGCATGGTCAGCGGCGCCTCTTTGATGACGAGCTTGGGGTCGAGCGGCGGCCTGAGCCAGATGATCTCGACCAGGCGCCAGATGTAGATCAGCGCAAGCAGGCCGCCGAGCAAGACCACCGCTGCGATCGCCCACAGGCCCTCTTGCATCGCGCCCTCGACCAGGAACCACTTCGACACGAAGCCGGCGGTCATCGGCACGCCGATCAGGCCGAAGCCGCCGAGCGTGAACGCGGCCATGGTCAGCGGCATCCGCCGACCGAGGCCCTGCAGGTGCTCGATCGTGGTCCCGCCGGTCCGCAAGCAGACCGCGCCGAGGGCCATGAACATGCCGCCCTTGACCACGGCGTGGTTGAAGATGTGGATGACCGACGCGGTGACGCCCGGCTCGTTGACGAGCGAGAAGCCGAGCACGATGTAGGCCAGCTGCCCGACCGAGGAGTAGGCCAGGACCCGCTTGGCGTCGAACTGCTGGATGGCCGAGACCGACGAGA
This sequence comes from Nannocystaceae bacterium, assembly GCA_035904925.1. GTDB lineage: Bacteria > Myxococcota_A > Polyangia > Nannocystales > Nannocystaceae > Plesiocystis. The sequence goes on from JAMHUH010000107.1 coordinate 9,525, forward strand.
GCACGATGCCCGCGCAGGCCAGCAGCGCGAGGAAGTACATGTCCTCGCTGGTGTCGTAGACCCCGCCCCAGATCGTGAACACGAAGCGGAAGGTCATGTAGACGCCGACTTTGGTCGCGGTCGAGGCGATCAGGACCGACACGGCCGAGGGCGCGTAGGTGTAGGCGTTGGGCAGCCACAGATGGAGCGGGAAGAGGGCCATCTTGAGGCAGAGCCCGACCATCAAGAACGCGAACCCGACCAAGACCGTGCGGTTGTGGGCCAGCTCGCCGCGGGCGTGCATCTGCACGAGCTGGTCGTGCATGTCGGCCATGTTGAGCGTGCCGGTCAGCATCAGCATGTAGCCGATCCCGAGCAGGATGAAGGTCGCGCCGATGCTGCCGAGGATCAGGTACTTGAGGCTGGCGACCAGCGCTCGGCGGTCGCGCTCGCCACCCAGGGCGATCAACGTGTAGACGGTGAGCGAGCTGATCTCGAGCAGGACGTAGACGTTGAACGCGTCGCCGGTGACCGAGATGCCGAGCAAGCCGGCGATCGCGAGCAGCCAGACCGAGTAGAACTGATGGTGGCGATCGTGGGCGATCTCGGCCTCGACGCTGGTCTTGGCGTAGAGCGTGGCCAGGAAGCCGAGCAGCGCCACGGTGAAGATCACGTAGGCGTTGAGCGCGTCGACGACGTAGACGATGCCCCACTGCTCGGGCCACGAGCCCAGCCGGTAGACGACCTCGTGGCCGCCGACCTGGACTTGCCAGAGCAGCAAGCTGGCGCAGGCCAGGATCGCCGCGGTGATCGTCAACGACCAGAGCCAGGCGACCAGGCCACCGCCGCGCTGGATCATGCCGGTGAAGAGCGCCAGCAGCCCGCCGAAGAGCGGCAGGATCACCACCACGACCGGCAGGTGCTCGATCAGGGCGCGCATGAACTCGGACTCGAATTCTCCCATGGTCAGCTCGGTCAGGTCAGCTCGGTCGGATCAGCGCTCGCCCCGGTCGATGTCGAGGATCTCGTCTTCCTCGATGGTCCCGTACTTGCGCTTGATGTTGACGATGATCGCCACGGCGACCGCCAGGGTGCTGACCGACACGACGATCGCGGTCAGCATCAGCACGTGCGGGAGCGGGTTGTCGAAGGGGCCGGTCTTCTCGGCGTCGGTCCAGATCGGCACCACGCCCGAGACCCCGTTGTCCTGGACCACGCCCATCGACACGTAGAACAAGAACACGCCGGTCTGAAACAGCCCGAGCGCGATCGCCTGCTTGAGCAGGTTGCGCTTGGCGATGACGCCGTAAAAGCCGATCAAGATGATGATGATCGCCAGCCAGTAGTTGAAGAGCCCCAACATCAGGTTTCTCCTCGCCGGAGCGTGGTTCGACGCTCGCTGATCATCAGGTAGATGGTGGTCATGACCGAGGCGACCGTGATGCCGACGCCATACTCGACCAAGGTCATGCCGAGCGCCTCGCCGTCGCCGGCGCTCTCGGGCATCAGCATGCCGTAGTCGAGGAAGGTCCCGCCGGCGAACAAGCAGGCCAGGCCGGTGCCGGCGTAGATCAGCGCGCCGAGGGCCATGCACGAGTCGAGCACGACGGTCGGGATGCGCTGGCGCAGCTCGTCGGCCCCGAACACGAGGCCGTAGAGGATCAGGCCCGCGGCCAGGATCACGCCGCCTTGGAAGCCGCCGCCGGGGCCGAGCTCGCCATGCAGGATCACATAGACGCCCATGACCAAGATGAAGGGGATGGTCAGCTTGGCGACGACCCGGACCAGGGTCTGCTGGCTCATCTGTTCGGCGCTGCTCATGACAGTCGCTCCTGCGTGGGCTGGCGTTGGTCGGGGCTCGAGACCGGCACGCCGGGCTCGCCCTCGCGACGCCGACGCAACAGCAACAAAAGGCTGAGCCCGGCCACGAAGATGACCGTGGTCTCGAACATCGTGTCGTAGCCGCGGTAGGCCGCGAGCAGCGTGGTCACGGTGTTGGGCACGTGGCCGTTGTAGTCGTCTTGCGGGTGGTGGTGGCCGCTCGGATCGGCCTCGTGCTTGGCTTGCTGGACCCGCGGCGCGGCGCTGGTGTGCTTGCCGATGTCCTGGCGGATCATCCCGGGCACG
>JAMHUH010000108.1:0-2535 GCA_035904925.1 Nannocystaceae bacterium
GGCCTGCGCAGCCTCGGCGACGGTGCGGAGCGAACGCTGGATGGCGCTCGCATTCGCACTCTCGTCGAGATTCTGCAGGTTCAACGCCGCCACAGAGTCTTTAGACCACGCCGAACCTGAGGCTCACAATGCCACGATCGGGTCAAATCGTGGGTCAGGGAAAAACGCCCCAGATGGCGAATGAGCGAAGTCAGCATGATCTTGGCTCGATATCGAACTGGTTACCCATGATCGATGTTGGTCTCGGGCGCAGGGCCCTCGTGCGGCCGAGGCTGCCCCCACTCGAGGTTGGGGCCGACCCCAATCACCCGCTCCGCGCTCGTTCATACGGCGCGGCGTTCTCGCACGAAATACGCGTAGTGATGAACGCATTGCTCTTGCGAGCGAGTTTGCACATAGCGCGAGTCGAGGGCTCGAACCCGCTCGAGCGCGCGGCCAGGCGCCTCGCCGAGCGTGACCAGACAGCAGGCCGCGATGGTGCCGGTTCGACCGAGCCCCGCGTGGCAGTGCAAGAGCACGCCGCCGCGATCCATGCTGGTGAGCGCCTTCGCGCAGATGATGGCCGCGAAGCGGGGCGTCGGGAAGCCCATGTCGGGGATCGGGAAATGCAAGTTCTCGATCGAGGAGAGACGTTGAAGCGAATCGACGGGCGCTTCGGTCAGCGAGATGATCGTGCGAATGCCCTGATCCTCGATGAACGCGAGGTCGTCCGCGAGTTCGCTGAGCAGACCCGGGCGACCGGAGCCGGCCAGCTGTCCGCGGATGATCCAGTTGAACGCCGTGAGCATCAGATCCCCGCCGCGACGTCACGAATGATCAGGGCACCGTTCATGAAGACTCGTGCGTCAGATCAGAGGGTCTCGGCGGCGGCGATGCCCCGCATCTTCATCAGCGCGAGGCCGATGTTGGTGTCGGCCCGACAGACGACGACGATGACCGCGGACTCGTAGCGCTTGAGTCGGGCGAAGATGTGCAAGAGGTTGGTCGACATCACCATGATCTCCTTGAAATAGCGCTCCGAGGTCTGGACCCCGCGAATGCGCTTGAAGGTGTTCTCGATGTTGGTGACGTTGTCGCCCTCGAAGAGGTCCTTGGTCGCGGCGGCGACCATGTCGAGGACTTCACCGGGGTGGCTGTCGACGGTCTTGACGCCCAAGAGCATGCCGGTCGCCATGTCGACGACGCCGGCAGCGACGGCCTTGGGGATCTCGGCCATGGACTTGACGAGGATGGTTTCTACGCTCATCTCGTGGCCGGGTCTCGAAGGTCAACCATCGAAGAGTTCCGATGATTCGGCCGCGCTCGTGGGGCTGGCCGAGGCTTGCTCGCGCAGGCGAGCGAGCGTACGTTGGGCGATGTCGAGCCAGAGGTCCGGGTGCAGGTCAGCCTGCCGCTCGATCAATCGATCGATCTCGGGCTCGCGGCCGCGCAAGGTCGAGAGCAAGCGATGAAACACCTTGGCGTCGGTCGCGGGCTGGGCCAGCGCGGCGATCAGCTTGGCGAGGACCTCGCAGTCGTACTCGATCAGTACGGGTCGGCGATTCACCGCCATCAAGAGCGAAGTGAACGCCATGAGCTCGCTGATCAGTCGCTGGCCCTCGCGGGCGTCTTGCTCGCCGCGAAGCCAGTCGATCAGGCGAATCTGCAAGGATCGCAGCGACTTGCGATCTTCGAATCGAAGGTCCTCATAGATGGGCCGACCGACCAACTGAGCCATGCTGGCGCCGATCAGTCGAATGCAGCGCAGCAGATCGCGGGTTTGCCAGACGTCCGCGGACGCCTGAATCCGGAGCGCGAAGACATAATAGGCCGAGCGGGTCTCGATCGCGCGTTGTCGCTCGGTCTGGAACAAGCTGGCGAAGACCGTCGGCTGGCCCTCGGTCGCGGCCAAGACCCGCTCGACCCCGCTCGTGGCCTTGACGACCCGGCGCCGGACCGAGCAACACTCGGCGATCAGCCGGGCGTCCTCGCCCTGCATGGCCTCACCGAGGGCGCTTCGCTTGCGTTCGACCTCCCACCGGGCCATGAACGCGATGTCGGCGATCCGCTGGCGTGGGTCCGCTGGGCACGGGTCATCGACGATGTCGTCGACCATGTCGTCGAAGACCAAATTGAACATGGCCGAATCGTCGGCCGTGTCGATCGCCGATGGTGCTTCGTACCAGGCGAGGGTTTGCCCGAGCACCGTGATCGCGTCGTCGAGCACCTCGCGCAGGAGGGGGACGAGTTTGGCGAGCACACTTTCGCGCGGAGCCAATTCGAAGTCCCGCGTATTGATGCTCTGTGCGGCCTCCGCGACGCTGCGGAGCGAGCGCTGGAGGGCGCTCGTCTCCTCGCTTTCGCGTTCCCGCTGGGGCATCGCCATCACCTGTCCTTTAGACCACTCCGGTCGACAAGGCTCAATGGCACGATCGAGTCAAATCATGGGTCAGGCGAAACGCCCCAAGTTCGATTAGCGATTCAGACGCAAGCGAACGCGTGTGCCTGGACCGCGAGTCGAAAAATCCAAGCGCGCGTCGAGCTGCCGCGCGAGCG
>JAMHUH010000109.1:0-8287 GCA_035904925.1 Nannocystaceae bacterium
TTCGTCGTAGGCGAGCTCGAGGCCTTGGTAGTCGCGCTCGAGCAGGCGATCGATCATCGCGTCGAAGCCGATCTTCTGGCCGGCGCCGTTGTAGACCGCCCGCGCGGCGTAGAGCCGGATCGGCAGCGCGTCGCTGCGCTCGGCGTGCCAGCGCTCGTGGGTGAAGAGCACCTCGTCGAGCCCGGCATCGGCCGCGATCACGCCCGCGAAGAGCGGGGGCTCGGGTGGCGCGTGGCGAAAGGCCGAGTACCAGGCGAACACGGCTCCATTCGAGTGGCCGATCAAGATCCGCTGGCTGGGATCGACGTGCCATTGGGCCTCGACGTGGGGCAGGATCTCGTCGCGCAGGACCCGATGGAAGCGATCGGCCCCCTCGCCGCCGTAGTCGGGATCGGCGGGCGTCTCGGGCACGTAGTCGCGCTCGCGCGTGCCGGGATCGGGGTAGTCGACGCCGACGACGATCGCCTCGGGCCAGTCACCGGCGGCGGCGTGCTGCGAGATCAGCCCGACCGTGATCGCGTACTGCTCGAGCCCGACGAAGGTCGGATCGAGCTGGATCACCAAGGGGTACTGAACGTCGGCCTGCGCGTCGTAGTCGGGCGGCAGGCGGACACGCAGGACGTAGTCGTCGTCGACGATGTCCGAGTGAAAGGTCTCGGTCGAGAGCGTGCCGGTCGCGGGCAAGGGTTCGGGGCCGCAGGCCGCGAGCGCGAGCGCGAGGGTCGAGGTGAGCGCGAAGGTTCGATCCACGGGTCGGAGGTTGACCCGAGTTCGGCTCGCAACCAGGGCCGCGGCGAGGTCGGGTGACTCGCGACAAACCCACGCGAGCATGGGTGACAGCTCGGTCGCGCTGCGGTGTTGGGCGCAGGCTGATACCCTCGGCGCGAATGCCCTCGACGGCCTCGCGTCAGCTCGCGCTCGCGACCCTGCTCTCGGGCGCGGCCGCGCTCGCGTACGAGACCCTGTGGACGCGCCTGCTCGGGCTCGTGCTCGGGCACGAGCTGCTCGGCGTGCTCTCGGTGCTCGCGGGCTTCTTCGCCGGCATGGCGATCGGGGCCTGGCTGGCCCACGGTCGCGCCGATCGACTGGCGCGACCGGGGCGGACCTTCGCGATCTTGCAAGCGAGCGCGGCCGCGTTCGCGCTCTTCGCCCCCTGGCTGCTGCACGGGCTCGGGCATCGACTGCCCAGCGTGCTCGGGGTCGCGCCTTGGATCGGCTGGCCGATCGCGATCACGACCGCGCTGCTGATCCCCGCGACCGCCTGCTTGGGCGCGAGCTTGCCGGTGTTGGTCGCGGCCCGCCGCAGGATCGCCCGCGACGACGCGCGCGGGCTCGCTCGGCTCTACGCGCTCGACACCTTGGGCGCGACGCTCGGGGTCGGGCTGACGATCCATCTGTTGCTGCCGCGCTTGGGCTTCGTCTGGGCCTCGCTCTTGCTGGCGGCGCTGGGGATCGCGGCGGCGGCGATGGCCTTGCTGGCGAGCGAAGCGACCGACTCGAGCGACACGACTCCCACGGCCGAGCCATCCAACCCGACTGAAGTCGCGGGCGAGCGAGCGGCCATCGACACGAGCGGCGACCCCGATCCCAACCTCCTGCGCGAGCGTTGGCTGCTCTACCTGGCCTTCGGTGGCACGGGTCTGCTCGGGCTCGGGCTCGAGGTCGTCGGCGTGCGGGTGCTGGCCCAGGTCTACTCGGGCACGATCTTCAGCTTCGCCGATCTCCTGGCGATCTGGCTGCTCGGCACGGCGATCGGCAACGGCCTCCATGCTCGCTTCTCGGCCCGGCTGCTCGCGCCTCGACCGACGATCATGCTGGTCGCGCTCTTGCTGATCCTGGCCACGATGGTCGCGCTCTCGGCTGGCACCGCCAGCGTGGCCGCCTCGTTGCTCGATGGCTCGACCGGCCTCAACCCGAGCTTCGCTCGCCGGCAGCTGGCCGAGATCGCCGTCGTGGCGCTGGTCTTGGGCCCCGCGACGATCCCGATGGGCATGGTCTTCGCCCACTTGCTCGCGTTGATCGCCGCGCCCTCGCCCGACGACTCGACCCGCACGCCGCGACCGATCGGCGCCGCGCTGGCGATCAACGGTCTGTGCGCCGCGGCGGCGCCCTTCGTGATCGGCTTGGCCCTGCTCGGCACGCTCAGCTACGCCGAAACCTGGTCGGTGATCGCCTGGGGTTACCTGCTGCTGGCCTTGGTGGTTGGTTGGGTGCGTCGCTTCTCCCCGCGCGCGCTCGGGCTGATCGCGGTCAGCGGGCTCTTCATGATCATGCTCGGCGGCGGTCTGGCCGGCTCGTTGGTGCTGGCGCCCGAAGAGGACGAAGGCTGGACCGTGATCGCGCAGCGCGAGGCGGCCTTGGGCGTGGTCCGAGTCAGCGAGACCACGCTGCCGCCGGGCAGCGTCGAGCACCCGCTGCGGCGGCTGTGGATCGATCGTCACTTCCGCATGGGCGGCGCGCTGGCGATCGGCGATCGCCGGATGGGCCACATCCCGCTCTTGCTCGCGGGCGAGCTCGAGGGCGCGCGCGTGCTCTTCTTGGGCCTCGGCACCGGGGCGACGGCCGGGAGCGCGCTGGCCCACCCGGTCGCGGAGGTCAGCGCGGTCGAGCTGGTCGCCGAGGTCGTCGAGATGCTGCCTTACTTCGAGCAGGTCAACGCGGGCCTCGCCGACGATCCTCGCGCTCGGATCGTCGTCGCCGACGCGCGTCGCTTCTTGCTCGCCGACCAGGGCCGCTATCGCGTGATCGTCGGCGATCTCTATCACCCCGGTCGCGACGGCGCGGCCAGCCTCTACGCGCGCGAGCACTTCGAGGCCGTGCGTGCGCGTCTCGACGAGCCGGGGATCTTCGTCCAGTGGCTGCCGCTCTACCAGCTCGACGAGGCCGGGCTCGCGCTGATCGTGCGGACCTTCGTCGAGGTCTTCCCCCACGCCCACGCCTGGCTGGGCCTCTACAACGTCGAGACCCCCGCGCTCGCGTTGATCGGTAGCGACGCGCCGCTGGTCCTCGACTTCGAGCTGCTGCGCGGGCGCTTGAACGATCCCCAGCTGCGCGCGCAGCTGGTCGGCCCGGCGCTGACCGACGCGCGCGACTTCTTCGCGGGCTACATGCTCGATCGCGCGGGCCTGATCGCGCTCGCGGGCGCGGGCCCGCTGCACGAGGATCTCCGCCCGCGGCTCGACTTCATCGCCGCACGAGCCTCGCTCGATCCCAGCAGCGGCTTGGCCAACCTCGAGCGGGTGCTCGCGCTGCGCCGGACTTGGCCCGACGAGCTGGTCGCCGCGCCGCCCGAGCTCCACGCCGCGCTGCGCAGCCAGACCGAGCCCTTCGCCGACGCGCTCGTGCTCTACCTGCGCGGCGAGGGTCTGCGTCTCCAAGCCGCGCTCGAGCTCGGTCGCAGCTCGAGCGCCACGCCGCGCGGCGCCGGGCGTGAGGGCGGGCGCAGCTTGCCTTGGACGCGGGCGCAGCTCGAGCCCTACCTCGCGGCCTACCAACGCGAGCCCGCGTTCGCGCCACCTCGACCCTGGCTCTACGCCGCGGCCGCGAGCGACCCCGCGCTGGCCGAGTGGCTCTTGCCCGCGATGCTGCTGCGCACGCCCGACGAGGCGCGGGCGCATCGAGCTTGGCTCGCCCACCTCGCGCGGATCGACGACATGGCTCGCTTTCGAATCGCGCTGGCCGACGCCCGCGAGCGCTTCGGCGCCGACTTCGAAGCCGGCAACGAAGTCGATCAATGACCATCAACAAGGACAAAAAACGAAAAGGGCGAGTGCTACTGCACTCGCCCTCTTGGTGACGACCAGGCTGCTAGAGGCAGCCGGAGCAGACCCGAACGTTGCCGCGCTGCTCGAGCGGGAACTCGTCGAGGTCGTAGTCCTTCGGATCCTCGAGGTAAGCGATGTTCGCACAGTCCTTGCTGGTCGCGTTGATCTGGATGCCGGTGGCCGGGATCGCGGGATCACCCGGATAGTTGATCGCCGCCCACTCCTTGTATTCGATCGAGGCGTAGTCGGGGTTGATCAGGCAGCCCGGACCGAAGGCGTCGCAGTCGATCGTCGCCTGGCAGACGAAGTCCGAGCCAGCCGAGAAGGTGCCCTCGTTCTCGAGTCGGACGTCGTACCAGCGAGGGTTGCCCGTGACCGCGCTCGTGGTCGGCACGTCGATCGTGATGTTCGAGGCCTGACCGGTGCCGGTGATGACCTTGATGAAGGTCGGATCCGTGCAGCCGCAGGTCGGGTCGTAGGCCCCGAGCGGCGGCATGGCGTTGGGGTCACCGGTCTCGCACAGGTCGTTGGCCGAGCAGCCCGCGTAGTGATCGATGCTCGGATCGACCTTGATCGAGGCGTTGCCCGAGTCGAGGTCGACGCTCAGCGTGCCCGCGAGACCCGTGACGACCACGTCGCTGCGATCGGGGTAGGTCTCGATGCCGTCGTTGATGTTGTCCTCGGTCGTGATCTCGAGGTCGCCGTCCCAACCAGCCGGCAGCGTGACCCGGAAGTTGGCGCCGTCGCGGACGGGCTGGGTCTGGCCGTCGTAGTAGGCCCGAATGTAGCAGCCCGTGTTCTCGGGGCTGAAGCAGAGCAGCGCCGCGTCGTCGGGGTTCATCGGGTCGCGCTGGCCCGGCGTCGCGGCGTTGTAGCCCCAGTACTGCATGCGGCTGAAGTTGCCGTCGGCCGCCGTCTGGGAGGTGGCGATCGTGAAGCGCTGCATCTCGACCTTCACGGTCGTGGCGGCGGCGTCGAGGATGACGGTGACGTCACCGCGGTTGGCGAAGTTTCCGCTGATCAAGCGGTCGCCGACCGACAGGAAGGTCAGCTCGTCCACTGGACCCTCCGCGACCACGCGCCACTCGTCGATGTAGGGCTCGCTTCCCTCGCCCGTCGGCGGCGGCTCGGGGCACGCGGTGAGCAGAGCGAGACACGGAAGCACGAGGGGAATCAGTCGCTTGTTCATGCGGGACTCCGGCGGGGAGGGGGGCAGGATAGCGGTGAGGGAGTGGCGTAGCAACGCGTTCCAGGATCCGTGCCCTGAGTCACGGTGGAGCGGATCGCGGATGTCGAGCCGCTCGACGTTGCTCGCCCGAGAGCGCCCGGATAGGTTCCAGGACGCCCATGGCCGACCCTCGTGAACCTGGATTCCTGGCTCCCCCGGCACAGCTCGACTCGCCCGCGCTCGAACACGGAATCCTCGCGCTGTGGCGGGCCAACGAGGTCGAGTACCGCAGCTTACATGGCCACAGGCCCGGTCAGAGCGAGGCCGAGGTCGAGCCCAAGCCGGCCTTCGTGTTCTACGACGGGCCCCCTTTCGCGACCGGTCTGCCCCACTACGGCCACTTGCTCGCGGGCACGATCAAGGACGTCGTGCCCCGCTACTGGGCGATGAAGGGCTACTCGGTCGAGCGCCGCTTCGGCTGGGACTGCCACGGACTGCCGATCGAGAGCCTGGTCGAGGACGAGCTCGACGTCCACGGCCGGATCGAGATCGAGGCGCTCGGCGTGCCCAAGTTCAACGCGGCCTGCCGCGCGGGCGTGCTTCGCTACACCGAAGAATGGCGCAAGGTCGTCCAGCGCATGGGTCGCTGGGTCGACTTCGACGACGACTACAAGACCATGGACACCACGTTCATGGAGAGCGTCTGGTGGGTGTTCTCCAGGTTGTGGGCGACCGGACGGATCTACGAGGGCTATCGAGTCCAGCCGGTCTCGCCCTTGCTCGGCACCCCCTTGTCCAACTTCGAGGTCGCGCAGGGCCCTCAAGAGAAGAACCCGGCGACCGGCAAAGAGGGTCACAAGCTCCGCCAAGATCCCAGCGTCACGATCCGCTTCAAGATCCTCGGGACCGAGAACGAGTCGCTCTGGGCCTGGACGACGACCCCGTGGACGCTGCCGAGCAACCTCGCGCTGGCCGTCCACCCCGAGGTCGAGTACGTGCAGGTTCGCGTGCTCGCGACGGGCGAGCTGGCGTGGATCGAGCCGGGGCGGCTGGCCGACTACCAGGCCCGCAAGCGCGTCGGCGAGACCGAGGTCGTGCAGCGGCGCATGGGCGCCGAGCTGGTCGGGATCCGCTACGCGCCGCTCTTCCCCTACTTTGCCGAGCACGCCGACGTCGCGTTCCGGGTCGTCGCGGCCGAGTACGTGACCACCGACGCCGGCACCGGGATCGTCCACCAGGCGCCCGCGCACGGCGAAGACGACTTCCAGACCGGCCAGCGCGAGGGCCTGCCGATCATCCGGCCGATGGACCTCAACGGCGTGTTCGACTCGCGCGTCGGCGAGTTCGCCGGGATGCGAGCGAAGGCGGCCGATCCCGCGATCATCAAGTGGCTCGAGCGCGAGCACGCGTTGGTCGACCGCGACACGCTCGAGCACCCTTACCCGCACTGCTACCGGACCGACGAGCCGCTCTTGTACATGGCGATCTCGACCTGGTTCATGCGGGTCGAGGACATGCACGACGACCTGCTGGCCAACAACGCCAAGATCCACTGGGTGCCCGAGCGGGTCGGCAGCGCGCGCTTTGGCAATTGGCTGGCCGCAGCCCGCGACTGGAACCTCTCGCGCAACCGCTATTGGGGCACGCCGCTGCCGATCTGGCGCTGCGACGAGGACCCCAGCGACATGGTCTGCATCGGTTCGATCGCCGAGCTCGAAGGCCTGTGTGGGCTCGAACCCGGCTCGCTGACCGACCTGCACCGCGAGAGCGTCGACGAGCTCAGCTTCCCCTCGACCAAGACCCCGGGCGGCACGATGCGTCGAGTCAAGGAGGTCTTCGACTGCTGGTTCGAATCGGGCTCGATGCCCTACGCGCAGAACCACTACCCCTTCGACGCGAGCAAGAAGGACTACGTCGAGCGCAACCTCCCGGCCGACTTCATCGCCGAGGGCCTCGATCAGACCCGCGGCTGGTTCTACACGCTGCACGTGCTCTCGACCGCGCTCTTTGGCCGGCCAGCGTTCGAGAACGTGATCGTCAACGGGCTGATCCTCGCCGCCGACGGCAAGAAGATGTCCAAGCGGCTCAAGAACTACCCCGACCCGATGGGCGTGGTCGAGCGCTTCGGGGCCGACGCGCTGCGGGCCTACTTGATCTCGGGCCCGGTCGTGCGGGCCGAGCCGATGCGCTTTGGTCGTGACAAGGACGACAAGGAGGGCTTGATCGTCCGCGACATGGTCAAGGCCGCGATCTTGCCCTTGTGGAACGCCTACAACTTCTTGGTCACCTACGCGCGCGCCGACGGCTGGGTGCCGACCCGCGAGGCGCTGGCGGTCAGCCCCAAGGGCGAGCTCGATCGCTGGGTGCTCTCGCGCGTGCAGAGCTTCGTCGCCGAGCTGCGCCACGAGTTCGAGTCCTACACGCTCGACAACCTGGTCCCAGCCTGGTTGGGCATGTGTGACGACCTCAACAATTGGTACATCCGCCGCGGCCGACGACGCTACTGGCGAGCCAAGTCGGGCGCGAGCGAAGCGGGGCACGAGCACGAAAACCAGGCGCACGACGACAAGCACGACGCCTACGCCACGCTCTACCGCGTGCTCGTCACCGTCGCCCACGCGATGGCCCCGGTCCTGCCCTTCTTCAGCGAGTGGCTCTACCAGCAGCTCGTCGTCGAGGTCGGGCTCGCGCTCGGGCCCGAGGGCGACTCGATCCATCTTCAGCCCTACCCCGAGGTCGACGAGCGCCTGCGCGACCTCGAGCTCGAGCGCGAGGTCGAGGTCGCTCGGCGGGTCGTCGGCGTGGCCATGGCCCTGCGCGAGCGCGAGCGGATCGGCGTGCGTCGACCCTTGCGCTCGCTGACCGTCGCGAGCCCCGATCCGAGCGTGCGCGCGGCCGTCGAGCGCTTCGCCGCCGACATCCTCGGCGAGCTCAACATCAAGGAGATCGAGCTGGCCGAGGACGACGGCGCGCTGGTCTCGATCAGCGCCAAGGCCAACTTCAAGGTGCTCGGCAAGAAGCTCGGCAAGCAGATGAAGGCGGTCGCCGAGCAGGTCGAGCAGCTCGACGTCGCCGCGCTGCGAAAGCTGCTCGCGGGCGGCAGCGTCGAGATCGACGGCCACACGATCGGCGGCGACGATCTGCTCATCCGCCGCGAGCCCCTGCCCGGTCGCGTCGCCCAGACCGAGGGCGAGATGACGATCGTGCTCGACACCAACCTCGACGAAGCGCTCGAGCACGAGGGCCTCGCCCGCGAGCTGATCAACCGGGTCCAGAACCTGCGCAAGGACAGCGGGCTCGAGGTCAGCGATCGGATCGCGCTGGCGATCGAGTGCCCCGCCGCAGGCAAGCTCGC
>JAMHUH010000110.1:0-16820 GCA_035904925.1 Nannocystaceae bacterium
CTTGCAGTACGCCCGGTACAGCGGCGCTTCGGCTTCGCGCCCTCGCCGAAAATCCCGGCGCGAGGAGCCGCGCTGGGTTGCGCCACGGGCTGCTAGGGCTCGATTCGGGCCCTTGCGCGGCGTCGCGGCCAGTGCTACATGGCGCTCGTCATGACGACGATGTTCCAGAGCCGGCGGTGGATCTTGTATCGCACCGCGCGTCCGCTCTGAAGCGTCGTAGGTCCTGAGCTGCGAGCTTCGGTGAACGCTCGACGACGTGGGTTCCAAGAGCCCCTTCGAGAGCGCGCGGACGCGCGGACGACAACCCAACCTGAACGCAGCGAGCGTCGACCTCGGGTCGAGCTCGCCGCGCTCTGACTCCAATCGTTCTCGTCCACTCGCGCCTTGGGCCCGCGCGAGGCCGCATTCGCATGCCCGCAACATGACCAAGACCACTCATCCGCTCACCCGCACTCGCAACATTGGCATCTCCGCGCACATCGACGCGGGCAAGACCACCCTGACCGAACGCGTGCTCTTTTATACCGGTCGCATTCATCGAATCGGCGAGGTCCATGACCGCGACGGACGCGGCGCGACCATGGATTCGACCAAGGCCGAGAAGGCCCATGGCATCACCATTCGCTCCGCGGCCACCCAGGTGCAATGGCGTGATCATGCGATCACGATCATCGACACGCCCGGCCACGCCGACTTCACGGTCGAGGTCGAGCGCTCGCTCCGGGTGCTCGACGGGGCGGTGTTCGTGTTCTCGGCGGTCGAGGGCGTGCAAGCGCAGTCGATCACCGTCGATCGGCAGATGCGTCGCTACGGTGTGCCGAGGATCGCGTTCATCAACAAGATGGATCGGGCCGGGGCCGACCCCGCGGCGGTGGTCGAGGACATTCGCTCGACCCTGGGCATCGAGGCGGTCGCGATTCAGCTCCCGATCGGGGTCGAATCCGACTTCGAGGCGGTCGTCGATCTCCTCGAGCGTCGGGTGATCCGCTTCGAAGGCGAGCGGGGCGAGCAGCTCCGCATCGACGAGGTCCCGCCCGCGCTCGCGCAGGCGGTCGAGCAGGCGCGCGAGCGCTTGATCGACATGGTCTCGCGCCATGACCAGACCTTGCTCGAGCTCGCGCTCGAGCGCGCGGACGTCGACGCAGACGTCGATGCACAGAGCCTTCGCGCCGCGATCCGTCGGGCGACCCTCGCTCACCGGATCATGCCCGTGCTCTTCGGGTCGGCGTTCCACGACCAAGGCGTGCAGCCGGTGCTGGACGCCGTGGTGGACTATCTCCCGCATCCGGGCGAGGTCCCCAACCAGGCTCGGCGCGTCGACGCCGATCGAGGCTCGACGATCGTCGAGCTGTGCGCACAGGACGACCTTCCCACGGTCGCCTTCGTGTTCAAGGTCGATGAGACCCGCTTCGGCGCGCTCGCCTATGTCCGTGTCTATCAAGGCACGCTCGAACGCGGCGCGTCGGCGAGCTCGCGGCGGACCGGCAAGCGTCTGCGCGTCGGTCGGGTGATGCGGCTTCACGCCGACGCCCCAACCCCGATCGAGTCGGCTGGCGCCGGCGAGATCGTCGGGCTCTTCGGCACCTCGCTCGAGTCCGGCGACACCTTGGTCGGTGACGACCCCGCCACCGGCCGAGCCCTCGCCCTCGAGGTTGCGAGCTTCGAGGTCCCCGACCCCGTGGTCTCGCGGACCTTGCGTCCCGAACAGGACGCCGACCTCGAGGCGTTGACCAAGGCGCTCGCGCGCTTCGCCCGAGAGGACCCCTCGCTTCGCGTTGGCCTCGATCCGCAGAGCGGATTGACGCTGATCGCCGGCACTGGGGCCCTGCAACTCGAGCTCTACGCAGAGCGACTCGACGACGAGCACCAGCTGCGCGTCGAACTCGGCGCCCCTCAGGTCGCCTATCGCGAGACCCTCACTCGAGCGGTCGCCTTCGACCACCTCCACCGCAAGCAACACGGTGGCAGTGGCCAGTACGCCGGCGTCAGCGGAGTCCTTCGACCGATCGAGGACTCGGACATCGGCTATCGCTTCGTCGATCGGGTTCGCGGGGGCGCAATCCAACGCGAGTACATCGGCGCATGCGACCGGGGCTTCCAAGCGGCCCTCGTCGCCGGTCCGCTCGTCGGGGCGCCGGTCGTCGGGGTCGAGGTCGAGCTCCACGACGGCAAGATGCACCCGAAGGACTCGAGCGAGCTCGCGTTTGGCATCGCCGCACGAGACGCGCTCGAGAAGTCGCTGCCGCTCGCCGGGCCACGCCTGCTCGAGCCCGTGATGCGGGTCGAGGTCGACGTCCCGCGCGCCCGCTTCGGCGCGGTTCAGGGCAGCCTGGTCCGCCGTCGCGGGGCGATCGTCGACTCCCGCATCACCGGGGATCGCGTGGCGATCATCGCCCGCGTGCCCCTGGCCGAGATGTTCGACTATGCGAGCGATCTCGGCAGCCTGACCGGAGGTCGAGGCAGCCACGCGATGAGCCTCGATCGCTATGAGCAGGTACCTGACAGCATCGCCTCGGCGCTGATCGAGCGATTGAAGCGATGACGCAAACACGAGAGGGCGGCCCGAGAGGGCCGCCCTTTTTTGTGCTCGGGGTTTCGTTCAGCGCTCGGCTCAGAGCCGGCGCTTGTAGTCTTCGTAGCCAAAGCGCTTGAGCACGTCGAGCGTGTCGTCCTCGCGCCAGATCGCGATCGCCGGCAAGGTGATGCCGTTGAAGGTCGAGGTCTTGACCATCGTGTAGTGGATCATGTCCCAGAACACGACGCGATCGCCGACCTCGAGCGGGCGCTCGAACACGTAGTCGGCGATGAAGTCGCCGGCGAGGCAGGTCTGGCCGCCGAGGTGATAGCGGTGACCTTCGCCCGCAGGGACTTCGTCGGCCTGTCCGTCGCGAGCCCCGAGCACGCGCGGCCGGTAGGGCATCTCGAGCGTGTCGGGCATGTGGGCGGTGAACGAGACGTCGAGCATGGCCGTGCGGACGCCTTGGTTCTCGACGATGTCGAGCACGGTCGAGACCAGCTCGCCGGTCTGCCAGCCGACGGCGCTGCCCGGCTCGAGCACGATCTGCTCGAGGTTCGGGTGGCGAGCCCGGAGCTCGCGGACCAGCCGGATCAAGCGCTCGACGTCGTAGCCAGCGCGGGTGATCGCATGACCGCCGCCCATGTTGAGCCAGCGGACTTGGTGGAGCAGCTCGCCGAATTTGCGCTCGACATGCTCGAGGGTCCGCTCGAGTGTGTCGGAACCCTTCTCGCAGAGCGTGTGAAAGTGGAGGCCCTCGATGCCCTCGGGCAGCACGCCCCCGAGCGCGGCCGCGGTCACGCCGAGGCGCGAGCCGGGGACGCAGGGGTTGTAGAGGTCGGTCTCGACCTCGGCGTACTCGGGGTTGATGCGCAGGCCAGCGCTGCGGCTCTTCAGCTTGCTCCGATGGCGCAGGTAGTCGCTGACCGAGTTGAAGGTCAGGTGCGAGGCCAGCTCGGCGATGCCTTCGACCTCGTCCGGGATGTAAGCCGGGCAATAGGCATGGATCTCGCCGCCGAATTCCTCGGCGCCCAAGCGGGCCTCGCTGAGCGAGCTCGCGGTCACGCCCGGGAGGTACTCGCGGACCAAGGGGAAGGTCCCGTACATCGCGAAGCCCTTGAGCGCGCAGATGATCGTCGCGCCGCTCTCTCGCTGCACGCGAGCGAGCAGCTCGAGGTTGGCGCGCAGGCGCGAGGCCTCGAGCACGAAGCAGGGGCTGGGCGTGGCCGCGTAATCGATCGCCATTGCTGCGTTCGTGTCCTCAGTCGTAGGCGTGCGGCAGGTCGATGTCGACCTGCTCTTGCCAGGGCAAGCCCTGGACGTTGAGCTGGGCCATGAAGGGATCGGGATCGAATTCCTCGACGTTGTAGACGCCGGCCCGCTTCCAGGTGCCCTCGAGCATCAGCTTGGCGCCGATCATCGCCGGCACGCCGGTCGTGTAGCTGATCGCTTGGGCCCGGACCTCGCGGTAGCAGGCCGCGTGATCCGAGTTGTTGAAGACGAAGTAGTTCTTGGGCTTGCCGTCCTTGAGCCCGCGGATCTGGCAGCCGATCGAGGTCTGGCCCGAGTAGTTCTCGCCGAGGGTCTCGGGCGGCGGCAGCACGGCCTTGAGGAACTGCAAGGGCACGATCTCGACGCCCTGGTAGACGATCGGCTTGATCGAGGTCATGCCGACGTTCTCGAGCACGCGCAGGTGGGTCAGGTACTCCTGCCCAAAGGTCATCCAAAAGCGCGCACGCTGGAGCGTGGGGAAGTTCTTGACCAGCGACTCGAGCTCCTCGTGATAGAGCACGTAGGACTCGCGCTCGCCGATGTCGGGGTAGGCGATCGGCTGATGAATGCTCATCGCCGGGATCTCGACCCACGCGCCGTCTTGCCAGTAGCGACCCGGCTGGGTGATCTCGCGGATGTTGATCTCGGGGTTGAAGTTGGTCGCGAAGGCCTTGCCGTGGCTGCCGGCGTTGCAGTCGACGATGTCGAGGTAGCGCAGCTCGTCGAAGTGGTGCTTGGCCGCGTGGGCCGTGAACACCCCGGTCACGCCGGGATCGAAGCCGCAGCCGAGCAGGGCCATCAGCCCGGCCTTCTCGAAGCGCTCGCGGTAGGCCCACTGCCACGAGTACTCGAACTTGGCCACGTCCTTGGGCTCGTAGTTGGCGGTGTCGAGGTAGTGGACGCCGGTCTCGAGGCAGGCGTCCATGATCGTCAGGTCCTGGTAGGGCAGGGCGACGTTGATGATCAGCTCGGGCTTCACGTCGCGGATCAGCGCGACGGTCTCGGCCACCACGTCGGCGTCGACGGCCGCGGTCGCGATCTTCACCCCGCGCATCTCGGCAATCTCGGCCGCGAGCTTGTCGCAGCGGGACTTGGTCCGGCTGGCGAGCGTGATCTCGCTGAACACGTCGGAGTTCATCGCGCATTTGTGCGCGACGACGCCTCCAACTCCTCCGGCGCCAATGATCAGGACCTTGCTCATGGTCCGGGGAGGGTCGTTCGGGCTCGTCGGGCTGTCAATGATCGCCGTTGCGCGGCCACGCTCGCCGAACGCGAGTTCGGCGAGTCGCTGTGGCAAGCTCGCGCGAGCGCATGGCCGAGACGATCTTCATCACGGGGGCGGCCCAGGGCATCGGTCGGGCTTGCGCGCTGCGCTTCGCCGCGGCCGGCTTCACCCTCGGCCTCTACGACATCGACGAGGCCGGCCTCGCTCGGCTCGCCGCCGAGATCGCCCGAGCGCGAGGGCCGAGCAAGGTCTGTTGGCGACGCCTCGACGTCTGCGATGGTTCCAGCATCGCGGCCGGGCTCGAGCACTTCGCCGAGCACAGCGAAGGTCGCCTCGATGTCTTGCTCAACAACGCCGGGGTCATGAGCGTCGGCCGCTTCGAGCAGATCGATCTCGCCGCTCACCGCCGGATGATCGCGGTCAACGTCCAAGGCCTGCTGGAGGTCGCGCATCGAGCCTTTCCGCTCCTGCGCGACACCCCTGGCGCCCGCCTGATCAACCTCTCGTCGGCCTCGGCGATCTACGGGATCCCGGAGATGGCCAGCTACGGCGCGACCAAGCAATTCGTGCGTGGGCTGAGCGAGGCGCTCGACGTCGAGTGGCGCCGCCACGACATCGCCGTCTGCGACGTGATGCCGATGTTCGTCGCGACCGCGCTGCTGACCAACACCGCGAAGGCGACCAGCATGGGTCGACTCGGCGTCCACCTCGAGGCCGAGGACGTCGCCGAGGTCGTGTTCGCGGCCGCCCACGCGCGCGGTCGAAGGGCGCGCGTGCACTGGCCGGTCGGGCTGCAGACCAAGCTGGCGATGGCGGCCAAGCGGGTCTCGCCGAGCTGGCTCGATCGCGCCTTCATGGCCTGGATGACGGGGCAAGCATGAGCGAGGGCTTTCGACCGCGGCGAGCGGGCGCCGCCAAGCTGCGTCGTCGGCTCGCCAACCTCGATCTCGATCTGCCGGTCGAGCAGCAGCGCGAGGGCTTCGCTCGCTTGCTCGGGTTGACCGAGGTCGCGATGCCCGAGCACGCGCTCGAGCGGCTCGAGTTCGGTGGGATCGCGTGCCTGCGGATCGAGTGCCTGGGGCTCGAGCGCAGCGACCGGGCTCCGCTCGTCCACCTGCACGGCGGCGGCTATTCGCTCGGCTCGCCCGAGACCCACCGCCCGCTCGCGGCTCGACTCTCGCGCCGGCTCGGCGCGCCGGTGTTGCTGCCTCGCTATCGCCAGCCGCCCGAGCATCCCTGCCCAGCCGCGCTGGCCGACATGCTCGCGCTCTGGCGAGCGCTGCCCGACTCGCACAGCCGCACCTTGCTCGGCGACTCGGCGGGCGCCGGCTTGGCCTTGAGCTTGGTCATGGCCTTGCGCGACGCGGGCGAGCGCCTGCCCGAGCGCGTGGTGTTGATGTCGCCCTGGACCGATCTGAGCCTGAGCGGGGCGTCGATCGACGCCCAGAGCCAGACCGACGCCTTCTTTGCCCGGCCCGGGCTCGAGCTGATGGCGGGTCGCTACGCGGGCAGCCTCGATCGTCGTGACCCGCGGGTCTCACCGCTCTGGGGCGAGCTCGGCGGGCTGCCGCCGCTGCTGATCCAAGCCGGCGCCGAAGAGGCGCTGCTCGACGACTCGACCCCTCTGGCCGAGCGCGTGCGTGCGGCCGGCGGCGAGGTCGAGCTGCAAGTCTGGCCGGGCCAGGGCCACGTGTTTCAGGCCACGCCGATGCTCGACGCAGCGGGTGAGGCGATCGTGGCGATCGCCCAGTGGCTGGCCCGCTGATGCTCGCTATTCGGCCAGCTTCACTTCGCTGAGCAGCGAGTGACCCGTCGATCCGGTGATCCGCCGAATCACGCGCTCGCCGATCTGCGCCGAGCCGAGCGGCATCAAGACCTTCTGAAAGCGCGGGGTCTTGCCGACCAGCAGGTTGCCGCGCTTGCTGATCGCCGAGACCAACACCTCTTCGTCGGTGCCGATCCGGGCGGCGTGCTTGGCTCGCGTGTGCAGCTCTTGCAGGTCGATGACCTCGCGCAGCCGAGCCTGCTTGACCGCCTCCGGCACGTCGTCGACCAATTTTTTGCTCGCGTAGGTGATCTCGCGATCGCTGTACGCAAACATGAACGCGAAGTCGAACTCGACCGCGCGCATCAGCTCGATCGTGCGCCGGTGATCCTCGTCGGTCTCGCCGCAAAACCCGACCATCAAGTCGGTCGAGATCGCGATCCCCGGCACGGCGGCGCGCAGGTCCGCGATCAAGCGCAGGTAGGTGGCGACGTCGTAGCCGCGGCGCATCCGCTCGAGCACCGGATCCGAGCCCGACTGGACCGGCAGGTGGACGTAGGGCGCGACCTTGGGCTCGCTCGCCAGGACCTCGATCACCCGGGCCGAAAAATCGATCGGGTAGGGCGAGGTGAAGCGGATCCTCGTGATGCCCTCGATCTGGGCGACCGCCTTCAGCAGGTCGGCGAAGTCGACGTCCTCCCAGACGTAGGAGTTGACGGTCTGGCCGAGCAGCGTGACCTCTTGGATGCCCTGCTCGGCGAGGCGTCGAACCTGGCGCAGGACCTCGCGCGGGGGCACGCCGCGCTCGCGACCGCGGGTGAAGGGGACCACGCAGAAGGTGCAGAACTTGTCGCAGCCGCGCTGGATGGTGACGAAGCCCGAGACGCCGTTCTCGGCGTGGCCGTCGAGGCCCTCGTAGGTCTCGGCCTTGTCGAGCAGCACGTCGACGGCCCGATGCCCGGCGAGCGCCGAGCGAGCGAGCGCGGCGATGTTGCGGTAGCTGTCGGGCCCGGCGACCAGCGCGATGTGGGGCGCTCGCTCTTCCAGTTTCTCGCGCAGGTGCTCGGCCATGCACCCGGTGATGCCGATGACGAGGTCGGGGTTGTCGGCCCGATACTTGAGCAGCTGGGTGGTCCGGCCGTAGACGCGATCTTCGGCCTTCTCGCGCACTGCACAGGTGTTGATCAGCACGAGATCCGCGGCGCCGGGATCGTCGACCCGCTGCCAGCCGTCGTCGCCGAGGCGGCCGAGCACGAGCGCCGTGTCGGCCTCGTTCATTTGGCAGCCAAAGGTCTCCATGTAGATCCGTGGGCCCTCGGAGCTCGCGGCGTGGGTCTGGACGCCCGCCGAGCCGGCGCTCGCCTTGCTTCCACGGATTTGGACCAAGTCAGCCATCGCAGCGCGGGATGGTACGGCAACTCGCCCCGACGACAACGCGAGACCTGACGCACGCCGAGCCCTGGGGTGGAAGGGCGTCGGCCCGCGAACTACAATGCGCGCCCGAGCGGGCCAAGCGGCTCGCATGAGGCTTCCATGCGCTCACTGATTTCTCTCGGCTTCATCTCCTCGCTCAGCCTGCTCTTGATCGCCTGCCCCAAGGCTCCCGAGCCGCAGAAGACCGACGGCGTCGGCAAGGTCGAGGGCAAAGACGGCCAGACCGCCACGGGTGACCTGGCCGCGATCCCCGATGGTCCGGTCGCGCTGGTCAACGGCAAGGAGATCACCAGCGCCGACTTCCGAGCCATCTACGATCTCAAGCTCAAGAAGTACGCCGACCGTGGCCGCGACATCCCCAAGACCGCGGACCGTCGCTATCGCAAGTCGATCGTCGACCGCCTGATCTACCAAGAGATCCTTCGGCAAGAGGCCGAGAGCCGCAACCTCTCGTACGACAAGGACGAGCTGGCTCAGCGCGAAGAGGCCCAAAAGCGCGGCATCAAGGATTGGGACAAGCACCTCGCCCGCCGTGGTGAGAGCGAAGCGAGTCTGCGGGCGCTCTACCTGACCGAGCTGCTCGAGCGAGCGATCCTCGAGGCCGACGGCAAGCTGACCGTCACCGAGCCGGAGATCCTCGAGGAGTACGAGAAGATCAAGCCGAACTACAAGAAGGACAAAGAGCGCGTCCGTGCGGCGCACATCTTGGTCCGCGTCGGCCCCGAAGAGCGCCCGAACCCCGGTGAGGCCGTGACCGAGCCGACCGAGGAGCAAAAGAAGCAGTGGCGTGAAGAGGCCCTGAAGAAGGCCAACGAGATCTACGCCGAGGTCACCGCGCCCGGGGCCGACTTCACGACCTTGGCGATCAAGTACTCGGAGGGTCCGAGCGCCCGCAAGGGCGGCGATCTGGGCATCTTCTCGGCCGATCGCATGGTCGGTGAATTCTCCGACGCCGCGTTCGCGCTCGCGCCAGGCGAGGTCAGCAAGCCGGTCGAGACCAAGTTCGGCTTCCACGTGATCAAGGTGTTCGGCAAGTATCCGCCGGGCGACCTCCCGCTCGAGGCGCTGCGCGATCAGATCGACGAGCGGCTCTCGGCTCGCAAGCTCCACCAAGGTCGCCGCGACCTCAAGGACGAGCTGATGGCCAAGTACGAGGTCAAGAACATCATGGACGAGCTGCTCGGGCCGGATCCGCGGGCCAACCGGCGCCCGGCCGCGACGCGCAAGACTCAGGGGCATCCGCCGAGCGGCGATCAGCCGACCTCGCCGACCGCTCCGAACTCCCCAACCGCTCTGGACTCGCCGACCGCTCCGATGTTGGACGAGGGCGAGATCAAGACCGGCGTGCCCGAGGGGGCCGATGCCCCGGTCGTGGGCGAGGGCGCCGACGAGATCGGTCCGGCCGCCGAAGGCCCGGGCTGAGCTTCGACCCCGCGCTTCAGCGCTTCGAGACCCGCGGCCCGATGTGGATCAGGCTCGCGGGTTTCGTGCGATCGCAGGGCAGGTCGACGATCACGGGCGCCTGGCTGGGCTGGTAGCCGAGCGTGCAGGTGCTGGCGTTGACGAAGAGCGTGCCCTCGCGCTCGAGCGCGCCGTAGCTCTCGTGGATGTGGCCGAAGACGTGGAGACGCGGGCGAATCCGCTGAGTCACACGCAGCAAATCCTCGCAGCCGACCGAGCGCGTGTCCCAGGTCTCGTCGAGGATCCCCGCCGGCGGACCGTGGGTGATCAGCACGTCGATGTCGTCGGGGATCAACGCCCACTTCTGAGCGATCGGGGCCCCGCGTTGCAGGTTGAACGCCCAGGACAAGAACCAGGGCTGCCAAGGCGCGCCCCAAAAGCGCAGACCCGCAATCGTCACCTCCGAGTCTTGCAGGTAGGTCAGGCCTTTCGTTAGCCCACGAATCGATTGCGGCGTAGTTTCGAAGCAGCGGTCGTGGTTGCCAGCGATCACCAGCTTGTGCGCGTGGGGGAGTCGACGAAGCGCGTCGAGCCACGCAGCGGCCTCGTCCAGCGTTCCACGGCTGCAACCATCGCCCGCGTGAATCAGGATGTCGCCCTCCGGAATTTCGACCTGATCGTGGAAACCATGGGTATCGCTGACGATGACGACGCGCAGGCTCGACATGGGGCTTCTCGGCGGACGACTGACCGCGACCAGCAGTATTTCACGTTACGTCCGAAGGTCGAAGAGGAGTCGGTATGTGATGGTCGCGGCGGCTCGGCGTGGCGACTCGCTCGAGCGTCGTTCTGCGGAAACTCGCAGCGTGGCGGGGCTGATGGCGCCGCAAGGAACGTGCTAGTCAGCGTCCAACTGCTCGCGTCATGAACATCTCGAAGAACACTTCCACGAACGCAATCCGTCCTCTCCTCGGCCTCCGCTTGCTTCCCGTCTTGCTTCCCCTCTTGGTTTCGACCCTGGCCGGCTGTGGTCCCCGCGTGTTCGAGAGTCAATCTGCGAAGGTCATCGAGCCCTCCGCTGCGCCGCTCGCCGTCGAGGCGCCCAAGGAAGAGGCGCGGGTCGAGGTCACCGACGACAAGATCATCATCCGCGAGAAGGTTCAGTTCGACTTCAACAAGGCGACGATCAAGCCCGAGTCCAACTCGCTGCTGGCCGAGGTCGCCCAGGTGATGAACGACAACCCGCGGCTCAAGAAGATCCGGGTCGAGGGCCACGCCTCGTCGGAGGGCGAGGACGCCTACAACATGACCCTGTCCGAGAAGCGGGCCAAGGCCGTGATGGACCACCTGGTCAAGAAGGGCAAGGTCCAGAAGACCCGGCTGGTGTCCGAGGGCTTCGGCGAGACCCAGCCGATCCAGAGCAACGACAGCGAGTCTGGCCGCGAGGCCAACCGCCGGGTCGAGTTCACCATCCTCGAGCAGGACTTCGTCGAGACCAAGAAGACCGTCGATCCCGAGACCGGCGAGGCCAAGGTCGAGACCGTCGAGCACAAGGGCGAATGAGTCGACCGAGCCACGTGAAGGACATCATCATGCGTACCAAGATCTCGACCCTCGTCATCGCCTCTGCTCTCGTCTCCTCGTTCGGCTGTGCCTTCGTCGCTCGCGACACGCCCACCTACGAGTCCGACACCTCGCAGCTGCTCGACACCCGCGCCGACGCGCTCCAGGCCTGCTACGACAAGCAGCTGGCCTTCAACCCGCAGCTGGCTGGCAAGCTGACCGTGACCTTCACGGTCGAGAAGAAGACCGGCAAGATCACCCAGCTCGCCTGGGACAAGAACCGCACCTCGGTCAGCGAAGGTCTGGCCACCTGTGTGGTCGGGGCGCTCGAGGGCCTCGAGCTCGACCCCCAAGACCAGCGCGACGGCGTGGCGACCTTCAGCTACACGTTCCGAAACAATACGCCGGCCGCGAGCTGAATCGGCGTCTCGGGCCCACGAAGGCCAACCACGAGGGCGGTGTCGCAACGCGACGCCGCCCTCGTGCATGGACGGCGCATTGACCTGGGCGCGCGGGCGTGGGATCTCGGGCTCAATGGTCGCAAGGGCCACGACCGCGCGGCTGCTGGCGCTGATGCTGCTCGGCAGTGCGCTCGGCTGCGCGCGCGAAGACATCGCGCCCGCGCCCGCCCAAGCGATCGCCGATCCAGGCGTCGGCGCGATTCGGGTCCAGGCCGGTCGAGCGCGGCTCGGTCGAGTCGACCGCGAGCTGACGACGACGGGCATGAGCGCGGCCTGGCGCGAGGCCAACATTCGGGCCGAGGTCGGTGGTCGCGTGCTCGAGCTCGACGTCGACAACGGCGACTTGGTCGCGCTCGGCGATCCGCTGCTGCGGGTCGACGCGTCGCGGCAGCGCGTGGCGGTGTCGGGCGCCAACGCGCGAGTCGACGCGCTCGAGCAGGTCCTCGCCTTCGCCGAGTCCGAGTACGCACGCAACCGGGCGCTCTTCGACAAGGGCAGCTTGGCCAAGGCCCAGCTCGACACCGCCCAGCTCGCGGTCGACCGCGCGAGCGCGGCGATCGAGGGCGCCCGGATCGAGCTCGGCTCGGCCCGACGTTCGACCCGCGACACCAAGATCGAGGCGCCGATCGCCGGCATCGTCACCCGTCGCAGCGTCGACCTCGGCGACACGATCGGCGCGGGGGCGCCTCTGCTCGACCTGGTCGACCTGACCAAGATCCGCGTTCACGTCGGCTTGGCCGGGGCCGAGATCGGTCGCCTCGACGAAGCCGCGCCGGCCAGCCTGCGCGTCGAGGATCTCGGCGGCGAGATGTTCTCGGCCAGCTTCGCGGCGGCCTCGCCCAGCGCCGACCCGATGACCGGCCTCTTCGACGTCGAGTATCACCTCGACAACCCCGAGGGCCGGATTCGCGCCGGCATGGTCGTGACCGCCACGCTGCCGCTGCGCAGCGCGGCCGAGCGGGTCGTGGTCCCGCGCTCGGCCCTGACCCGGCGCGGCGGTGAGCTGGTCGTATTCGAATTGGTCGTCGAGCCCGACCTGCCGAAGGCCCGCGAGGGTCGAGAGATCCGGGTCGCGCGGGTCCGGGCGATCCGAACCGGCAGCTATGGCGTCGACGAGGTCGAGCTGCTCGGCGGGCTCGAGGCGGGCCGGCTGGTCGCGTGCTCGGGCCAGCACGCGCTCGCCGACGGCGTGCTGGTCGAGTTCGACGTGCTCGCGGAGCCCAGCCCGCCATGATCCGATTCTTCATTCACCGGCCGGCGTTGGTCCACGTGATCACGATCGCGGTGTTCTTGATCGGCATGGTCGTCATCACTCGCACCCAGCGCGAGGGCTTCCCGGCGGTCACCATCAACCAGGTCGTGATCACCACGATCTTGCCGGGCGCCTCGCCCGACGAGGTCGAGGCCAAGCTGACCATCCCGATCGAAGAGGCGATCCGCGAGATCGATGGGATCGAGGAGTACAGCTCGGTCTCGCGCGAAGGCATCTCACGCCTGACGGTCGAGCTCTTCGAAGACCTCGGGCCCGACCAGGTCGAGCAGGTCGAGCAGGATCTGCAAAAGGCGCTCGACTCGATCGCCGATCTCCCGGCCGAGCTCGAGGCGCCGCCGGTGCTCTCGCGCTTCAACCCGACCAAGACCATCGTCATGGAGGTCGCGCTGATCGGGCCCGATGGGCAGCTCGCGCTCGCGGCCGATCAATTGCGACCCCAGCTCGAGGCGATCGCCGGGGTCGGCGTCGTCCATCAGGTCGGGCTCGGCGATCCCGAGATCGAGGTCCTGCTCGATCCGGTCCGCGCTCGCGCCCAAGAGGTCACGCTCGACGAGGTGATGGCCGCGCTGCAGCGGCGCAACGTGACCAGCACCGGCGGGCGGCTGACCAGCTGGCCCGAGCAAAAGCAGGTCGTGCTCTCGGGCGAGTACCGCGACGTCGAGGAGATCGCCGCGACCATCCTGCGCTTTCGTGGTCCGGCTGGCGGCGCGCTGACGATCGGCGACGTCGCCCAAGTTCGACTCGGCCGCGAGGACCTCGCGCTGCGGCCTCGGGCCGACGGCCAGCCGAGCGTCGCGCTGCTGATCCGCAAGCGCGAGAACGCCGACATCCTCGACACCGTCGACGCCATCTATGCGCTCTTGGCCAGCGTCGAGCTGCCCGAGGGGGTCGAGGCCCGGGTCTTCAACGACCTGTCTCGGCAGACCCGCAACCGGCTCTCGGTCGTGATCTCCAACGGGATCGGCGGCGTGATCTTGGTCCTGGGCGTGCTGCTGCTCTTCTTGTCCGGTCGGATCGCGTTCTGGGTCGCCTTCGGCATGCCCTTCGCGTTGATCGGCGTGGCTGCGGTGATGCCCCTGATCGGCATCACCATCAACATGATCTCGCTGGCCGGCTTCGTGCTGGTGATCGGCATCGTCGTCGACGACGCGATCGTCGTGTCCGAGCGGATCGCGTTCTACATCGAGCAGGGCGTCGAGCTCGAGGTCGCGACCCTGCGTGGCACTCGCGAGATGGCCCTGCCGGTGCTCGGCTCCTCGCTGACCACGATCCTCGCGTTCACGCCGCTCTTCTTGCTCGGCGGTCTGCCCGGCAAGTTCTCGTGGGCGATCCCGGTGATCGTCATCTTGACCTTGTCCGTGTCGCTCTTCGAGTGCTTCTTCGTGCTGCCGAGCCACTTCGTCGGCCGCCATCACTCGGGCCCTGGCGGGACCAAGAGCCCCGAGCGCGTCGTCGACCCGAACGAGCCGCCCCCGCAGGAGCGTCGAGGCCGAGGCAAGGCCCGCTGGATCCTCGCGCTCGAGCGGTTCTATGGCGCCCTGCTCCATCGCGTGCTCCGCTTCGCGCCCCTGGTCGTGATCGCGTTCGCTGGCCTCTTCGTGGTCACGATCCAGTACCTGCGCACCTCGGTCCCGGTCGTGTTGTTTCCGCAGGACGACAGCGACGCGGTCTACCTGAAGATCGCCGCGCCGCTCGGCACTCCGATCGAGCGGACCGAGGCGATCGTGCGTGGGCTCGAGCAGCAGCTGCCGCAGATCGTCGGCGACGATCTCGAGGGCATGACCGCGCGCATCGGTCATCAGGACTTCGTGTTGCCCGAGCGCGAGCGCGGCTCGGCCGAGCACGAGGCCTACGTCGCGCTCTACCTGATCAACGATCGCGCCCACGGGGCGAACGCCTGGATCGAGCAGATCGAGCAGCACCTTCACATCCCTGCCGGCGTCGAGGTCATCTTCGAGGCCCGCCGGATCGGTCCGCCGCTCGGCCAGCCGGTCCAGGTCCATGTCTCCAGCCGCGACGACGAGTTCAGGCACCACGCCGCGGCCGAGGTCCGCAGCTACCTCAGCGGGCTGCCCGGCGTGGTCGACCTCGAGAGCGACGAGCGACCGGGCGTGCGCCAGATCGATCTGCGCCTCGATCACCGGCGAATGGCGCTCGAGCAGGTCCCCGCGACCGCGGTCGCCCGGGCGATCCAAGCCGCGTTCTTCGGCTTGCCGGTGACCGAGCTGCGCCAGGGCCAAGACCCGGTCGCGATTCGGGTTCGCTTCGACCCAGCCGCCCGCGCCGACCTCGATCTGCTCTTGAGCAGCTCGATCCGCGGCGACGATGGCCGACTCCACACCCTGCGCGAGCTGGTCGAGCCGGTCGAGGTCGACGCCCTGGCCGCCCGGCATCGTCGCCAGGGCGTCCGCACGATCACCTTCACCGGCCGGATCGAGGCTCACTCGGGCCAGACCGCCAGCTCCTTGGCGGCGCGCATGCAGACCGAGCTGAGCCCCGCGATGCTCGAGCTGCGGACCGAGCAAGCCAGCGACCTCGAGGTCACGATCGCGGGCGAGGCCAGCAAGACCAGCGAGACCCTCGGCGAGATGCCGCTGGTGTTCGGGCTCGCGCTGATCGGCATCGTGTTGATCGTGATGCTCCTGAGCGGCTCGCTGACCCAGGCGCTCTTCGTGATCTCGGCGGTCCCGCTCGGGCTGATCGGCGTGGTCTGGGCCTACGCCGCCCACGGCATCCCGATCTCGCTCTTCGCCCTGCTCGGCGTCACCGGGCTCTCGGGCGTCGTCGTCAACGACGCGATCGTCATGGTCGACGCGCTGAGTCGCTCGGGCATGGGCGAGAGCGAGGCCAGCCTGATCGACCACGTCGCCCAGATCGCGTCCGAGCGGCTGCGGCCGGTCTTGCTGACCACGCTGACGACGGTCGCCGGCGTGATGCCGACCGCCTACGGGCTCGGGGGCCGCGACGCCGTGCTCTCCCCGATGTCGCTGGCGCTCGGCTATGGGCTGATCTTCGCGACCACGATCACGCTCTTCTTGATCCCCTCGTTCTACGTGATTCGGCGTCGGATCGAGCGGCGCCAGGCCGGTCGCAAGGCCCGACGCCGCGCGCGGCGACTCGCCCGAACGGTCATCGAACCGGCAGGGTAGACTCGGGCTGAGCCGACGAGGACTCCAAGAGCCCGACTCGCCCAGTCGTGGATCCCAGCACCATGTCACCGACTTCTCGACGGTTCGCGCGCGCAGCAAAACCTTGCCTGGTTTTGATGATGCTCGGATGCCAGCCGGCAGATGACTTGCCGCCGCTTCGCTTCGAAGGCGAGGTCCTCTCCTACGCGACAGACGAGGACCTTTGCGAGGGCACGGTCGACTATGGAGAGCGCTGGATGACGGCCGTCGGCGCGCGTCTGGGAATCTCGCGCGACCAGATCTTCCACACGACCTACTACCAGTTGGACCCGGAGGACGTCACCGAGCGATGCGGCGCGGTTGGGTGCACCCGAATCGTGGACGGTGAGATACGAATTTTCGATTCCCAGCCCCTGCGCAAACACGAACTCGTCCATGCTCTCCATCTGTCCGCTTGGCGCCGGGGCCGACCGCTGTTGACCGAGGGACTGGCCACGGTCTTCGAGGAGAGCAATCCGGTCATCGCATTCGGACCGGGTTTGGACATCGATGTCGATGAGCAACTCGAGATCGAACACGCCGAACCCGACACGTACGTGGTGGGTCGTTGGATCGTGTATTGGATCGTCCGGCGCCATGGTCTCGACGCGTTTCGAGACTTCTGGCAGGCGGATGTGAGGGAGAGCAGCGCAGAAGAATTTCGCGACTTGTTCGAGCAACACTTCGGGGAATCGTTGGACGCGATGCTGGCGGATGTCAGCGGACAACCAACGTGTACATGGT
>JAMHUH010000111.1:0-11071 GCA_035904925.1 Nannocystaceae bacterium
GCAAAAGGGGCTCTCCGGGTCCTCGATCGCGGTCAGCAGCGGCGCCGCGCCATGATTGACGCTGATCCAGCTGACCAAGACCACCTCTGGTTTTTGCGAATGCCTGCTCATGCGACGACGATCCTCGCTCGAAATTGCCGCGCGAGCGCTTCGGCGGGCCCGAGTTGGTCGAGCGATTGAATCGCTACGTAGCGCTGGCCCGCGAGCTCGTACACCGGAGGATCGTAGGCTCGCTTCGTCTCGACCCGCTTGGGCTCGCCCTTCTTGCCAGCGACCGTCGACTCGACCGTCTCCAACACCGGCTTGGCGCCCCGAGGCAGCTGCGCCGCTTTGACTGTCCACATGTAGTGGAGCTCGGCGGCGAGCACCTGTCCCTGGGGCGGAACGAGCTCGGGCTCGGGCGCTCGGTCGAGCTCGCGAACATCGTCGACTTCGACGGCCTTCAACACGACCTCTTGGGTCTGCTTCACCTTCTGAACGTCCCGCAGGCCCTTGTCGACCGCGATGATCTCCCCGACGCGCGGCAATGCGCTCGGCTCGAACGCCCACGGGAACGCCCGCGACCAATCCTCGAGCGTCTGCCTCAACGCGGCTTCGATCGACCCACTCACGCGGACCGCCAGTTCGAAGCCCTCGTCGAGGCCGTGGCGCTCGAGGTTGGCGGTGGTCACGAGCGAGCCGGCGTCGGACCAGATCGCCTTCGCGTGCAGCTTGTCGTGGGCCAGCACGTGCGCGCCCGCGGCCGCGAGCGCCTGAACGGCCTGCGCGACCGCGGGCCGCGGTCGCGTCAGCACGGTCACCTTCACGCCAGCCTTGGCCCGCTCGATCAACGCCCGCACGACCTCGTGATCGACCGCCAACCCGTAGCTCGCAACCCAGATCTCGCGCCGCGCGGCTGCGATGATCTCGAGCATCTCGGACCGGATCTGCTGGTGACGCTTGGTCGTGGCGAACACGGGCGCCCGAGTCGGCTCGCTCGGACTCGCCGGCGGCTTGCGGACCGCCGCCAAGCGATTGGGCCCCTCGAGCTCGTGCTCGGCTTCGGTCCAAAACGCCCACATGAACCACTCGGCCACCTGCTCGATCGCGGCCTCGTCGAGCGCGAGGCCGAGCTCGACCGAGGTCGTCAGGGCCTTGTTGAAGTTGGCGGTGGAGAGCCAGCCGCGAGCGCTTGGCCGGTGAGGATCGACGAGCAGGAATTTGGCGTGGAAGTGGCTCGCCGAGCGCAAGAGCAGCTTGCCAGCCATCGAATCCAACAGCCGCTTGTGCTCCGCGACCATTCGAGCATCGAACGAGTCCTCACCGTCGTTCGGCTCGCGCAAGCGGTTCTCGGACGCCGTGAGCACGTACACCCGAACCTTCCGCTCGCTCGCTGCGAGCAGCGCGTCACAGAGTCGCTGATCCGCGAGCAAGAAGGACGCGACGAGGATCACTTCGCTCGCGCGCTCGATCGCCTCCACGAGTTGGCCGAGGAACACCCCGCGGGGCCCGACTCGCGACAACCTGGCCGAGGTCGTGTCCTCGCTGTCGTCCTTGGTCGGGTTTCGACGAACCCAGCTCGGCGGGAGGGGAACGTCGACGGCGATGGTCTTGGAGCGTTGGATGGGAGCGATCATGACTGCCTCCACAGGCCGAGATCGGCGGGCGCGAAGATGAAGCGAGACTTGGGATCACCAGGGTTTTTCTGCGCCTCGTCGAGCCAGTGCTCGGGGCTCGGCATCACGACCCGATAGCCGCGGAAGGGCTGGATGGCTTCGTCCGCGAGCTGGTCGAGTCGGGCGCGCGTCACGTAGTCGTCGAGCTGGTTCCAGAGTCGCCACTCGGCCCAGCGCTGTGCGTCCTCGTCGGTCAGCGGGACCAACTCCACGTCTGTCAGGCGGCTGGGCTCGAATTGCCCGATCGCATCCAGCCGGAAGCTGGGCACCTCGAGGTCGCTGCGCATCGCCCTTCGCTGACCGCCCGTGAGATCGCCGAAGCGACGAGGAGCGACTCGTCGATTCGTGCGTCGCATCGCGACCTGAACCTCCTCGCGGTCGACATCGGCGCCCAGGCTCACGAGGTAGCTCCACAGATCGTCGTAGCGACGATTGGCGAGGACGCTGGGCAGGCCCAGCGACCCCTCGATCGAGATCTCGACCTTCGCGTCCTTCCCCGGCTCGGCCTGCGCCCAGGTCCCGCTCGCGCGCAGGTCAGCGACCTCGCCCGGCTCCCACACGACCTCGAGCTTCAGCCGATGATCGGGTCCGGACAAGCCTCGTTGACCAACCTCCCGCACTTCGAATCGCGGGCCCTGCTTGGCGATCGACTTCCACATGCGACCCCGCGAACCCATGAGCCGCGCCGGCGTCTGCTGGGGTATCGCTTGGGCTGGCTTCGCCTCGCCCTTCGACTGTTGCCGATCGGGCTGCGCGCGGCTCTCCGGCAGCCGCGCGACATGCAAGATCGGATCGTCGATCAGCGGGTCGTCGCAGGTATAGATCCGCCACGTGCCTTCTTCGGGCACCAGCACCTCGCCAGACTCGAGCGCCTTGCGGCCCAGCTCCGAGAGCGCCGCGGGGCCACGAATCCCCTCGCGTGCGAGCAATCCGATCGCCACGCAGCGATCGAGCACTCGCCCGCCAACCGGGCTCGGCAACCCGAGCTCACGAACAATCGCGGCCCCGTCGATCGGCCCGAGATCGGCGGCGAGGCGAGCCACGGCCAACCACTCGGGCCGGTCACGCCCGATCGCTACGGTGGCGACGACGTCGAAGCTGGCGACGGAGATCGTTCGGTGGAGGCGGATCATCGGTTGGTCTCCCAGGTCTGCGAGGCGGTGTAACGATCCGAGTTGGCCAGCTGCTGGAGCAGCGGGGAGCGACACTCGGCGAAGAAATGCTTGTCGCCAATCAACACGATCTGGTGGCGAGCGCGGGTGAGCGCGACATTCAGCCGATTCGGACTGTTGAGGAATCCGACCGAGCTCTTCGGTCGGCCCGTCTTCACGAACGAGAGCAGGACGAGGTCGGCTTCATGACCCTGAAATCGGTCGACCGTGCATAGCGTGATCTGAACATTGGGCAGCTTGAAGTTGCGACTCCGCCCCCGATCCCGGGTCAATTTTTGGAGCTCGTCACGCAGCAACTTTTCCTGCCCGCGATAGAAGGTGAGCAACGCGACCGTCCACGCCTCCCCTCCCGGCTTTGGGTTGAGCGCCGCCCAAGCGGCGAAGGCCCGCAGCTCGTCGAGCGCGACCCGAACCTCGCGCGAGTTTCGATTTCCGTTCTCCTTCTTGCCCTGAACATCGGCCCATTCGGCCCGGCTGGCATGGCGGGTGTAGCCCCAGGACCGCCCCGCGACACCCGATGCGTCGCGCAAGAGCTGCTGGTTTCCCTCGGTCGTCGAATAGAAGCGCTCGCGGGGAAACGCCGAGATCTCGGGGTGCATGCGATGCTGGTAGCTCAGCGAGACCATTCGCGGCTCGAGCACCCAACGCGGGAGCCCCGAGGTCAGGGGCAAGTCGTCACGCTGATCTCGCAGGCGTCCAAAGCCCCGCTGGACGAGCTCGAGGATCGAAGGCAGCGCGACCCGACGGATGTTGTCGAATTTCCGGCGCAGCTCCTCCTTGGCTTCGCCGAGGCTCTCGGGCAGCAACCCTTGGAGGTCCTGCTCATAGCGCTCCGACTCCGCGGGATTCTGGCGAAGTTCGTAGTGGCGAACCAGTCGCCACGCGACCGCGGCGCTCCAATCGAGGCTCTCTTCCCGGTTGTGGTGCAAGTAGACCCGTCGCGCGGCCTCCCAGTCGGGCAGCGAAGGCATCGGCCCGGCGGTCGCCTTCACGTCGCGAGGCAAGCGGTGCTCGTAGTCACGCAGCGCGTTCGGGCTGCCGATGATCAAGTCGGCGAAGAGCAGCTCGGGCACGCAGCCCGGCACACCACGCAGCGTCTTCGGGGTCACGTGGTCGAGATCCACGAAGTCGACGCCTCGCGCTTTGGCCTCGGTTGCGAAGCGATCCGCCTCGACCTCCGAGTCGACCGCCACCACGCTGCGAACCTGCGCGCCACCGCGCTCCGCCGCAGCTTCGACCGCGTGGATGGTCGCCCGAGCGAGGTCCTCGTCGATCAGCCCGCGCAGGTTCTCGGCCAAGTCATCGTCGGAGACGAAGGGGGAGAGCTGGCGAACATCGCCGATGATCATCCATCGGCGCGCGTACATGGCCGGGACCAAGAACTCGGTGAAGGTCGTCTTGCTCGCCTCGTCGAGGATCATCACGTCGAAGGGATCGAAGCCCGCTTGCTGCTTGCGGGCCGACTTGATGTCCGGATGTTGAAGAATCCCAATCGTCGTGCCGCAGACCAAGTTGGCCGAGTCGAGGATCAAACGAGCCAGCGCCGAGTCGCCCTGCGCCTCCAAGGCCTCGCGCAAGATCGAGCGGGCTGGGTCGCCAGCGCCCCCGGCCTCACGAGGCACGTCGAGAGCGTCGAGCACTTCGCCCTTCCAGGTCTGAAGTTGCCGCTCGAAGGTCCACGCGAGCAGGGCTTCCGAGCTGATGCTGTCCTGCTTGCCGATCCGGACCGGCAAGATCGGCTTGTCTTCGCTCGCGGCCGCGTCCTGCCACTCGACCAAGCGCTCGAGCACGTTGTCGACCGCCACGTGGGTCGAGGCGACCAGCATCACGCGCTTGCCCGCGCGGGCCAGCTGAATGATCAGTTCGCAGATCGCGGTGGTCTTGCCCGAGCCAGGCGGTCCCTCGAGCAGGGCGAAGTCGGGGGTTCCGAGCGCGACCTCGACGAAGCGCCGCTGCTCCAGCGAGCCATCGCGCAATTCACCTCGAGGATCGCGGCGCAGGATCGCCCACTCGGACTCCGGCAGGTCGCGCCGCTCGACCGCATCCCATTTCTTCGACCTGGTCGCCAGTCCGATCAGGGCGGAGTGCCGTGGCGCGGGCGAGTTCTCGAGGTCTCGCACCGCGTACTTTTGTCGCTCGAGCACGTAGGTGTTGGGGGCCAGCCAGATCAGCGGCCCATGAGGTCGGTCGCGGGTCGGCGCAGCTTCGCTGTCTTCGCTGGGCTCCACCAGCTGGGGTGCTCGCTCCAACATCAGCGCAGAGGACTCGAAGTCCCAATCGATCCGCTGGATCCCGGGCACATTGCGTCGCGTGGGCCGCTCGTCGCAGACGTCCTTCGCCTCGAGAAAGGCCTCGAAGGTCTCTTCGGGCTCGTCGAGCCGCCACGGTGGAGGCTCGAGCATGATCCACGTGCCTTTGGGGAGCTCGTAGACGTGCTTGTCTCGCCGCTTGCGACTCCCCTTCGCCGCTTCTTGTCGCTGACGGAGCCGATCACGGAGCCGATCGTCGAGCGCCGCCCGCTCTGCTCGCGTCGGGATCCGCCAGGCGAGCACGAGGCTGCCGCTCTTGACCGCCTTGATCGCGGTGTCGAGGTAGTGGAAGTAGGGTCGGAACTGAAAGCGAACTTGAACAATCGTTCGCTCGCAGTCGCCGACCCCCTCGAGGGCCATGTAGTTGAGCTGTGACATGTTTGTCGTCGTCCTGCCGCAACTCAAAGCAGGTCGCGTACCGATCCTCCGAGCGCTCCCAACTGTTCGAGATCACGAGAAAACCGGGGCAGGAGCAGGTCGGGATTCGGCGACATCTCGCCCAGCCGCGGCGAGAGTTCGCCACCGCCGCCCGCGATCACCCGCCGCCGACCTTCGCACGTCCGGCGCTGCAGAGCGCGAGGTAGTCACACTCGGCGCAGGTCTTCCGTTTGGGCCGGGCCGCGAAGTCGTTGTTGCGCAGGGCGTCGGCGGCTTCGTGGACCTTGTCGCGGACCTCGTCGATCAGCTCGTCCTGGATCGATCGGGGCACGCCCTTGCCCTCGTCGAGGTTGTAGATCTCGACATAGTCGGCGTCGCGTCCGGTCAGCTCGCGGTAGCCGAGCGCGTAGATGTGCAGCTGGTTCTCGGTCAGGTCCTCGGCCTGGGCCCGGCGGGTGCTCTTGAGGTCGACGATGGTGGTGTCGCCGGTGGCGATCCGGCGGACGAGGTCGATGCGGCCCTTGACGCGCACGCCGTTGCCGAGGTCGAGCTCGATCGCCTTCTCGCTGAACTCGACGTCATCGAGCCGATTCGAGCGCAGGTAGTCGGCGATGGCCGTGATGCCGGCTTCGCGCAGGTCGTCGCGCAGGGCCGGATAGGCGTAGGGCACGTGCAAGTGGGTGTCGAGCAGGGCGGGCGCCTCGCTGGGCTTGGCGATGTCGCCCTCGAGCGCGCGGGCGTGGACCTCGGCGAGCGCGTCGTGCAGCGACTTGCCATAGCCGAGCGCCTCTTCGAGCGGCGCGTTGAAGCCGTAGAGCATGCGCAGCTTGAATTGATAGGGGCACGCGAAGAAATACTTGAGGTCGCTGAAGGTCAACGAGACATTGGCGACCGAGACCTTGGCGCGAGCGGGCAAACGCGCGCGCTCGCCAAAGCGCGGCGGCCTGCGCTTGACGAACTTCGAGACCAAGATGTCCTGCCAGAATTCCGAGGCTTGCGCGTAGCGGTTGTTCTTGCCCGGGATCGGGCCCCAGGTCATGAACAAGAATTTTTGCGCCCGGGTCATCGCAACATAAAAGAGCCGGCGCTCGTCCTCGAGGTCGCCGCGGTAGCGATCGAAGCCCGCGACGGCGTCCGCCGGAATGATGTGATGCGGCAAGCGACCGCCGACGCGCGGGGCCGGGAAGCGATTGCGGACCAGCGCGGGCAAGAACACCGCCGGCCACTGCATGCCCTTGGCCTGGTGCACGGTCATGATTCGGACCGCGTCGGGGCTGGCCAGCGCGACGTCCTGTCCGCCCTCGGGGTAGGCGTCCTCGGCGTGGTGGCGCAGGAAGCCGGCGAAGGTCTCGTACTTGTCCTTGGGCGCCGAGTGAAAGTGAATGGTCTCGAAGTCCGAGATCAGCTGGCTGAAGCGGCCGAGGTTGTAGAACACGACCTCGCCGCGGCGGCTGGTGTCGTGCTGGTTCGGGACCCCTTCTTCGCGTAATTCGATGCTGTCGAGGAAGCGCTTGAAGGTCCGCTGAATGTTGTAATTCGACCAACGCTGCTGGTCGGGCGCGGCGATGAATTCGTCTCGGGTCGCCTGGGCCTCGGCGATCGCGGCGATCAGCTTGGCCTCCTCGACCCCGAGCGCGGCCCGCTGCCAATGCTCGAGCAGCGTGCTGGCGACGTAGGCCTGCTCGTAGTCGGCGATGAAGTAGAAGAGCTCGCGCGCGGCCGCGGCCTCGGGCGACTCGAAGAGCTTGTTCATCCCGCTGATCACGAAGGGGATGTCGGCGGCACGCAGCGCATCGGTGATGGTCGGTCCATTGTTGCGAACGCTCCGCAGCAAGATCGCCATGTCCGAATAGGCGAGCCCGCGCTGGTCGCCGTTGGGGTCCGTGAACGCGATCCCGCGCAGCTCGGCGATGGTCTTGACCAGCCACGCCGCCTCTTCCTCGTCGTCCTCGAAGGTCAAGGCACAGACGTCGCCCGCCTCGTAGGGTTGGGCCTGGGTCGGCTCCATCGCCTTGGCCAGCCGGCGCTGGTTCTTGGTGATGAATTCGCGGGCGATCGACACGATCGCGTCGCTGCTGCGAAAGTTCTCGGCCAGCGTGATCTGCTCGACGCCCGGGTAGCGCTCGGCGAAGCTGAGGATCTGGCCGACGTCGCTGCCGCGCCACTGGTAGATGGTCTGGTCGTCGTCCCCGACCACGCACACGCTCGCGCCGAGCTCGTGCAGCACCCGAACCAGGCGCTCTTGGATCGGGTTGACGTCTTGATATTCGTCGACGATCGCGTGGCGCAGGCGCGCCGCAATTCGCCCGCGGACCCCAGGGTCGGTCTCGAGACATTGGACCGCGCGCTCGAGGATCGCCGTATAATCGAAGTAGCGCTTTTGATCGAGCAACGACTGATACGCCACGAGCCCGTCCGCGATCGAGCTGCCCGCCAGCGCGGCCGGATTGACCGCCGCCTCGCGCAAGATCGACACACACTGAATGTAGCGGCTCGTGTCCGTATAGCGATGGAGCGGCTTGCCGTCGAGCGTGGTCGTCTGCGTCAGCCCGCTCGCCTTGCTGCTCCGATCGACCAACAGCACCTGCTGGACCTCGTTGAGCACCCCATATTTTAGAAACGCCGGAATCTCGTTTTGCAGCAAATCGAGGCAGAACGCGTGGATCGTGCCCACGAACATCTCGGCCATCCCCGTGATCGGCCCATGCTGCTCCTCGACCCGGCGAGTGATCCGCTCCTTGAGCTCGCCCGCCGCCTTCTCGGTGAAGGTGAAGGCCACGATGTTACGCGGCAGACAAGGATCCGCGGCCTTGGGATCGAGCAGGCCGGCGACCCGATTGGCGAGCACCTCGGTCTTGCCCGAGCCGGCGCAGGCGATCAGCTGGAGGTTGCCTTGGCGATGCGCGATCGCCCGGGCTTGGTCGGGGGTGAATTTCGGCAGCATGGCTATTTCACGGTCCCGATCACGCGCCCACACTACCGCAAGTGCCCCGCGACCACAGCGGCCCAAAACGAGCCCATCCCTCCGACCACCCCCTCCCCGCCCGCGCTTCCTGGTACCCTCGCCGCCCATGCCCGAAGCCGCGCAGCGAAGCGCCTACTACCGCGCGGCTCTGACCTTGCTGCGCTTCGTCGAGCACCGCGCTCCGACCAGCCGGCGCTTTGGTCCCGAGGCCGACGCGCTGTGGCGCAGCTTTGCGGGGGATCTCGACAGCGCCGATCGGATCGATCTGCTGCTGCGCGACGCCGATCGCCAGTGGGCGGCGGCGTTCGGGCCACGGGCGGTGTTCGGGCTGCGAGCGGCGCACGAGCAAGATGCGTTCGGGGCCGACTGGCAGCCTTTGACCAAGGCCGACGCGGACGCGCTGTGGCGGCCGAGCGCGGCTCCGAGCAGCGCGACGGCGGCCCTCGAGGCGCTCTGCGAGCATTGGAAGCTGGGCTCCGGCAAGCCCTTCGATCCAGGCAAGCTCGGGCCCTCCTCGCGGCTGGCGGTGATCGGCGGGGCGGCGATCCTCGCGACCTTGCGTCGCTGCTTGGCCGACGCGGATCTCTCGTGGGCCAACCAGGTCGTGGTCATCGCCGACGAACCGGGTCCGCGGCAGCTGGCCGCGGCCGCGCCCGCGCTGCTCGACGCCTCGGAGCCGACCCTGCTGCTGGGCTCGGACCAGGTCACGCCCGAGGCTCGCAAGCGGATCCGCGAGCGCTTGGGTGCCTCGCTCGAGCTGCTCGCGTCGACCGACGCGACCCCGGCCGAGCGCGAGGCCGCCAATCGCCTGAAAGGTGGCTGAGGCATGGCCAAGGCACGCGACAATTTCATCGTCGTCGGGCGCACCGACTATCCCCACGAGCAGGCCGGGCTCGACTACCTGCGCGAGCGACTGCCCGAGTCGCTGCACGCTCGCGCGCTGATCGACATGTTCGAGCCCAGCTCGGGCCGCCACTACGAGATCGACGTGGTCGTCATTGGCCATGGGGCGGTCTTCGTGGTCGAGATGAAGGACTACGAGGGCCAGATCGAGGGCGACGAGAACGACTGGCTGCTGACCCGGCCGGGCGATCGCCACCCGGTCGTCCGCGACAACCCGCTCGCGCTGACCAACCTCAAGTCCAAGGTGCTCAAGGGCAAGCTCGAGCGCTACTTCAAGCAGCACCACCCCAAGCTGCGCGTGCCCTTCGTCCAGCCGCTCGTGTTCTTGACCAACGAGCGAGTCGTCAACAAGCTCGCGCCGCGCGGGCGCACGGCCGTGGTCGGGCGCGCGGGCATCATCGACGCGCTTCAACAAGGCAGCTTCCCCGGCGCCAACCCGCACCTGCTCGACCGGATCAACGGGCCGACCTTCAGCGCGCTCAAGGCCGCGCTCGACGGCGCCGGGCTCAAGCCCCGCCAGACCCAGCTCAAGGTCAACAGCTACCTGCTCGGGCCGGTCATCGCCGACGGCCCGGCCTACCAAGACCGCGAGGCCCAGCACGAGTCGCTCGAGTGGATGCGGGCGCGCGCGCGGGTCTACTTGGTCCCGCTCCACACCAGCGTCGACGAGCGCGACCGGCTTCGCCGAGCGGCCAAGCGCGAGAGCCAGCTGCTCTTCAGCGTCCGCGATCACGAGGGCATCCTCGACGTGCTCGACTTCGCCGCCGACGCGCCGCTCGGGCCCACGCTGCTCTTCGAAGACTTCGCCGGCGGCCTGCCCCTCGATCGCTTCCTCGAGCGCGAGACCCCGAGCTTCGACGAGCGCGTCGACATCTTCCGCCAGGTCGGCAACGCGCTCGGCTACTGCCACCGCCGCGAGGTCGTGCACGGCGGGCTCTACCCGGGCGCCGTGTTGGTCCGTCGCCACGAGGACAAGCTCGAGGTCCGGCTCTTCAACTTCCAGCTCGGCGACGGGCGAGGCGCGACCGCGACCCTGCACCGGACCCTGCTCGCCAGCGAGTCGGCCCAGGCCTATCAAGCGCCCGAGCTGGTCCGCGACCCTCGCCGCACCAGCCCCGCCTCCGACTGCTTCAGCCTCGGGGCGATCGCCTACCTGCTCTTCACCGGCCAGGCCCCGGCCCGCGATCTGTCGAGCTTGTTCGAACGGGTCCAGCGCGAGCGCTGCCTCGATCCCTCGGGCGCGCTCGACGACCTGCCCGATCCGATCGTCGAGACCATCCGAAGCGCGACCTCGCTCGACGACCGCATGGACGACGCGGTGTTCATCGTCGAGAACCTGATCAGCGAGCTGCGCGAGTCCAGCCGCGCGGTCGAGCCCGAGAGCACCGCCCACGTGCTCGAGGCCGAGGCCGGCGACTCGCTGATCGATCGCTACCTCGTGACCAAGGTGCTCGGCTACGGAGCGAGCGCGCGGGTCCTGCAGATCCAAGATCGCGACGGTCGCGAGTACGCGCTCAAGATCGCCCTCGACCCCGAGCAGAACGATCGGCTCGAGCACGAGGGCGCCGCGATCGACAAGCTCGGCCACCCGCGGATCGTTCGCCTGATCGAGCGCCACGAGTTCGACGGGCTGGTCTGCCTGCGGCTCTCGCTCGCCGGCGAGCACACCCTGCGCGAGCAGATCTCCAG
>JAMHUH010000112.1:0-2584 GCA_035904925.1 Nannocystaceae bacterium
CACGCCTCGCAGGTAGTTCTCCAACAGCCTGCTCGACACCGAGATCAGATCATGCTCCGTGACGATCCCGACCAGCTTGCCCTCGTCGACCACCGGCAGCGCGCCGACCTTGTGGTCGCGCATCATTCGGAGGACCTCGAGCGTGGTGGTGTTGGGGGTCACGGTGATCGGGTCGGGACGCATGATCTCGCGGACCGAGACCTTCTCGGTGCTCGTTCGATCGAGGTGTCCGCGGGCGACCAGACGTAACACGGCTCGATGGGAGATCAAGCCGACCAGCTTGCCGTCGTCCTCGACCGGGATGTGGCGAATGCGCTCCCAATCCATCAACGACGCCGCGAGGTCGACGAGGTCCTCGGGATGGACCGTCAGCAGGTCCGTGGTCATGAACTGGCCGACCGTCAGGTAGCTCTCGCGCACGTCGCTGATCCGGCCGAAGGGCGCGAGCGCCCAGGTGTGCACGGGTTCGCCGGTCTCTTGATGCTCGAGCGTGGCCAGCACCAAGGCCCGAGATCGCGCATCACGAGCGCTCTCGGCCGGCATCGACGCGAGCGAGCGCATCGCCCATTGCGCGCCCGTCGTGCGCGCGCCGACCCGCGCCTCGATCGTGCCCAAGTAGAGATCGATGTCCTTGGCGTCGATGTTGGCGCGCTCGAGCCCACCGCGGGCCAAGGGCAGCAAGGTGTTGAGGATCAGCTCGGGCGCCTCTTGAGTCTTGCCCTCGGTCCAGGTCAGGCGCGCGTCGAGACCGTAGCGTGCAGCGGCGAAGAAGTTGCTCTTCGCGTCATCGAAGGTCATGGCGTCGCGGACGTCGCCGACCTGATCGCCGAGCCCCGCCATCAAGCCGAAGTAGAACGCC
The DNA here is from genome assembly GCA_035904925.1 of Nannocystaceae bacterium. Taxonomy (GTDB): domain Bacteria; phylum Myxococcota_A; class Polyangia; order Nannocystales; family Nannocystaceae; genus Plesiocystis. Next base: position 860 of record JAMHUH010000112.1, read on the forward strand.
GCGTTGGCGACCTCGTCGCGGATGCTGGGCCCGGCCGGCAGCGCTCGGTTCTCGATCCGCAGGTGCGGCACGCCGTCGGCGATCCCGTAGCAGGCCCGATTCCACCGGTAGATGGTCCCGTTGTGGAGGCGCAGGGCCTTGAGCTCGGGCGCTCGGCCCTGCCGCAAGTCCTCGGCCGAGTCGCCGTCGAGCGTGGTCGACAAGACCACGCGGAAGCGAGCGATGTCCTCGCGGAAGATCTCGAGCACGCTCTGATCGACCCAGCGGTCGCCGAAGTTGACCCGCGATCGTGCGTCGCGGAGCCGATGCGCGTCGAGCCGGGTGTCGACGCTGTGCTGGAAGAGCGCGATCCGAGTCTCGTTCCACAGCCGCTTGCCCATCAGCACGGGCGAGTTGACGGCGGCGGCCAAGACCGGCGCGGTCACGGCTTGGGCGAGGTTGTAGAGCCGGGCGAACTCGGGCGCGCCGACCTGAAAGTGGATCTGGAAGCTGGTGTTGGCCGACTCGAGCATCACGTTGTCGTGATTGAGCTCGAGCTCGTCCTTGCCCTTGATCAGGACGTGGAAGTCCTTGCTGCCGCGCATGCGCTGCATTGCCCGGTTGAGCGCGAAGTAGCGGGGCAGCGGGGTCATGCTGTCGAGTCCGAGATCGGACTTGCGCAGGGTCGGCAAGATGCCGGCCAGGACCACTCGGGCGCCGTGCTCGGCCGCGGCCTTGCGCGCGACCCCGACGACCTCGTCGATGTCGGCCTCGAGCTTGCTCAAGCAGCTGCCGCCGAAGGTCTGCGGCAAGAGGTTGGCCTCGAGGTTGAACTTGGCCAGCTCGGTGGTCAGGCGCGGATCCTTGGCGCTCTCGAGCACCTCCATCGCGACCGGCGCGGCCAGGCCCGACTGATCGATCAAGAACATCTCTTGCTCGGCGCCGATCCGGCGGATGCCGCTCTCGATCATCCCGCGATCGATGACCTGCTCGAGCGCATGAACATCGGCCAGGATGGCCCGCATGAACGCCCGGAGTTCAGCGTCGTCGTTTTGGTCGGTAACCTGCTGCTCGCCCATCGACGCCCACGGTACGCAAGCGCGGGTGGCCCGCGCAAGCGAACTCTTGCGCAGAATCACGGCCCAAAGATCAGATCCGAGGGTCGAGCCAGCACTTGGTGAACGCGAGCTCGATCCCGGGGTGATCGACGCGCCAGCGATCGGCGAGCTCGCGGGCGGGCAGCGAACGACCGAGTCGGCACAGCGCACCGATCTCGAGCGCGGTCCGCTGCTCGGCGAGATCGACCGGCCAGGGGGTCTCGCGGACCAGCGCGAGCGCGCGCTCGGGATCGTCGGCCAACATGGCCTTGCGCGCCGCGGCGAGCCGTTGCAGCGCTGCCGTCGAACCCAACGCGCTGTCGTGCTCCGGCGCGGTGTCGGGCCGCGGCGCGCTCAGCCGGATCGGCTCGGGCGAAGCGCGGACGACGATGGTTGGATCGGGCTCGGGCTCGGCAATGATTGCAGGGCTCGGGTTCGCGGACGCGAGGGTCGAGCGCTCGACCTCCGACGATCGAGTCCCCGACGACGAGCGAGACTCGATCGTCGCGCTCGAGTCCTCGGGATCGCGCGCGGCTCGGGCTTGCAGCGCGACCCCGCCGATCGCGACCAAGCCGAGCGCCGCGAGCCCAGCGACGAGCTTCACCAACCCGAGGCTGCCGAGCGTGCTGCTGGTCGCGACCAGCCCGGG
>JAMHUH010000113.1:0-2790 GCA_035904925.1 Nannocystaceae bacterium
CGTCGTGATCATCCTGCACGAGCTGAGCTCCGACTTCTACGAAGAGAGCGTCTCGATCACGGGCGGCCGGCGGGTGGCCATCGTCGCGGCGCCGGACGAACAGCCGCGTTGGCGCGCGGGCCAGACCGACGAGCCGACCGTGAGGGTTGGCGGCGCCTCTTGGGCGTTCCTTCGCGGGCTCCGGCTCGAGTCGAACTGGTACGACATCGGTCTGGAGGTCAGCGCGGCCGAGGTCTGGTTGCAGCGCAGCCGCGTGGTCGACAACGCGCTGGGCAACGTCTTCGTCGGCGGCGTGGGCTCGCTGCGAGTCGAGAACTCGTTCATCGGCGGAGTGAAGGCCGACAGCTACGGCCTCCACGTCGTGAACGGATCGGTCGACGTGGTCTACTCGACGCTGGCGACGAGCTCGACGCCGGCGCTTTCGTGTGTGCAGGGCTCGAGCGTTCGAGCCCGCAACAGCATCATCGTCTCGGGCATCCCGACCAGCGAGATCCATTGCCCCTGGGCCGACCTCGACGACAACGCGATCGAGATGCACTGGGGGCCCAACGTCGCGCTCGGCGACATGTCGCCGGCCTGGTTCGAGAGCTTCACGTCGGGCGACTACCACCTCCAGAACGGTGCCTACCCGATCGCCATCGCCACTGCGGCGGTGTGGCGAAGCGGCGACCCGAGCACGGACATCGACGGTGACCCGCGACCGAGCGGCGACGGCAGCCCCGACTTTGCGGGGGCCGACATCCCATGATCCCGTGCAACGAAACCCCCTTCGAGGCCGAGCTCTTTCGTTCGTCGCTCGACGCCCAGCGCTCGCTCGCGGTGGCGGTCGTCAAGGCGACGGTCGCGTTCGACGAGAGCGGCCGGCTCTGGCTCGACCCCTCACCGATCCCCGTCATTCGGGCGCCCAAGTCGATCCACGGGTTCGAGCTGGAGACCGACGGGACGCTGGCCAAGCCCGCGGTCGACGTCCTCGCGATCGGCAGCGCTCGACCGCTGGCCCGCGCAACCACCCGCGAGATGCTGGTCGGGTTCACGGTCGGCGACCTGCATGCTCGGCTCGCGGTCTTCGGCGATCGCCACTGGCACAAGGCGACCTTCGGCTGGCGGCCCAGCGACGCGTTGCCCTTCGAGTCGATGCCGGTCAGCTGGACCCGCGCCTTCGGTGGGGTCTCGCGCAAGCAGGGCATGCCCGCGCTGCACCCCGAGAACCCCAAGGGCAAAGGCTACGTCGCCGACCCGCGCGAGCTCGTCGAGGGCCACCCGCTCCCGAACATCGAGGACGCCTCGCAGATGATCCGGTCGCCTGCCGACCAGCCGCCACCGCTCGCGTTCGAGCCGCTGACTTCGACCTCGCCGATCCGCGTCCAGCACTCGCACGCGCGAGCGCGCGAGGGCTCGTTGATCTCGCCAGCCTTCTTCAACGTCGCGCACCCACGCTGGCAGATCCCCGCGCTCGCGGGCGGCGAGGTGGTCCGATTGTTCGGCTGGCACCCGCACGCGGTCGCGCCCTTCGTCCTGCCCAGCGTCGGGCTGGTGGCGGATGTTCGGATCGAGGACCGCGACTACCAATATCCATTTCGGCTCGATGGCTTGTGCATGTTTCCGAACGAGAACCGCTTCACGCTGACCTGGCGCTGCGTGTTCTCGTACGCGTTCGTCCGGCGAGCCCGGCGAGTGGTCCGCATCGTTCGCAGCGAGATGTTTGGTCGAGATCGCGAGGTGTTGCATGGTTAGCGTCTGGGGCGTCTATCCGCATTGGATCTGCATCGACAAGTCGGACCATGAGGCGCTCTCGCCCGCGCCTGCGTATCCGCTCCAGGCCAAAGCCGAGCACCTCGAGGTGACGACCGCCTGTGGCCTTTATCCGCCCTCGCAGAAATTCTCGAAGACGGTGAAGTTCGACGGATGGCCGATCGCGCTCGACGGGCACGACGCGGGGATGTTGATCCTGCACGTGACCTTGGCCCCCTTCGTCGACAACATCATGCTGCCCTTGACGCTGCTCGGCACGGGGACCAAGTGGCCTTTCGCTGCGTTCCAGCGAAAGGTCGAAGGCTCGACGCCGTCCGCGTTCTTCTCCGTCATCGTGCCCTACACGTTTTGTCATTCACGGGCGAAGGCCGGTGGCCCGAAGAAACCCGACACGCCCGATGCTCCCGCTACGCCGGCCCCTCCTGCCCCTCCAACGTCGAGTCTCGGTTCCACGCAGGGCACTGCGCCAAGCGGCGGCGGCAATCTCCAAGCGTTCAAGGAGGGTGTGCCCGGGCTCGGGCTCCGCTGTGTGTCTGCGCTCGTCGGACGAACCGTCGAATTTCCCTTCTCGCTCGGCGACTGGTTACTCGGGGCCGCGCGCATGCTGATGGATGTCGCGCTCAGCGTCGCATTCTCGACGGCATTCAAAGCGGTCAAGATCAACCTCAAAGCCTCCGACAAACTGAAGCCGCTTCAGGACGAGACGTTGGCTTATCTGGGGACCGCCGCCGCGAACAACAAGGCGCTGCGGGACCATCTCGAGCGACAAGCCACCGATTGCTTCGAAGCCTACGCGCGCCGAAAAATCCTTCAAAAGATGATCCAAGATCCAATCAAGAGCTACCTCGGCACTGGAACGATCAAGCTGCCCTACGGCCTCGCCAAGCTCGACCCGAATACTGGCAATGTGAAGGTCCTCGGCTGGTCGACGAATACTGGTTGGGCGATGGCAGGCGAATTCGAGGGGATCAAAGGCACCCCATTGTTCACGTGGTGCAACCCCACGAAAGAAGAGGAGACCCCAGGCACATGTGACGG
>JAMHUH010000114.1:0-5150 GCA_035904925.1 Nannocystaceae bacterium
AGATCCGCATCGGCATCAATGGGTTCGGACGCATCGGTCGGTCGGTGCTTCGCATCGCTGAAGGTCGCGACGACATCGAGGTCGTCGGCATCAACGACCTCGCCGACTCGGACGACCTCGGCTACCTGCTCTCCTACGACTCGGTCCACGGTCGCTTCGGTCGCAAGGTCAGCGCCGAGCCCGACGCGCTGATCGTCGAGGGTCGCCGGATCCCCTTCTCGCAGACCCGCAACCCGGCCGAGATCCCGTGGGGCAAGTGGGGCGCCGACATCGTGATCGAGGCGACCGGCGTGCTGACCAAGCGCGAGCAGGCTGCGGGCCACCTCGCGGGTGGGGCCAAGCGCGTGATGATCTCGGCCCCGGCCAAGGGCCCCGACGCGACCTTCGTCTACGGCGTCAACCACACCAGCTACGACCCGAGCAAGCACCAGGTCGTGTCCAACGCCTCGTGCACGACCAACTGCTTGGCCCCGGTCGCCAAGGTGCTCGAGGACGAGTTCGGCGTCGAGTTCATCTTCATCACCACCATCCACGCGTACACGGCCACCCAGGGCCTGCTCGACATGCCGACCGCCAAGGACCGTCGGCGTGGTCGCGCGGCCGCGGTCTCGATCATTCCGGCCTCGACCGGCGCCGCCAAGGCGACCGCCGAGGTCATCCCCAGCCTGGCCGGCAAGATGGACGGCATGGCCCTGCGCGTGCCGGTGCCCGACGGCTCGATCACCGACATCGTCGCGACGCTGAAGCGCTCGACCAGCGTCGCCGAGATCCACGCGGTCCTGCGCAAGCACGCCGAGTCGGACATGGCCGGCGTGTTGGCGGTCGCCACCGACGAGCTGGTCTCGGCCGACATCGTCGGCGACCCGCACTCCTCGATCGTCGACTCGACCAGCACCATGATGCTCGGCGACCGCACGGTGAAGATCCTCAGCTGGTACGACAACGAGTGGGGCTACGCGACCCGCTGCGTCGACCTGGCCGTGTTCATGGGCGCGAACGAGCGCTGAATCGCGCGGCGATCTCCCATCGGGCGCAGCCGGCTCGGCTGCGCCCTTTTTCGTGGGTTGGAGTTCGAGCTTGCTGGGCCGCGGGCGAAGCTCGACAATCGTGCGATGGCCTCGGACGCTCGCCGCCTCTGCTTCGTCGTCGGTACCAGCTTGCTCGGCTGCGCGAGCAAGCCGACCCAGCCGCCGGACGACATCAACGTCAACGTCGCGCACTCGCCGGACCCCGAGCCGGAGCGCAACGTCAACGTGGCCGCGCACGACCCCGACGCCGAGCCCGACGAGGCGCCCGAGGACGAGGCGCCGCCGGCCGACAACGTCAACGTCGGCCCGATGGATCCGCCCGAGAAAGCGCCCGAGCCCAAGCACGTCAACACGCGTCCGAACGACTGACGCGGCGGACTCGGTTTTTCCCCCGACCGCGAGCCGCTGATCCACAATCGTGCGATGGCCCCCCTGCCCCGTCGCCTCCACTTCGTCGTCGGTACGAGTCTGCTCGGCGCCTCGCTCTCGCTCGGCTGCGCGGACAAGCCTGGTGAAGAGACCAAGAAGGCCGACGACACCAAGAAGGCCGACGAGACCAAGACGGTCATCGAGACGCCGCCGCCGGTCGAACCGACCCACCCGGTCAACCCGGCCTTCAAGCCCGATCCGGTGCCCGAGCCGGTGCCCGACCCCGGACCGATCGAGCCGATCCACGTCAACGAGGGCCCGGTCATTCCGCCCGAAAAAGCGCCCGAGCCCAAGCGCGTCAACACGCGTCCGAACGACTGACGCGGCGGACTCGGTTTTTCCCCCGACCGCGAGCCGCTGATCCACAATCGTGCGATGGCCCCCCTGCCCCGTCGCCTCCACTTCGTCGTCGGCACCAGCCTGCTCGGTGCCTCACTCTCGCTCGGCTGCGCGAGCAAGCCAGGTGAAGAGGGCAAGAAGGCCGACGACACCAAGAAGGCCGACGACACCAAGAAGGCCGACGACACCAAGAAGGCCGTCCCGCCTCCGGTCGAGCCGACCCCCGAGCCGCTGCCCGACCCCGGGCCGCCCGAGCCGATCAACGTCAACGAGGGACCGGTCGAAGACCATCCGCCTGCCCCAGAGCCCAAGCCGGACGTCAAGGTCAACCCCGGTCCCGCGCCCACGCCCTGAGCCTCCGAACCATGGCCATCGCCATGCTCGAGCGCGAGCCCAGCGGCTGCGAGCGAATGCTCGCGCCGACCACCGACCGACTCGCTCGGATCCACCGCGCCCAAGTGCATCGGGATCCCTGGCCAGAGTTCGAGCGCTTCGATCCCACGCCCTGGCCGGCCGAGCAGCGCCGCGCCGCGGCGGTCCAATGGGCAGGTCGAGCCCGCGCCGAGCATGGATCGATCCAACAGTTCAGCGGGGTCACGCACGTGCTCGCGACCGCCTGCGTCGAGCTCGAGCTGCTCGGCAGCCTCGCCCGGCTGATCACCGACGAGGTCCGCCACGCCGAGCTCTGCGCGGCGATGGCCCTGGCGGTCTGGCCCGAGGGCCCCGCGCTCGAGCCCAAGGTGTTCGCCTGGCCGCGCCCGCGCGAGCCTTGGCGAGCGGCCCCGCGCTTCGAGGCCCAGGATGACCAGGCCGAGCCGCAGCGGGCCTGGGTCGCGGGCGCGCTGCTGACCGCGTGCTGCCTGGGCGAGACGCTCTCGCGGCCGATGCTCGACGCCCTCGTGGTGGTCACGACCGACCCGATCGCCGAGGCGGTCAGTCAGCAGATCCGCCGCGACGAGCACCTCCACGCCGCGTTCGGCTGGGACGGGCTCGCCCACCTGCTGCCGCAGCTCGGCCCGAGCTCCCGCGCCGCGCTTCAGCGCCAGCTCGCCCACGACTTCGCCGGGTTCGAGCGCTCGGTCTGTCGCGGCATCGGCATCGAGCAGATGGCCGGCCGCGCGCTGACGATCGAGCGCGGCCAGCCCAACCTCGGCGTGCTGACCGACGAGCAATACGCGATGATCTTCTTCGCCACGCTCGAGGGCGAGATTTTCCCGCAGCTGCGCGGGCTCGGGCTCGACCCCGAGCGCGCCTGGGCCGAGCGCGCGGACGCGGGCTGACGCACGTTTCGCCGCGTCAAAGCTCGCGCTGGCCGTGGTATAGACGCCGCGATTCGAACAGGAGACGCGACGACCATGGCCGACAAGATCACGATGGGCCCGAACGGGCTGCAAGTCCCCAACAACCCGATCATCCCCTTCATCGAGGGCGACGGCACCGGCGTCGACATCTGGGCCGCCTCGGTCCGCGTCTTCGATGCCGCGGTCGCCAAGGCCTACGGTGGCGATCGCAAGATCGAGTGGAAAGAAGTGCTCGCCGGCGAGAAGGCGTTCGAGAAGACCGGCAACTGGCTGCCCGACGAGACCGTCAGCGCCTTCGGCGACTACCTCGTCGGCATCAAGGGCCCGCTGACCACCCCGGTCGGCGGAGGCATCCGCAGCCTCAACGTCGCGCTCCGCCAGCAGCTCGACCTCTACGTCTGCCTGCGACCCGTCCGCTGGTTCGAAGGCGTGCCGAGCCCGGTCAAGCGGCCCGAGCTGACCAACATGGTCATCTTCCGCGAGAACACCGAGGACATCTACGCCGGCATCGAGTTCGCCGCGGGCAGCCCCGAGTGCAAGAAGCTCGAGACCATGCTGGCGGACGCGTTCCCCAAGCACTACGCCAAGATCCGCTTCCCCGCGACCACCGGCATCGGGCTCAAGCCGATCTCGCAAGAGGGCACCGAGCGGCTGGTCCGAGCCGCGCTCGACTACACCGTCGCGCACAAGCTGCCCTCGCTGACCTTGGTCCACAAGGGCAACATCATGAAGTTCACCGAGGGTGCCTTCCGCGACTGGGGCTACGACCTGGCCAAGCGCGAGTACGGAGCCACGGACCTCGACGGTGGGCCCTGGCAGTCCTTCACCAAGGACGGGCACGAGATCGTCGTCAAGGACGTGATCGCCGACGCGTTCTTGCAGCAGATCCTGACTCGGCCGGCCGAGTACTCGGTCATCGCGACCATGAACCTCAACGGCGACTACATCTCCGACGCGCTCGCGGCCTGCGTCGGCGGCATCGGCATCGCGCCGGGCGGCAACATCAACTACATGACCGGCGTCGCCGTGTTCGAAGCGACCCACGGCACCGCGCCCAAGTACGCTGGCCAAGACAAGGTCAACCCCGGCTCGGTCATCCTCTCGGGCGAGATGATGTTCCGGCACATGGGCTGGAACGAGGCCGCCGACTTGATCATGAAGGGCGTCGAAGGGGCGATCGCGGCCAAGACGGTCACCTACGACTTCCATCGTCAGATGGAAGGCGCGAAGCTGCTCAAGTGCTCCGAGTTCGGCACCGCCATCATCGAGCACATGGGCTGACATCTGCCTCCGGACTCCCGAACCTGCCACGGTAGGTTTCGAGGCTTCGAGAGCCCTGCGCCATCGCGTGGGGCTCTTTGTCGTTCTCGGGCCTGCGCGATCGTGGCAAATGTATCCGAATGCGCATTGGAGGAGTCCACGCATTCGGGTGAATGCCTACATTGGCCGCCTCATGGTTTCTGGACTGGCAGGGGCTCCCAATGGCTCAATTCCGCCGATCCAAGCCGTTCTGCACCCTTCAGCGCTCGGCGCCGACTCGCGATTCAATTCGTCTTGCTCTCGATTCGACGCTTGGGGCAAGATGGCAATCGAGTGATGGTGAATGACGAAGCGATGGTGGGTCGAGGCTGGCGGCGGGTGTTCCTGCTCGAGGTCCCGATTTGCCTCGCAAGCGCGCTCTATTGGCTCGCCTGCCCCGATCAGGCGCTCGCGACCATCCACGGGATCGCCCACGCCGACCCCGTCCACGTCTCGCTGCTGGCCCAGCTCGCGTTCGTGATCCTCGCCGTGTTCGTATGGTTCTACGGCCGCTGGCTCGGCAGCGGACGCGTCCAGCTGCGGCCCTTTCGCTACCTGCAAGAGGGCCTGATCCTCAGCGACGGCTTGCTGATCTGGGCGGCGATCGCCAGCCTCGACGCCGGTGCGATGCAGGCCGGCCCCGCGGCGGGGCAGATCACCATGGCGGGGGCCTGGCTGGCGATCCGGGTCGCGTTCTTGATCACCACGGCAAGCACGACGACCACCACCAAGGAGTCGAAGTGATGGCACGACA
>JAMHUH010000115.1:0-2045 GCA_035904925.1 Nannocystaceae bacterium
TCTTTCGGACCCTCGCCCAGCTCGCCGAGCGCGAGCCCAGCCGGGCCGAGGCGAGCGCGCTGATCCACGACCACCACGCCCGCGTGCTCGAGGCGCTCGGCTACACCCGCGAGCCGCTGACTCGCCTCCTCCCCGACGGCACCAGCGTGCCCTTGAGCCTCGAGCTGCTCTCGAACGGCCGGCCCTTCTTGTGGGTCGGCGAGGCCGGCTTCGGAGCCAGCTTCGGGCTCGGCGAAGACGACTCGCCCCTCGACCTGCCCCCGCTCGGCCCCGACACCGAGACCAACACGCAGACCAACACCGAGCCGCTCGCCTGGGCCAAGCTGCTCGACGGCCCCTTGCTCGGCCAAGACCACCCGCCGCGCTGGATCCTGCTGCTCGCCGGCCCCGACGTGTTCTTGATCGACCGCGACCGCTGGCCCCAAGGTCGCTACCTGCAATTCGATCTCGGGGCCATGCTCGGCCACCGCAAGCCGGCCGCCTTGCGGGCCTTCGCGGGCCTGCTCCACCGCGAGGTCCTGGCGCCCGCGTCGATCGCCAGCGGCGGCCGCAGCCTGCTCGACGAGATCGACGAAAAGTCGCACAAGCACGCCTTCGCGGTCTCGACCGACCTCAAGTTCGGCGTCCAAAAGGCGATCGAGATCCTCGGCAACGAGGTGCTCTTTCACCGGCGCAAGGTCGCCAAGCAAGGCGTGTTCGACAAGCCCGAGCTGGCCGGCGAGCTGGCCCGCGAGTGCATCACGTACATGTACCGGCTGCTCTTCTTGTTCTACGTCGAGGCCCGCGGCGGCGAGGTCGAGGCCGTGCCGGTCAAGACCGACGCCTACCGCAAGGGCCTCTCGGTCGAGCGCCTGCGCGACCTCGAGCTCGTGCCCCTGCACAGCGACAAGGCCCGCAACGGCACCTACATTCAGCAGAGCCTCGACCAGCTCTTTCGCGTCATCCACCTCGGCTGGCCGCGGACTCGGCAAGAGGACATCCACGCCACCCTCGATCACGCCGTCGACCTGCGCGTGCTCCCGCAACGCAGCCCGCTCTTCGACCTCGCTCGGACCCCACTCATCAGCGCCGCCAAGCTGCGCAACATCGAGCTGCAAAAGATCATCCGGCTCTTGTCCTTGTCCAAAGAAGGGGCCCGCGGCGCCGGTGGTCGTCAGCGCGGCCGCATCAGCTACGCGCAGCTCGGCATCAACCAGCTCGGGGCCGTCTACGAAGGCTTGCTCTCGTACACCGGCTTCTTCGCCAACGAGACCCTGCACGAGGTCAAGCGAGCCGCCGACAAGGGCAAAGACGGCGTCTACGAGCATGTCTATTATGTGCCCGCCTCGCGCATCGACGCCTACGAGCCCGACGAGCTGATCCGCGACGAGCACGGCCGCCCGATCACCCACGACAAAGGCAGCTTCTTGTTCTGCCTCGCCGGCCGCGACCGCGAGAAATCGGCCTCGTATTACACGCCCGAGGTGCTCACCCGCTGCCTGACCAAATACACGCTGCAAGAGCGGCTCGGCAAGGTCGGCGAGAGCGGGGCCCTGCCCGCCGACGCGATCCTCGAGCTCACCGTCTGCGAGCCGGCCATGGGCTCGGGCGCGTTCTTGAACGAAGCCGTCTCGCAGCTCGCCCACGCCTACCTCGAGCGCAAGCAGGCCGAGCTCGGCCAGACCATTCCGGCCGAGGACTACCAGCGCGAATGGACCCGCGTGAAGTACCACTTCGTCGCCCACCGGGTTTATGGCGTCGACCTCAACCCGCTCGCCGCCGAGCTGGCCAAGGTCTCGCTCTGGCTGGGCGTGCTCGACCCGGAATTGCAGGCGCCCTTCATGGACACCCGCCTGCTCGCCGGCAACAGCCTGATCGGGGCCCGCCGCGAGGTCTACGAGCCCGGCCAGCTCATGGCCAAGGCGACCAAGGCCGCGCCCAATTGGTTCGACCAACCGGCCCGCCCGCTCGCCCACGGCGAGCCGCGCCATAGCGCCTCGATCTATCACTTCTTGGTCCCCAACGCGGGCATGTGCCCCTACGAAAAGGACAAGGTGGTCGCCGGC
>JAMHUH010000116.1:0-2239 GCA_035904925.1 Nannocystaceae bacterium
CCACGTTCAGCTGCGCGAGCTCGCTCTTGCCCGAGCTCTTCTTGATCGCCTCCTCGAGCTTGGTCTCGCACTCGGCGCACGGGACCTTGGCGATCTTGGGCAGCGCCAGCAGCACGCTCTGCCGCACGATGCGGTCCTCGCTCGCCGCCTTCGCGAGCAGCGCGCCGGTCTGGCCCTCGGCCGCCGGCCCGAGCTTGCCCAGCTCGAGCAGCGCGCGCTCGACCTCGGCCGAGACCGCGACCGCGAGCTCCTCGGGCGACCAGGTGTCCATGCCCTTGATGTACTTGGCCAGGCGGGTCTTGACCTCGTCGGGCTTGGCGTCGAGCGCCTTCGCGTAGCACGCGGGGTCCGCCTTGCAGTTGAGGTAGATCTCGATGCGCGCGATGTGGGTCTCGAACAGCCGCTGGTAGCCGCGGTAGTCCTTGGCCGCGTTGTCGAGCGGCTTCCACTCGGCCTTCGCGTTGTCGAACGGCTCGTCGGCGTCGTCGGCGGCCTTCTGCGCCTCGGTGAAGGCGTTGATGGTCTCGGACGAGGCCTTCTTCACGCCGCCCTCGGCGTTGAACTTCGCCTTGGCCGCGGCCAGCTTCTTCTTGGCCTCGTCGTTGATCGCCTTGGCCTTCTCGTACGCGACCTTCGGCGGGCCGTCGGCCTTGGCGCGGGCCTCGTCGGCGGCCTTGCGGTACTTGTCGGCCAGCTTGGTCAGCGTGTCGATGTCGCCCTCGCTGGTCGCGAGCCGCGCGAACGCGGTCGCCGCTTCCTGGCGGAGTGCATCATCGGCGCCGTCGGTCGAGGCCAGCTTGCCGAGCTCGGCGACGCCCGCACCGCCGCGCGCGACGAACGCGTAGGCGCCGATCGCCAGCACGCGCGACTGGGTCTCGGCCTTGGCGTCGCTCCAGATCGCCTTCAGCTGATCGGCGCCATCGGACGAGCCGATCTTGCGGAGCGAGTCGTAGATGCCGTTGTGCTGGGTCGACCCGGTCGGGTTGCCGCCCTGGTAGAACGCCGGCAGCGCCGGCTTCTTGAGCGCCGCGAGCAGATCGGGCACCGCCTCGGGCGAGTACAGATCGCCCAGCACGATCGCCGCGTAGAACTCGCGCATCGAGGTCGGCTTGCACGGCGTGATCGGCTTGGCGATCTTGCCGGTCGCCGGGTCCTTGTCACCGCAGTACAGGTCCAGCTTCTGGTCCTTGAACATCGCGTTGACGGTCTCGTCGTCGCCGCGCAGGATCGCGCGCAGCTTCGCCAGCGCGCCCGGGCCCATCGCGACCAGCGCGCGCCGGATCTGGCTGAAGATCGGCGGCACGCGGTACATCGTGGCGATCAGGGTCCCGAGGCTGTCGGGGCTCTTGGTCTCGGCCAGCGCGTTGACGGTCGCGGCCATGATCGGCAGCGGCACGGTCTCGGGGCTGTTCTCGAGCACGCCCTGCAGCGCCTTGACCGCCTTGGGGTCCTTGTACTTGCCGAGCGCCAGGATCACCGATAGCCGCACGACCTGGCCCTTGAGCCCGTAGCTCTGGCCGAGGGCGTCGATCAGCGTCTGCAGCGCCGTGTCGTTCTGCGCGTCGCCGAGCGCGTCGGCGGCCTTGGTCGCGTTCTCGATCGAGCGCGGCGACGCCTCGTCGAGCGGGCACTTGATCACGCTGTCGCCGGGACGCAGCGTCTCGGCCAGGAACGGCATGACCGCGTCCCAGCTCGCCGGCCGGCCGGTGGTCTGCAGGTCGACGAAGTTGCCCTTCTCGGCCTGCGCCGGGGTCAGCGGGTGCGCGAGATCGATCATGACCTGGAAGAGGCGCTGCGTGCAGCCGCCGTTCTCCCACGCCTTGCCGAGCGCCGGGATCGCCTTGGGGTCGCCGAGGTGCTCGAGCTCGGTCACGGCGCGTTCGCCGTCGGCCGCATCATCGAGCTTGTCGATCCAGGTGTCGGCCGAATACGGGTTCGATTGGCACCCGGTTGCCGCGAACAACATCGCGCTCACGAGCGCGGTGCAGGTCAGCCTGCGAAGCATGATCGTTCCTTTCGTCAGAAGCGGAGCGACAATAACAGCGACGCCCGCCCCCGAGCCCGCGTGTGCGGGTCGAAAGCGAGCGCCCATGGGGTTGGCCGCGGGGCGGCCACGATCACCGGTTCTTGACCGCGAACAGCAGGTTGTCGAAGCCTGCGTCCTTGGCCGTCTTGACGACCTTGTTGATCACGCGCGCGTCGGTGGTCTCGTCGGCCTGGACGATCGCGAGACCGTCGG
>JAMHUH010000117.1:0-7217 GCA_035904925.1 Nannocystaceae bacterium
CCGAGCGGGGGACCCTTCTTCCCACCGTGAAGCCCGTCCAGCGAGAACTCGAGCGTCCGCGAAGGATCCTTCGCGGACTCCTTTTCTGCGAATCGCAGGCTCAGGCGCGCAGGCTCGCGAGCGGAGCCCGCCCGCCTTGGCCGACCTGCTCGACCGGCACGTCGAGCGCCTGCACCAACCCGAGCAACAAGTCGCCATAAGCGGTGCCGGGCGCGTGGGCGACATGGCGGCCCAGGTCGATCCGTCCGCCGCAGCCACCCGCGAGCAAGACCGGCAGGTCGTGCTGCCCGTGGCCGCTGCCGTCGGACAACTCGCTGCTGACCAGTACCGCGCAGTGATCGAGCAAGCTGCCTTGACCCTCGGGCGTGTCGCGCAAGCGCTCGACCAAATAGGCGACCTGTTCCATCTCCCAGGCCTCGATCCGCAAGAGCCCCTCGATTTTGTCGAGGTCGCCGGCGTGGTGCGAGAGGTCGTGGTGGGTGCTGGTCACGCCCAGCTCGGGGTAGCTGCGGGTCGAGGCCGAGTTGCCGAGCATGAAGCTGAGCGAGCGGGTCAGGTCGCAGCGCAGGGCCAAGACCATGATCTCGGCCATCACGCGGGCGTGCTCGCTGGGGTCGTTCATGGCCATGGCGAGTTCGAACTCGTCGAGTTCGAACTCGAGGCCCTCGCTCGAGCACTCGCCGACCGGAAGATCGATCCGGCGCTCGAGCGCGCGGACCGAGTCGAGGTACTCGTCGAGCCGGGTGCCGTCGCTGCTGCCGAGTCGCTTGCGCAGGTCGTGGATGTCCTCGCCGACGCTGTCGAGCGCGCTGTGCCGCAGCGCCCGTCGACGCTCGCGCTCGCGCCCGCTGGCGTCGGGATCGTAGCCGGCGAACAAGAGGTCGAAGGCCATCCGCGGCGAGACGAGCTTGGTCAGCGGCGTCCGAGGCCCGGCCCACGAGATCGAGCGCGAGTAGGCGCAGGCGAAGCCGTTGTCGCAGTGACCGACCCCGGCGCCGCCACCCTCGAGCCCGAGCTGAAGCGAGTGCAGCGGGGTCTGGCCGGCGATCTGATCGGCGAAGAGCTGATCGATCGAGGGCGCCAAGTAGAGATCGGTCTCGCTCTTGTTGGCCAGCGCCGCGGTCAAGAAGCCCGCGGTCCCGCAGGCGTGGTGGCCCGGCACGCCCGGATCGGCCGCGTCGTTGTCGAGCCCCGAGAGCAAGAGGATTTGATCTTCGAGGCCCGCGAACGCGGCCAAGCTGGGCGAGAGCCCAAACTCGCTGCCGGTCTCGAGCGGCTTCCATGCGCCGGCGAGCATCCCGTTGGGCAGGTAGTAGCCGATGAAGCGTCGGGTCCAGGTCGGCGCGGACGCCTTGGAGATCGGCTCGAGCGACTCGAGCAGCGGCAGGCCGAGCAAGAGCCCCGCGCCGCCCAGACAGACCCGACGCGAGAGGCCGCGACGCCCGAGGCTCATGGGCTCGCCTCCTCGAAGCGCGAGCGAAACACCTCGCTGGTCGCGACGACCACGAAGAGCTCGCGCAAGCCATGGCCACGCTCGGCCAGCTCGGTCGCCAGCGCCTCGACCTCGATCATGTCGGCGGGCCCGAGCGCGCGCCCGAGCGCGTAGGTCAGGGTCTGCTGGACCACGCAGGGCACGAAGGCTGGATCCTCGGCGATCGCCTGGCCGAGCTCGATCGGATCCGCGAACGCGACCCCCGAGGGCAGCACGCCCGCGGTCTCGATCACCAGCTCGCCGTCGTGGGTCCGGTGGCGACCGATCGCGTCGTAGCCCTCGAAGGCCAGCCCGATCGGATCGAGCGCGGCGTGACAGCCCGCGCAGGCCGGGTTGGCCCGATGCGCCTCGAGCTGCTCGCGCTTGCCCGCGGCGTCGCGATCGATCGGCACGTCGACCCCCGCAGGCGGAGCCGCGAGCGGCATGCAGAGCAAGTTGCTCAGCACCCAATTGCCGCGCCGGGCCGGTGAGGTCGTGAAGGGGTAGGCGAGGGTCGAGAGCAGGCCGGCCTGGGTGAGCACGCCTCGGCGAGGGCTCGCGCCCAGCTCGACCCGGACGAAGCCAGGCGCGGGTTGGTCGAGGCCATAGAGATCCGCGAGCTCGCTGTCGATGAAGCTGGCCTCGCTGGTCAGCAGCTCGTGCAGATCGCGATCGCGGGCGAAGAGATCGAGGAAGAGCAGGCGCGGCTCTTGGGCCATCGACGCGCGCAGGCTCGGGCTGAAGTCGGGGTAGCGGCTGGTGTCCTTGAACACGTCGTCGAGGTAGCGAAAGCCCAGCCACTGGGCCGCGAAGCCGTCGGCGATCGCGTCGGCGCGCGGGTCGGCGAGCATGCGCCGAGTCTGGGCTTCGAGCTGCGCCGGATCGAGCAGCGCGCCCGAGCGGGCCGCGGCGAGCAGCTCGCGATCGGGCGGGCCGCTCCACACGAAGTACGAGAGCCGGGCGGCCAGCTCGTAGGCACCGAGCAGCGCGTGGCTGCCCGGCGCCTGACTGCCGGCTGCGAGGCTGCCCGCGGTGACGGTCGCCTCGCTGCGAAACAAGAAGTTGGGTGAGAGCAGCACGCCCTCGAGCGCGGCCGCGAGGCTCTCGTCGAGCTCGAGCCCGAGCGCGCGGGCATGGTCGACGATCACGAGCAGCCGAGCGAGCTCCAGCTGCGTGGGCGGACGTCGCCAGGCCAGCGTCGTGAGCCGCTCGAGGATCGTGCTGGTGCACTCGCCCTCGTCGAGCTCGGCCAGGCAGGCCTCGACCTCGACGTGGAGCGGACCTTCGGGCGCGAGCGCGAGCTCGAGCGCCTCGTCGGTCGCCTGGGCGTAGAATTCGAGCAGCAGCGGGCTCGTGGTCTGAACCTCGGCGAGCGTGTCGAAGCCGTGACTGGGCGCGTCGGCGGGCAAGGAGCGAGCGACCTTCGACTCGACCCCGAGCACCGCCGCGAGGCTGTTGGCGTATTGCGTGGTGTTGAGCCGATGGAGGCGCAGCCCCACGGGCTCGGCCGCGGGCGCATCGACGCAAGCGGCCAGGACCAGCCCGGTCACGCTCACGCCGATCGCCCGTCGAAGCTTCATGGTGACTCGTCGTCGGCCAGGTTCAGGCGACGTCGCGCTCGCGTCGACGCAAGCCCGGCAAGAGCAAGAGCGCCGGCAGGGCCAAGAGCGGCCAGATCGAGTTGGTGTTCACGACCTCGCAGCCGCCTCCATCACCGCTGCTGCCACCACCTTCGCCCGCTTCGTCCGCGCTGTCGCCCGACTCGCCCGTGTCGGAGCCCGTGTCCGAGCCGGTGTCCGAGCTGTCGGTGGTATCGCCGGTGTCGGTCGTGTCCCCGGTGGTCGGATCCGGCGGCGGCTCCTCGGCGACGTAGACCATGTTGGTGTCCGTGGCGCCCGTGTCGGCCATGGCCAGGAGCGTGTGCACGCCTTGCTCGAGCTCGACGCCGACGAAGACGCAGCCTTGGAAACAGTCCTGCGTGCCCATCGAGACCCCATCGACCATCAGCTCGACGTTGCTGACGGTCTCGACCGCGCCCTGCACGACGCTGACCGAGACATCGAGCGTGGTGGGTGCGTCCGGGAAGTAGGCGTTGTCCGCGGGCGAGCTGATGTAGATGAACGCGTAGGGATCGGGACCCGTGGTCTCGGCCTGCGCTTCGCCGCCGAGGAGCAAGCAAGTTGCCGAGGTCGCGACCAGAACGATGAGCTTGTGCATGTTCATGCTGTACGAGCGGATGTGCCTCGGCCGCTGGGATCGATCACGTCGAAGCGTAGATTGCTCGGGCGATTGACTTGGACAGCCTCCGCTCGGCAGTCTCGCGGCATGTCCGACACCGCCCCGCTGCGTCGTCGTTTGCTCCGAGCCCTCGATCTGGCTCCACTCGCGCTGGCCGGCGCCGCGAGTCTGTCGTGCTCGGCGAGCGACGCCGCCGAAGAAGAAGCCCGTGAGCTCGAGCGCGCCAAACGGCGCGAGCAGTCTGCCCGCGACGCCGAGCAAGCGAGCAAGCGAGTCCGCGAGGCCGACGAGGCCGCGGCCGCGGCCGCGATCGAGCAGCAGCGGCTCGACGAGGCGGCCAAGCAGAAGGCCGAGGCCGACGCTGCCAAGCTGGCCGCCGACAAGCCGCCCGGACCCTTCGGCTGTGCCACGGGGGAATGGTGTGGATCAAAGGCGATCGCCGAGCGCTTCGCCGGTAACCCCATGCCCGACAAGCCCGCGGCGCTCGCTTGTCCCGGCAACCTCGCGCCCCACGGCGCGACCGAGACCGACCCCAACGCCGATCCCGAGCACGATCCGCCGACCGCGATGGGCTACGCCTTCCTCGACACGGCAGCGACCCAGGCCAAGCGCGACGCGGGCGAAGCCGACCTGTGTTGCTACGACTGGGGCAGCCTTTGCGGCGGCGGTCGACCCTTGCTCGATTCGACTGGCCAGGCCCACTTCGCCGCGCTCGAGCGGGTCGAGGCCGAGCCGAGCTGCGACGAGTTCGCCACGCTCGATCCGCGGATCGCCGCCGGCTGGCTCGACGACGCTCGCATGGAGCACGCCTCGATCGCCTCGTTCTTGCGGGCCGAGGCCGAGCTCGCCGCGCTCGATGCCCCCGCGGCGCTGCGCGAAGCCTGCTCACGAGCCGCCGACGACGAGCGCCGCCACGCCCACGACTGCTTCACGATCGCCGCGCGCTATGGCCAGAGTTGGCGAGCGCCCGCGCTGCCGAGCGCCAGCCAGCGCCCGGCCTCGCTCGATCGCCTCGCCCTCGACACCCTGCTCGAGGGTGGCATCGGCGAGACCATCGCCGCGCTCATGGCCAGCCGAGCCGCCCGCTCGGCCCACGCGGCGCTCGCCTCGGTGCTCGAGCGGATCGCCAGCGACGAGCTCGAGCACGCGGCGCTCGCCTGGCAGACGCTCGCGTGGGCGGTCGAGGTCGGCGGCGACTCGGTCCGTGCGGTGCTCGAGCAGGCCGCGAGCCGAGCTCGTCCGCGCAGCTTCGAACTCCCCGCGCCCGACCTCAACGCCGACGAGCTCGCCATCCACGGCCGCCTGGATGCTCGGGCCAAGGTCCGAGCGATCCACGACGCGTGGTGCGAGCTCATCGATCCAGTCTTGGCCGAGCTGCTCGGCCTCCATTCACCGAGCTCGGTTCAGCGATCCTTGCCGAGCATCGCGACCAACTGAGCGAGCGCATCGACGACGCTGAAGATCCCGACCAGCTTGCCATCGTCCATCACCAAGGTGGTGCCGAGGTTGCGCTCGAGCATCGTCGAGCAGACCTCGAGCAGCGAGGTGTCGTGGCTGACGATGTAGGGGTGCGTGACCATGGCCTCGGCGACCATCACCCGGTTCTTGTCGACGCCCGGGATCCCGGTGACCAGCGCGATGTCCCGCTCGCTGACGATCCCGGCGACATGATGCTGATCCATCACCACCAAGTGGCGAAAGCCATGATCGAACATGCGCAGCGAGGCGTCGGCCAAGCTCAGGTCGGAGGGGATCGTGACCGGATCCGGGCTCATGCAGGTACCGATGGTCGGGACGCTCATGCTGCCTTCACCTCGACGGCGCCGTTGGCCGTGAAGAGCTCGAAGATCTTGGCTTGCGGAAGGTTCTCGTCGTCGGTCCCGAGCGTGACCAGGACCTTGCCCTGCTCGAGCTGGGCCGCCATCTTGCGGATCTCCTCGCGCGACTCCGAAGCGCCCGCGACCGCGCCCGCCGTCACGCCCATGACCGAGCCGGCCAGGCCGAGGAACGCGAACTCGCTCCAACCGATGCTGAGGTCGGCAGCCGGGATCAGCAGCAAGCCACCGATCAACGCCCCGAGCACACCCACGACCGCCGCGCCCATCAGCGCGCCCTTGAGCGCGTCGGTACCGCTCATCTGCACGTCGTCGTCGCGCAGGTGCTCCTCGTGGACCACGGCAGCCAGCTCACTGCCCGTCTGCGCCTCGATCGCCTCGATCGCCGACTCTGCCGCTGCCCGATTCTCGAATACCCCGAAGATGATGCTCATTGCTCGCGTTCTCCTGCGCTCACTTTGCGGACGCAAAGCCAGCACTACAAGCGCGAGACTTGCGGGGTGGGTCGAGCCAGGCCGAAGGATATGCCGGCGTCACGAGCGTGTGCCGACTCTCGACTTCGCGCTTTGGCGTCCTAGCCGGCTCGAAACCCGCTCCCGGCCGACGCTTGTCCGCCTCGAAGCCCACGGTCTATCGTCGTCGCTCACTTGCCCGCCCAACGCGACCCTCACGATCATGCTGGCCACGCTCACGCGCATGGCCACACGCACGACCACGCGACCTCGGGCACCGAAGATCCCGCGACGGACCCGAGCGTGGTCGAGGCCGACCCGGCCTGTGGCCCCGCCGAGCACCCGCCGCTGCCCAGCGTCGAGCTCGATCCGCGCGCGCTCGAGCGAGCCGTCCGACTCTTCAAGGCCCTCGGCGACGAAGCCCGGCTGCGCACCTTGCAGATGTTGATCGGCCGCGAGGCCTGCGTCAGCGAGCTCGCGGCCAGCCAGCAAGAGCAGCTCTCGACCGTCTCGCATCGGCTGCGACTCCTGCGAGCCGAGGGCTTGGTTCAAAAGCGCAGGGCCGGTCGGCATATTTATTATTCGTTGGCCGACGAGCACGTGGTCGAGCTGATCCGCAACGCGCTCGCGCATGCCAGCGAGCTTTAGCGCAATAAACGAGCGTCCCATTGAATTAGGGCGTCGCGAATTGCGATTGGGAAATCATAGGATTCCCGCGCACGAACCATCGAAATCGAGCGAACGCGAGCGTTGCATTGTTTGCCGTCGCCGCCTTACCCTTGCCCTCCGATGGCGCCCCGGCCCAGCAAGCGCAGCAGCCTCGCAGGCCTGACCAAGAAGCGGCTCATCACCCTGGCGAGAGCGTTCGAGCTCGACGTCGCCCAGGCCGAGCCCAAGGACGCCTTCATCGACGCGCTCGTGCGCTCGAAGTCGGCCAGCTTCGAGCTGCTCTTGGCCGAGCTCCCGCGCAAGGAGCTCGAGACGATCTGTGTCGATCACGATCTCGCCAAGTCCGGGACCAAGCCCGAGTTGCTCGCGCGAATCCTCGGTGAGCAGGCCGTCGCCGAGCCGAGCGAGCCAGACGCCCCGCTCGCGACTCAGCCGAGCCTGCTCGAAGATCCGCCGCCCGAACCCGCCCCGCGAGCTCGCCCGACCAAGCTCGAATCCAGCAAGCTCGAGCCTGCCCCCTCGGCCACCCAGCCCACGATCGCGAGCGTGCTC
>JAMHUH010000118.1:0-1746 GCA_035904925.1 Nannocystaceae bacterium
CCTCGAGGAACTCGACGACCACTTCCATGCCACGTCGAGGGATAAACTGAGCACCCCATCCCGGACCCGACCAACTCTGTGCACAAGGAACCCAGCACGAGGCCTCGCTCGCGTAGCTGGGGTGCTCCTCCCAGTGGAACTGGACCTGAATCCGTCCATGCTCGTCGGTGTGGATCTCCTCGCCGCCGACGACGATCGCGGTTTGCGGTCCATGGACTCGGGGCGCGGAGGTCCGCGCGCGCGGCCGAAGCGGCGACTCGAGAGGCACGCATTCGAAGCTGTTGGTGTAGAGTTGCTCGGCGTGGCTGGTATGCAGCACAGCGATGACCAAGTAGTCGCCGTCGAGGCCGAGCACCTCGTCGGCGAAGATCGAGATTCGCTGACCAGGGACGAGGCCAGCAACGTTGCTCTTGCAGCGAAGCACGATGCCCTCGACCGCTTCGGCCTCGACGATATCCCGGGCGCGCTCCGCCAGATCATCGGCTTCGAAGCGCCGCCGGCCATGTCGATAGACCCGCCGGTCCCGGCCCCTCTCGTCGGCGCGGCCAGCCGCGCTGGTCAACAACTCGCTGGGCATGAGCCAGTCGAAGTCACGCTGGAGCGCCGAGGTGACGGTCAGCTGGCGGCGATCTTTGATGGTCTGGATCGACTCGAGATCGGCGTGTTCGAAGTCGGTGGAGATCACGGTCAAATTACTGCTGCCGTCGACGTTCTCGAAGTCTGGATATTGATTGTTGGCGTCGGCGAAGGTCAGGAGTTCGTAGGGGCCCTCTCCGTGGACGAAGCGATAGCTGATGCCCTCTTCTTGCAAGAGGCGGTCGACGAAGTCGAGATCCGATTCACGAAATTGCACGCAATTCAAGCGGGGCGTGCCGCCGCGAGTGACGGAGCCAAAGTCATAATTGCGACCGTAAACGGCCAGGCTCTTGTCGAGCACGGCCTTGACCACGTCTTGGACTGACCGTCCCTGCCAGATCCGCGAGTTCTGGCCGAGCCGCAACAACGCGAAAGCAGGCTCGAGGGTCAGGCGAAACACGTAGCGAAGATCGTGCTTGCCGAGCGCTTCGACGGCGCTGACGAGCCCATAGAGTCGCCGTCGCTCGTCATCGCGCAAGAACAAGAGTTCGAAGTTCGCGCCAAGGAACCCGTCGCCATCGGCGACCGTGCAGAGAAGGTCGAGGGTCGCGAGAAAAGGTCGGTCGATCGATTCATCGATCTGCGCAGCACCTACAATCCAGTCGGCGACCGGGCCATCGTCACAATGGAACTCGAGCTCGACCTTCGCGAGGCTGGGAATCACGGGTGGGTTCATCGGCGCCGATTTGTGTGCGCTGCCGGTCGACTTCGTGACGAGTCGCCGGATTTTCTTGCCATCTCGGTCCAGAGCTCGTGTGCTGGCCAACGACTAGTTTGGAAACTTCTCTTGTTTCTCATTGCAATCACTTGTTTGGTGCGACATCTCGATTCCCGGCATCGCGGGCAAGGACGCCACCGGCGATGTCGACCCCTCATGCGCGCGCGTGGGTCGCGAGCTCAATTCGATAAACGTCGATCGGCTCGCTGAGCCCGCGGATGACCACGCGCTGCGGGCCCTCGATCGTGCTGGTCTCGGCGAGCGCGGCCTCGACCCCGGGCATGCGCAGGGCGTCGAGTGACAGACACATGCTCGCCGCGCCAGCGAGCGACTGGACGCGCGCAGCGATGTTGGCGACTTGGCCGAAGTAGTCGAGTCGACCTTGAGCGTGG
>JAMHUH010000119.1:0-7289 GCA_035904925.1 Nannocystaceae bacterium
TCGCCCGAGCGTGTACGAGTTCCCGAGCTTCAACCGCTTCGTAGCGTCCAGCGTCGACTGACCTTGGCGTCGCCGAGGTCGCTCGGCTCGGGCCATCCGCTGCGCGGCACGGCCTCGTCGACGCAGTCGATCATCGTGGTCGAGAGCCCCGCGCCGCTGGCCTTGACCGCCGTGGCCTTGCGGTTCCAACGAATCGTGAAGTGGAGCTCGAGCGTGTGCTCGGACTGATCGCCCGACGCGACCGCGCTGGCCCAACACTTGGTGACCTCGTCATCGATCGCGCTCAAGCGGGTCGAGAGCCCGCCGATCTTGCCATGGACCGCGCTGTCGAGCAGCGTCGCGCTCGGCTTGCCTGCGCTCGGTGAGGGTGTTGGTGTTGGCGTTGGCGTTGGTGTTGGCGTTGGCGTTGGCGTCGGCACGGGATCGCCAGGCGGTGGCGTCTGGCCGTCCCAGCTCGGCGGTGGCCAGGGCAGCGCGCTGTTGCTCTGGGGCAAGGGCGGCGTCTCGGCCCAAGGATCCTCGGGCGGCGCGGGCAAGGGCGCAGGCTCGGGCGCGGCTTCGACCTCGACGTCGACCGGAGCCTCGGCCTCGGCGACCACGTCGCGCTCGAAGTAGTCGAGCCCGAAGTAGACCCCGACCGAGACGGCCGAGATCGCCAGCGAGGTCCCAATCACGATCGCCAGCACCTTGCCGAGCTTGCCGCCGCCGCGGGGCCGAGGGCCAGCGCTGGTGCGGATCTGCGAGTCGGAGAGCCCGTGAAATTCCTGGTTGAACGAGGGCGGTCGCCTGCCCGCTTCGTCCGGGCCGCGCAGCTCGGAGGAGAAGGTGTCGGGATCTCGCACGCCTGCAGGTTAGCAGGCATCAGCCGCGCCGTCGCGGCTGGGAGCGCGAGCGAAGCTCGTCGAAGCGAAGCTCCGCATCCGCTCGTGGGCACGTGATGCGCATCGAACAGACGTCGAGTGGCTTGTGATCGTCGCCTGCGCCGACGACACTCTGCTGGGTGAGCGAGCGAGTGCACGCGCGGATCCGCGGGGTCGTTCAAGGCGTCAGCTATCGTGCCAGCGCGGCCGCACGCGCCCGCGAGCTCGGTCTCTCGGGCTGGGTCCGCAACCGCAACGAGGGCAGCGTCGAGCTGGTGGCCGAGGGCGAGCGACGCGAGCTCGAGCGGCTGATCGCCTGGTGCGAGGTCGGCCCGACCTTCGCCAAGGTCGACTCCGTGCGCGTCGAGTGGTCGAGCGCCACGGGTGAATTCGCCAGCTTCGAAGTGCGCCGGAAATGACTAGACCGTGCCAGCACCCGCGATCCCCGAGATGGCCGTCCGCGTCCACGTGCTCGACAACGGCCTGAGCGTGTACCTGAGCGAGAACCACGAAGAGCCGTGGATCTCGTGCCGGGTGGTCGTGCGGGCTGGGGCGGCGCACGAGCCCGCGGACACGACCGGGCTCGCCCACTACCTCGAGCACATGCTGGCCAACAAGGGCACGCGCAGGCTCGGGACCCGCGACGCGCAGGCCGAAGAGCCGCACCTCGACGCGCTGCGCGAGCTCTACGAGCAGCTGCGCGCGCTGCCGCCGACGCCGAGCCCCGAACGCAGCGCGCTGCTGCTCGACATCGATCGCGCCAGCTTGGCCCTGAGCGAGTGGGCGATCGCCAACGAGCTCAAGCAAGCCTATGGCCTGCTCGGCGCGCAGGGGCTCAACGCCTATACCTCGCACGATCGCACGGTCTACACGGTCGACATCCCGGCCAACCGCCTCGCCGCTTGGGCGATGCTCGAGGGCGACCGCTTCACGCAGCCGGTCTTTCGCGGCTTCCCGACCGAGCTCGAGACGATCGTCGAAGAAAAAAACCGCTCGCTCGACGATCCGGGTCGGGTGCTGAGTTCGGCCGCGTCGACGCTGGTCTGGAACCAGCACCCCTACGCCCGCGACGTGCTCGGGCTGGTCGAGCACCTGCAGACGCCCTCGATCCGCGCGACCGAGGCGTTCTTTCGCAGCTGGTATCGGCCCAACAACATGGCGATCGTGCTCGCGGGCGACTTCGATCCCGACGAGGCGCTGCGGCTGATCCGGGCCCACTTCGACGCGCTCGAGCCGGCCGAGCTGCCGCCCTTGCCGAGCCGCGAGCTCGAGCCGCTGCGAGGCGTCGAGCGGGTCGAGGTCCGACATCGCGGCGACGAGGAAGTCCGGCTGATCTGGCGCACGGTCGCGCAGGGTCACCCCGACGCCGACGCGCTGCTGCTCGCCGACATGATGCTCGACAACGACAGCACCGGGCTGCTCGACACCCGGCTCGAGCAGCCGCAAAAGGTCCGCGGCGCGGGGGCGTGGTCGGGGCCGCGGGTGCTGGGCGGGACCGAGACGGTCTGGGGTCGGCCGCGGGTCGGGCAGAGCCTCGAGCAGGTCGAGGCGCTCTTGCTCGAGCAGGTCCAGGCCCTGCGCGAGGGCGACTTTCGCGACGAAGATCTCCACGCGCTGATCCGCAATTTCGAAGTCGGCGAGCTGCGTCGGCTCGAGAGCAACTCGGCTCGGGCCGCCCAGCTGATCGACGTGTTCACGCAGGGCGAAGACTGGGACCACGCCCGCACTCGCCTCGCCCGCTTGGCCGCGATCGATCGCGCGCAGATCAGCGCCGCCGCCAAGCGCTGGTTGGGCGACGACTACGTGGTCGCCTACCGACGCGAGGGCGAGCCCGAGGTCCGCAAGATCCCGGTGCTCGGGCTGAGCCAGATCACGCTCGACAGCGCCTCGCACTCGTCGCTCTTTCACGAGGTCGTCGCGCTGCCGGCCCCGACCTTGCCCGTGCAGCTGCTCCGCGCGGGCGAGCACTACGAGGTCGAGACCAGCGCCGCGGGTCGGCTCTATCGCGCCGCCAACCCGGTCAACGATCTCTTTCAGCTGACCTTCCGCTTCGAACTCGGCAGCGCCCACGATCCGGTCTTGGCCAAGGCGCTGGCGCTGTGGAATCGCGCCGGCGTGGGCGAGCTCGACCTCGAAGGCTTCAAGCGGGCGATGTTCCACGACGCCGCCGGCATGGCCCTCGACTGTCGGCGCATGCAGACCGAGCTGACCCTGGCCGGTCGGGCCGAGGTCCTGCCGCGGGTGCTCGCGCGCATCGACCAGCGCTTGCGCGCGCCGATCTTGGTCGACGAGGAGCGCCGGCGCTGGGCCGAGGACGTGGTCGGCAAGCGCCAGCAACGACGCGAGACCGCCAACTTCAAGGTCGAGGTGCTCCGCCAGTGGGCGCTGCGTGGGCCCAAGAGCCCCTACCTGAGCGAGGCGCTGACCAACGACCAAGTCCTCGCGCTCGGGCTCGACGAGCTCGCCGGCAAGCCGCCCGCGCTCGCCGAGCTCGCCAGCACCATGTTCTACGCCGGGCCGCATGGACTCGAAGAGCTGAGCGAGCTGCTCGGCTTGGCCCGCGCTCGCCCGCACCAAGGTGGCGAGTATCGACCGACGCGCTACTTGGCCATGCAGGGCACGACCATCCACCTGCTCCACCACGACGCCACCCAAGCGCAGATCAGCCTGCTCGCGCCGAGCGAGCTCTACACCTCCTCGCACTCGCCCGAGTACCGGCTCTTCGACGAGTACGTCGGCGGTCAAGCCGGGCTGATCTTCCAAGAGGTCCGCGAGGCGCGTGGGCTCGCCTACGCCGCGCAGGCCGGCCACACCGCCGGCGCGCGGCTCGGCGATCAGAACCTGGTCTGGGCCAGCGTCGGCAGCCGAGCCGATCGCAGCGTCGAGGTCGTCGCGTTGCTGCTCGCGTTGATCCGCGAGCTCCCGGCCCAGACCGAGCGCTTCGAGCGTTGTCGTAGCTCGGCGATCGAGAAGCTGCTCGGCGCCCGGATCCGCTTTCGCGGCTACGGGTTCACGGCCGAGACCTGGCGGCTGCGAGGCATCCACGAGGATCCGCGGCCGACCCTGCTCGCGGCGCTGGCCGAGCGCGAGCTCGCCGATCTGCTCGAGTTCGCGGGCCCGCTGCGCGAGGGTGGGATGGCGATCACGATCGTCGGCGACACCACGCAGATCGATCGCGTGGCGCTGGCCAAGCTCGGTCAGGTCGTCGAGCATCGGCTCGATGACCTGACCGCGTATTGATTGGCGTATTGATTGGCCGACCGCCAATGTTTTGACCATCCGGCCGACACGAGACCCAGGACTCGCTATCGTCGGGCCATGCACGCCGACCCCGACACCCTGGTCGACCAGGCGCTCGAGCGCCTCGCCACGACGGGCCCCGAGTACGCGGGCGGCCTCTCCAACCATGCGCCGATGGTCGCCGAGGCGCTGCATCACCTCGGCCACGCCGACCTGATCGCGGGCTGGATCGACGACTACGTCGAGCGACTCGAGCCACGGCCGAGCGCGAGGGGGCAGCCACCCATGCTCGCGCGGCTCGACTCCTGGGCCGACTGGCAGCAGCTCTTCGAACGCGAGCTCGACACGAAGGACTGGCGCGAGGTCGTGGCTCGCTGGGTCCCGCACCTCGCCCCGGGTCTCTTCGCAGGCGCGACGCATGGGCTGCTCCGGACCGCCCACGCGCTTCGGATGCTACGAACCCTCGACAACCGGCTGCGTCGCGGTGAACTCGCGTCGGCGCTCGGGTACTGGGCGGCGGCGTATCAGACCTTGCCCGGCGACGTGCGTCCGCGAGGCTCGAGCAAGGCCGCCGAAGTCCTCGCCGCGCTGCCGGCAATTCCCCACGAGGGATGGCTGATCACCGAGGCGATTCGCGGACTCGATCGCGTACCCGAGCTTGCGAGTTTGCTCGGCCAGCTGGACCCGCACGAACTCGCGCTCGAGCAGCTGCTGGCCGCGATCAGCCCCTGGACGGCCGCGGGCGCGGGCGTCTCGGCGATCGTCCATGTCCACGTCCTGACTTCGACCGTCGCGCTGCTCGAATTCGAAGCGTTGCTCGAGCGCGACGCCTTTGGGCACGTGCTCGCGCACGCTTGGCACGCAGCAGCGGCCCTGATCGGGACCTGGCGCCCCAACGAGCCCCAGCGGCTGGCCATGACCCCTGTCGATCGCACCCTGCTGATCACCCGCGCATTGCAGAGCCGTGACGAGCACGCGATCAAGTTGGTCGATGCCTGCCTGACCGGCTTCGATCGTTTCGGTGATGTTGGTGTGCTTCACGCTGCCAACGCACTGCTCTCGGCGATCTCTGCGTAGCTCGGTCGCCGCTTTGTGCTTGCCCACGCGCCTCGCCTGCTGGGATGGTCCCGACGCGAGCATGGCTACCAGCAAGAAGACGACCAAGAAGGCATCCGCGAAGAAGTCGGCCGAGAAGGCCGAAGACGCGGGCGGTGGCAAGAAGAAGGCCGCCAAGACGACCAGCCGGCGCAAGGCCGCCGAAGCGGGCTCGCGCGGCCTGACGCCGGCCGAGATGCTCGAGGGCGATCAGCCCGAAGAGGTCAGTGACTTGGTCAAGGCCGTCGCCGACGACGGCGGTGCCGTGCTCGCGACCTACCGCGATCCGCTCGGCGGTCATTGGCAGCTGCTCGCGAGCATTCCAATCGAGCTGCTGATGCCGAGCCCCTTTCAACGCGATCTCTCGGCGACCCACGCCAAGCGCATGACCGAGGTCATCGACAAGCTCGGCCGCTTCCTCGATCCGGTCATCGCCGTGCGCTCCGACGAGGGCCACTACTGGACGCCCAACGGCCTCCATCGTCTGACCGCCATGAAGGCGCTCGGGGCCAAGTCGATCGTCGCGCTGCTCGTGCCCGACTTCGCGGTCGTCTACAAGATCCTCGCGCTAAACACCGAGAAGGCCCACAACCTCAAAGAGAAGGCGCTCGAGGTCATCCGCATGGCTCGCTCGCTCGCACAGCTGGCCGCGCACACGCCCGAGACCGACTACTCGCTCGAGTTCGAGGAGCCGGCGCTGCTGACCATCGGCGTCTGCTACGAGAAGCGACCGCGCTTCTCGGGCGGGGCCTACAACCCGATCCTGCGCCGCTGCGAGACCTTCGCCAGCACGCCCTTGAGCGAGTCGATCGGCGTCCGCGAGGCTCGGGCCGACAAGGTCCTGGCGCTCGACGACCTGGTCGGCGAGCACGTCAAAGCGCTCAAGGCCCGCGGCTTCGACAGCCCCTACGTCAAGAATTTCGTGGTCGCGCGGATCAACCCGCTCAAGGGCAAGGACGCCCCGAGCGAGATCGATGCGGTGCTCGACGCGATGCTGGCCAAGGGCGCGGCCTTCGATCCCGGCAAGATCCGCGAGGACGAGATCACGGCGGGCGGCGGTGGTGGTGGCTCGGGCGAGGGTGGCTCGGGCGACGAAGGCGAGGACTGAGCGAGACGATCGTCGCGCCTCGAGCTCGCTTGACGCAGCGATCGCCAGCGAATATCCGACGCTCCCCATGTCGAAGTCGTCGCTGCTCATTCTCCTCCCCTTCCTCGTCGCCGGGACCCTGGCCTGCGATTCGAAGCCCGCCGCGCCCGCAGGCGACAAGCCAGCCGCGCCGGCGAGCGACAAGCAAGCCGCGCCGGTCACTCCTCCGCCGACGCCCGCCGTGGTCGAGGAGCCCGCAGCACCGGTCACGCCCCCGCCCGCCGCAGGCGGGGAGCCGGCCGCAGCCACCACTACGCCGGCACCTACGACAACTCGGGCGGCGCGACCTTGACGATCAAGAACTTCGAGGCCGAGAAGGGCTTCGACTTTCAGCTCGTGATCAAGTCCGAGGATGACTGCAACGGCGTCGACTACTCCGGCGCGGTGAAGTTCACCGAGCCGAACACGGCCAAGAACGACCAAGAAGACACGTTCAAGCTCGACGCGGGTCGCATCGACTTCGAGCCGGCGGTGGAGCAGATCGGCATGGACTGCGCCCGCGTGCTCGAGGTCGGGTTCGCGAAGCAAAAGTGAGCTAGCAGCCCGTGGCGCAACCCATCACGACACCTCGCTTGGTCTTTTCGACGAGGGCTTTGTCGCCTCAGCTTGCAGTACGCCAAGTACAGCGGCGCTTCGGCTTCGCGCCCCCGCCGAAAATCCCGGCGCGAGGAGCCGCGCTGGGTTGCGCCACGGGCTGCTAGAGGCGCAACCGCTAACTCGCCCGAGTCGAGAGCGAGACTCGATAGACGTCGATCGGCTCGCTGAGCCCGCGGATGACCACGCGCTGCGGGCCCTCGATCGTGCTGGTCTCGGCGAGCGCGGCCTCGACCCCGGGCATGCGCAGGGCGTCGAGTGACAGACACATGCTCGCCGCGCCAGCGAGCGACTGGACGCGCGCAGCGATGTTGGCGACTTGGCCGAAGTAGTCGAGTCGACCTTGAGCGTGG
>JAMHUH010000120.1:0-6700 GCA_035904925.1 Nannocystaceae bacterium
CGATCCGCAGGCTCGGCCGCGAGCCCGCGCTCGAGCGCCTTGCGGATCGCCACCGGCACCGCGCTGGCCTTCTCCCGCGGCGGCTCGCTGATGTTGCCGCGCTCGATCGCCCGAGCGATCGCTCCCGCAGTCTGGCCTCGATAGGGCCGCTGACCGTAGAGGGCCTCCCAGGTCGCGACGCAGAACGCGAACTGATCGGCCCGAGCATCGGTGGCGCGGCCAAAGTGCTGCTCGAGCGCCATGTAGGCCGGCGTGCCCGACAATCCGATCGTCGCGAGGATGTCCTGGCCCTGATCGAGCACGGCTCGCAAACCCGGCGTCAGCTCTTCGATGGTCTGGAAGCTGTCGGTCCCGCGGGTGCTTCGGGCGAGCCCGAAGTCGGCCACGCGGACGCGGCCGTCGCTGCCGAGCAGGACGTTGTCGGGCTTGAAGTCGCGGTGCATGAGGCCGGCCGTGTGCGCGGCCGCGAGCCCGCGGCCGGCTTCGAGGTAGCGATCGAGGATCGCGTCGCAGCTCGGCGTCTCGCGCTCGACCCACGCGCGCAGGCTCTGGCCCTCGACGTACTCCATGGCCAAGAACACCCGCGGCTCGCCCTGCTCCGGCCCGCGATGGATGCCGACCTCGTAGATCCGCACGACGTTGGGGTGATGGAGGCGGGCCATCGCCTTGGCCTCGCGGATGAACCTCGCGCGCGTGTCCGGGCGAAAGCTTCGGTCGTCGCGCAGGAGCTTGATCGCGACCGGGCGATCGTTGTCGTCGTCCCAGGCCGAGTAGACGACCGCGTTGCCGCCCACGCCGATCTGCTCGCGAATTCGAAAGCGACCGATCTGGGCCTCGGGCTCGTCGTGATCGTCCGTGGACATGCCCACGCCGATTGTTCTACGGATCTCGCCCGCTGGGGCAGCTAAATTTCGCCGCCCGCCCTCAGGGCTGTGCGGCCAGCAAGACCACCCGCTCTTGGCTCGACACGACCACGCCGCCAGGTCGCTCGACGGTGATCGCGAAGGCCTTGGGCTTGCCGACCAGGAGCTTGGCGTCGATGGCGAGGTCGAGCTCGTCGTCGGAGCGGACGTCGAACACGCCGCCGTCGACCGGCGGACCCTCGCGGGTCTCGTCGATGATCCACAGCTGGTACTGGGCCGCCGTCGGCTCGTTGACCGCCAAGCCGTGAAGCTTCATCACGCCGGCCTGCAGATCCGAGCTCCAGACGACCGAGCCGCCGGCACCCTCGCCGACCGCGGGATCGGCCTGCGCGGCGAAGCTCCACTCGAGCTTGTCGCCCGCAGTCTCGAGCTGGGCCTGGATCGTCTCGAACTCTCGCTCGCTCGAGTCCTTGCGCTGCTGGAAGTAGAGCCAGATCGCGACGCCGAGCACGACCACGGCCGCGACCGCGCTGACGTAGGCGGCGATGTTGGCCACGCGATTGGGCGGGCGCATTCGGACGACGCCGCCGTGGCTGCTGGCCAGCGACTCGCTGGGCTCGGGCTCGCGCTTGCGCTTGCGCTGCTTGGACTTGGCCTGCTCGTCTTCGCCGGCCGCGGGCTCGGTCCCGCGCTGATCTTCGATCGCGGCGGTGACTCGCGGCTGCGGTCCGGTCCAATTCGCGGCGCCGCCGATGGCCTCGGTCTCGCGGCGAAGGTCGGCCGGCATGTAGCCGGTCTGCGTGGTGTTGGAGACCGGTCGACCGGGCTCGGCGGGCGCGGGCGCGGGCGAGACCTGCCAGTAGTCGTCGGCTTGGGCGAGCACCAAGGCCGCGAGCGCGGCGGGCATCGGCTCGTCGTGGGGCAGCAGCGCGAGCTCGATGCCCGCGGCCGCTTGCTCGTAGCTCGGGTCGTGCTCGTCGAGGCCCGACTCGAGCAGGAGGTGGGCGAGCTCGGCTTCGAACTGCGCGTCGAGGCCCTCGATCGCGCGATCGGTGAGCAGCGTGTGCAGGCGCTTTTGCGTGTCGCTCATCCGGCGTCACTCCTGCGCTCGACCGACTCACCAAAGTCCACGACGCGTTTTCGGACGGCGACCAAGGCCCGACGAACCAGCGACTTGACGGTCCCGATCGGCATCTCGGTCAGCTCCGAGATCTCGGCATGCGTCATGCCGTGGCCGATCGCCAGCGTCAGCACCTTTCGCTGGCGAGGATCGAGCGCTGCGAGGGCACTGGCCGCGAGCGACGCCTCCGCGCAGCGCTCGATCGCGTCGTGCTGCTCACCGACCAGCGAGTCTGGCATCGGCTTGAGCTGCGGCCGGCGCTCGGCTCGGCGCAGGCGATCGATCATGCGGCGTCGGGCGATCATGGTCACGAAGGCGGGCTCGCTGGCCTGAGCCGGGTCGTAGCGCCCGGCGTGCTTCCACAGCTCGATGAAGATCTCTTGGACCGCGTCCTCGGCCTCGCTCGAGCTCGGCGTCATGCGCCGAGCGATGCTCCACACCAGCGGCCCGTACTCGGCGATGCACTGCCGGGCCGCGCTGGGATCTCCGGCGGCGACGCGTCCGAGCAAGCTCTGGGGCAGCGTGGTCAGGGCCAAGGAAGTAGCACTTTCGTGGCCATCCCGAAAAGTCCCGGCCCAAACGCTCAGACCAGCAGGCCCTCGATCACGTGGATGAGCCCATTGCGCGCCTCGATGTCGGCGGCCACGACCTTTCGACCACCCACGCGGGTCAGGCCGGACTCGCGCTCGACCTGCAGCGCTCGGCCCTCGAGGTTGCGGGCTCGAAGCTCGCGGCTCGAGCCGCCCAGGTAGACGCGACCGGGGATCAAGTGGCGATGCAAGAGCGCGCGCAGGCTCGCGTGACCGCTCGGCTGAAGCAATTCGTGCCAACGCCAGGTCGGCATCGTCGTCAGCCCGCGCGGGGCCAAGAGCGTGAAGGGCATGCCGCCGCGCAGGCGATCTTCGAGGCCCAACACCTCGCAGGCGGTGATCAGCCGCGCGTGGCTGTCGGACAGCCAGAGCAGCTCGAGCAGGTCGAGCTCGGCCGGCAACAACACGTGATCGATCACGTGCAGCACACCACCCGCGGCGCCGAGATCGGGGCGGACCAACGAGGCGCCCTCGACCTGAACCCGACCCTGCTCGTCGGTCTCGCAGGCGAGCCGCTGGCCGTGGCTCGAGGGCACGTCGATCCGCTCGCTCAGCTCGCGCGAGGCTAGCGTCTGCCCGGCGATCAAGTGGAAGGCCAGGAGCCGATGCAGCGCGCCCGGATCGTCGAGGACCTCGTCGGGCAGCTCGGCGAGGGCCTCGTCGCTCGGCGCGAGCACGGTGAAGCGCGAGCCGATCTGCTCGAGCTGCCCGGTCGCCGCCAACGCGCTGGCGAACTCACCCGCGCCCGCCCGCCGCAGCGTTCGAACCACCACGTCGGTGACGGGGAAGCGAGGGCTCGGCTCGGTCCTCGAGGGCCGGCGCGGCCGGTCGCGGCGAACGATCGAGATCGGCGGCGGAGAGGGCGGCGAACACGGTTCGAAGGCCGGCATGCCTTGCTCTTCGCTGGCCGAGCCGGATCGGATGCACTTCGATTCGAATGATGTTTCGTGAGCTGACGCGCGCCATCGCGCCATCGCGCCGGCTCGAAACTCAGGGGCCGACGAGCGTCGCGCTGACGGACGAGGGCTCGTGGTCCGCGGCGATCCAAGCGTCGACCTCGACGCTCGCGCCCGGATCGATCCCGGTCGCGCCGAAGTCGAACACGTAGGCCTGCGCGGCCTCGTCGTAGCTCGCGGCGTAGACCTCGGCTTGCAGCGCGCCGTCGACGGTGAACTGCACGCTCAGCGGCGCGCGCACGTGGATCGGGTCTTGCGGGCCGTGGTTGGGATCGTGGAGGCGCCAGCCGGTCATCGGCCACGTACCCTCCATCACCAAGGGCACCGGCGGGAGGGTCAAGGTCAGGTTCAAGGTCGCGGCGTCGACGAGGTTGGCGACCAACACCGCCTCGGTCGACTGCGAGATTTCGAACACCGAGCTGATCGCCTCGTACTCGCTCTCCACGTTGCCGCTCCAATAAGGACCGGTCGCGACCAGCCGATAGATGCCCGCCGGGAAGTCGGCCGGGATCTCCCAGTCGACCCACCACTCGTGCTTGCGCTGGCTCGCGACCGCGTTGTTGGGCGGCGGGTCGGGCTCGAAGTGGGTGATCATATGGTTGCGGCTGTTGTCGTAGGCGTGGTCGGCCCAGCCCGAGGGGCTCGGCACGTCGACGAAGTTGCCTTGGCCATCGTCGACCTGCACGCGGACGTTGGGCGAGCCGAGGGTCGGGTCGCCGCCACCGAAGCGGAAGCGGACGAGCTCGGTCCGCAGCTTGTCGCTGATCACGTCCTCGAGCACGATGCCCGAGTTGGTGCTGATCTCCCAGCCGCGCGGCTGAAAGTCACCGCTCGCCGTCTGCACGTTGGGGCTCTCCTCGACGAAGGCGGGCGTGGTCTGGCCGGCCAGGATCGCGTCGACCATGATCATGTCGCGATCGACCATGAACTTGCCGGCGTAGGGGCCCCACAGGCTCATCTCCGACTCGTAGCCGCCCTGGTACCAGTCGTCGGGCGAGGTGAAGTAGAGCAGGTGATCTTGAGCGTAGCCCCAGACCATCAGGTCGAGCGGCTGCTCGGGGGTCGAGCGCATGGCCAGCTGATCGCGGGCGTACTTGACGATCGAGTAGGCCGGCTCGCCAGGCATGGTCACGATCACGAGCGGACCGATCTTGGCCGAGGTCAGGTAGGTCTGGTGAACCTCGGGATGCGGCACGTCGCCGAGCAGCAAGGTGTCGACCGGGATGCACTGCTTGTCCTTGCCCTCCATGCTGGTCGCGAGGTCTTCGTCCTCGGCCACGCCGGTGCACTGCCAGCCGCCCCAGGTGTAGTCGATCGGCAGCAGGTTGAGCAGGGTGCCCGAGAACTCGCCGTTCTGGTCGTAGCCGAACTTTTGGTAGGTCAGGTCGACCCGCTGCGAGCGAACGACGATCTCGGGGTCGTCGTCCCACTCGAGCGTCTGGTAGGCGTCGTAGATGACCTTGGCCGCGGTCGTGCCGATCAGCTCGATCTTCTGGGTGTCGGACTGGTGCGAGAGGAAGCCGCCGCGCGGCGACGAGTCGCCGCCGCCCGACTGGGCGAAGAGCCCGAGGATCGGCTTGCCGGTCTGCTCGTAGAAGTACTCTTCGAACTCGAGCTCGACCCCGCCCGGCGCGTCCTCGGTCAGCAGCTCGTTCTCGAACGCGACGCTGATCCCGTGCATGCCGAAATTGATCATCGTCGCCATCGGGGTCCCGTCGGGCCGGCGCAGGGCGAGCAGCATCAGCCGCGGATCCTTGCCGTAGACCGGGTTGTTGGCGCTGCGTCGGTCGCCGTGGACCTTGTCGTCGGGGTCCCAGTTCTCGACGTAGGTGTAGGCCCACTCGGCGTCGCCGATGTCGTCGATCGCGGCCTTGATGGTCTTGGCGAATTCGGTCGCGAGCAGATCGATGACCTCTTCGTCGGGCGTGTCGGCCCCGACCGCGCCGAAGATGTCGGGCAGCCGCCAGTAGCGGCCGTGGGCGTGGTGCGAGTGGGTGCCGCCCATGATCACGCGACCGCGAAGGTCGAGCCCGTAGAGCTCCTGGACCTTGGCGAGGGTCGCGTCGGTGACCCCCGACTCGCTGCTCATCATCGGGGTCTTCATCAGCACGATCAGATCGCCCTCCTCGGAGCGCATCGCCATCGCCTTGACGGTCGGGTAGGCGTAGAAGCCCTTGGTCCCATAGAAGATGCCGGTCCAGGCGGTGTCGTTGTTGCCGACGCGACCGCCGTAGCCCGCCATCGAGATGCCGACCGGGCGCTCGAGGTAGCGGACCGCGACGCCGGCTTGCAGCGGTGTGAGCGGCGGATCTTCGCCGGTCGTGCCGGTGCTCTCGTCGCTGCCCGTGCTCTCGTCGCTGGTCGTCGCGCTCGTCGTCGCGCTCGTCGTCGCGCTCTCGTCGGTGGCCGATCCGCTGGTCTCGCCGACTTCGTCGTCGCCGCCGACGCTGGTGTTGTCGCCACACGCGAGCGGGAGCATGGCGAAGAGCGCGAGCGCGGACTTTCCGAGACGCAATCGTTGCATTCGCAGACGATACGCTCGGCGGGCGGGCTCGAAAACCGCGAATTTGGGCACGGGTGACGCGATAGGTGCGCGACACCCCGTCGCCACAATCTCCTCCTACACTCCCGCCAAATCATGAGCATCACGCGACGCGAACTGCTTGCCCGGGCCGGAACGCTGGCCCTCACGAGTCTGATTCCCTGCTTCACCGCCTGCAGCAATGACGCGAGCGGCGACGAGCTGCCGGACTACGCCTGGGACGGCGAGCTCGGGCCTGCGAGCTTGTTCACGCATGGGGTCGCGAGCGGTGATCCGCTGGCCGACTCGGTGATCTTGTGGACGCGAATTACTCCGGCCGATAGCGCGGACTTCGAGGTGTTCTTCGAGGTCGCGCGTGATCCCGAGTTCGCCGAGCGCGTCGCCGCCGACTACCTCGGCAAGCCCGACCCCGCGCGCGACAACACGGTCCCCACCGGAATGTGAATCCAGTGGTAGTCGTCGCGCCGGCCCGCCTCGATCAGCAGCACCCGCTTGGACGCGTCGGCCGACAGGCGGTTGGCCAGCAGGCAGCCGGCTGTTCCCCCGCCAATGATGATGTAGTCAAACTGTGTGTCGGTCATGTGAGGGGCCCCAGGCGCTGTGTGCTCTGTGCCGCCAGCCAGGCCACA
>JAMHUH010000121.1:0-2077 GCA_035904925.1 Nannocystaceae bacterium
CACGACCGACACCGGTACGGACACGACCGACACCGGCACGGACACCGGCACCACCGATACCGGCACCACCGACACCGGCACCACCGACACGTCGACGACCTGATCGCATGAGCATCGACGCAGACCTCGCCAAGCTCGGTCCGCTCGGCGTGCTCGCGGGCACCTGGGAGGGCCAACCCGGCACCGACGTCGCGCCCGGCGATCCCGACCGCAACACGACCGCGCTCAGCAAATTCCGCGAGCGGATGACCTTCGAGCCGATCGGCCTGGTCGACAACCACGACCAGAACCTCTACGGCCTCCGCTACTCGACCCTGGCCTGGCGGATCGACGAGGTCGATCCCTTCCACCAAGAGGTCGGCTACTGGCTCTGGGACGCGGACGCCAAGCAGGTGATGCGCTGCTTCGTCATTCCGCGCGGCATCTCGTTGATCGCGGGCGGCCATGTCGAGCCCGACGCCCGCGAGTTCGAGCTGGCGGCCGTGCTCGGCTCGCCGAGCTTTGGGATCTGTTCGAACCCCTACCTCGACCGCGAGTTCAAGACCCTGCGCTTCGTCATGAAGGTCAGCATCCTCGGGCCCGATCGCTTCGCCTATGACGAAGACACGGTGCTCGAGATGCCCGGCCGCGGGGTCTTCCACCACACCGACGCCAACACGCTCTCGCGCGTCCGCGCCTGAGCTCGTTCACTCGCGCTCGAGCTCCGCGAGCCGCCTGCGCAAGTAGTCGCGCGCGACCAGGTTGGGCGCGTCGGCGAGCGCCCGCCGATACGCCGCGATCGCGGCCTCGACCTGGTTGGCCCGGCGCAACAGATCGGCCCGCGCGGCGTGAAAGGGCTGGTAGTCGCGCAGCTCGTCGTGCTCGGCGATCGAAGCGAGCAAGGCGAGCCCAGCCTCGGGGCCCTCGCTCCTCGAGATCGCTACCGCGCGGTTGAGCTCGACGATCGGCGAGGGGTGGCGGCGGGCGAGCTCGCGATAGAGCGCCGCGATCTGCAGCCAGTCGGTCGCGGCGAAGGTCGGCGCCTCGGCGTGCAGGGCCGCGATCGCGGCCTGCAATTGATAGGGTCCGACCGGACCCATGCTCAGCGCCCGCTTGGTCAACGCGACGCCCTCGGCGATCTCGGCCTGGTTCCAGCGGCTGCGATCTTGCTCTTCGAGCACGTGCTCGCGCGCGGCTCGACGCGAGTCGTGGAGCATCAACAAGGCGAGCAGGCCGAGCACCTCGGCGTCGTCCGGCAGCAGCTGGGCCAGGAGTCGAGCGAGGCGCAGGGCCTCGTCGCACAGATCGGTGCGCACGCCCTCGGGGCTGCTCGCGCTGAAGTAGCCCTCGTTGAAGACCAGGTAGACGACCGCGAGCACCGATCCGACCCGCTCGGGCAGGGCGGCGGGCTCGGGCACCGCATAGGGGATCTTGGCCGCGCGGATCTTGGTCTTGGCCCGGACCAAGCGCTGGGCCATGGTCGGGGCCGGGACGACGAACGCGGCCGCGATCTCGGCCGTGCTCAGGCCGCCCAGCGTATGCAGGGTCAGCGCGACCTGAGCCTCGCGGGCCAAGGCAGGGTGGCAACAGGTGAAGATCAAGCGCAGCCGGTCATCGCCGATCGCGGGCGCCTCGAGCGAGTCCGCTGCGCTCGCGCGCCGCTCTTCGGCCTCGAGCTCGGCCAAGGCGCTGACGCCGGCTTGCTTGTCGCGAATGGTGGCCGCGCGACGCAGACGATCGATCGCCTTGCGCCGCGCGGCCGTGGTGATCCACGCGCCAGGGTTGTGCGGGATGCCGTCACGAGGCCAGCGCTCGAGCGCGCTGGTCAGCGCCTCGTGCAGCGCGTCCTCGGCGAGATCGAACTCGCCGAGGATGCGGATCAGCCCGGCCAGGACCGCGCCGGACTCGCGCCGAAACACTCGCTCGACCGCGACGCCGACCGGGATCATCAGCCAAAGACCATGACCGGACGAACTTCCATCGTGCCCGTGCGCGCGCCGGGGCACTTGGCGGCCCACTCGAGCGCGCCGTCGAGATCCTTGGCTTCGATCAGGTAGTAGCCGCCGAGCTGCTCCTTGGTCTCGGCGAAGGGGCCGTC
>JAMHUH010000122.1:0-4917 GCA_035904925.1 Nannocystaceae bacterium
TGGCGTGGGTCGTGCTCGCGTCGTCGTAGTCGTAGGTGATGCGCAGCTTGGCCCAGTGATTGTTGGTGGCGTTGGTGCCAACCGTAATCGCGGCCCGCGTGCTCATCGACGTGCCGCTCCAATTGGCGGTGAAGTAGCTGGTGA
The DNA here is from genome assembly GCA_035904925.1 of Nannocystaceae bacterium. Classification (GTDB taxonomy): domain Bacteria; phylum Myxococcota_A; class Polyangia; order Nannocystales; family Nannocystaceae; genus Plesiocystis. The sequence goes on from JAMHUH010000122.1 coordinate 145, forward strand.
CGTCGCGGCTCACGTGGTGGACGGAGGATTCACCTGAATTCGTGACGGTGTCGGTGATCGTCACGGTATCGGCGCTTCCGGAGCCGAGCAGGATCTCGAGCGCGAAGCTGGTCGCGCTGGACGCTGCGGTCACGTGGTCGGTGAAGCCAATCTCCAGCGTCACTGAGCGGAATACCTTGCCGAACTCGGGCAGATAGACCGTCTGCGATGGGAGCGCTCGTTTCGTGCCTGCGGCGAGCGTGCTTTGATCGGTCGGAAATACGAACTCGACGGTTTTACTGCGTGTCGGCATGAGCGATCCTCGGGGGGCGACGTTGCCAATCGTGCGATGGGGCAACGTGCCATTCGGGTGACCGATCGGAGGCGAGCGTGTGCTCGCGCCGGAGTCGGCATCTGCTCATGAACAAAACGCTGAAAACCTGCATGAATTCGTGAATCGCAATGACGGGCAATCGCCCATTCGATCGATGGGCATGCACTCGCGCGGGCAATGGGGCCGTGGGTGTGATGGCAATCTAGAGGACGCGCTTGGTGATCGCCAGAACAATTTTGAGCAAGCCCGGCGGCTGGATGCCCAGTGGGCCGCGATGGCGGGTGGTGCATGTGTCTGAGGCGGGTGCAACCGCCCCGCTACTGACCGGATCTTCTGGCGACACGCAGAGCGTAGCGCTGGTCCGCTCGAGCGGCGGCGGCGAGGATCCTGGCGCGGGGGTGTGGGAGCCCGTGATCGAGTTCCCGCAGGTCGCGGCCTTGGCTTGCGCGGAGCAGACCCAATTCGCCAGCGCCTGCGCGCCGCTCTGGCCTCAGGTCGCGCTCGAGCTCGGGGTCGAGGACTCGTCGGACGCGTCCGATGCGACGAGCGGATCCGAGCTCGTGAGCGGCCCGCGTGGCTGCGCCCTGGCCACACCGGCCCTCGAGCTCGGTCCGCTCGGGCTCTTCGTGCTCGTCCCGATCGTCGTCCGGCGACGATCGAGCCCGAAGCGATGATGCTCGCGCCGCGCTCACGCCCTACCATCGCAGCGCGTGCCTGATTCGAACACGAGCGCTCGCGTCGGGATCCGATCGAGCGTCGGCGCGCTCGCGCTCTTGCTCGCCCTGATGATCGTCGGCGTGGTGTTCTTGCTCGAGCATCGGGCCGCGCGAGCGTGGCGAACCGAGCCGGTCGAATTGTCGGAGCGCGTGATCCCGAGGTCCAGCGAAGGCGCGGTCGCTAGCCTCGTCGCGCAGCTCGACGCGCTCGAGGACGTCGACGAGCACTCGTTCTCGATCGAGTCCGATGTCGTGTTGGTCCAGCTCTTCGACGCCGACACCCGGGCCGCCGAGCCCGGTGCCTGCGATGGGCCCGATTGGGTGCGGCCCCCCGCCGCGCTCGCGCTCGAGCATGCGCAGCACGAATCGACGGACAGCCAGGGCGAGACTTGGACCGGCCAGAACCTGCGCGTCCATCTCTATGCGTGCGACTCGACGCCTGCTCGGCTGCGCAGCGCGCTTCGAGCCAAGGCGCTCGAGTTCGACGACGATCCGGCGCTCCAAGAAATCTGGCCAGCTCGCCTCGGCCCGCGCGACCCCGACTGGGTGGTCGACGACTCGGGCCTGCTGCGGCCCGCGGCCCGAGCGACCGGGCTCGATCACGAGCAGCTGACGATCCTCGTGTTCGCGCTCGGACTCGCCGCTTGTGTGGCGCTCGGGCTCGGCTTGGGCGAGGTCCTGCCGGGTCCGCTGGGCCGCTCGCTTCGTCGGCCGCCCGAGCCGCGCTGGACGGTCCCGCTGCTGGTCTCGCTCTTCGTCGCCTGCATCGGGCTTCGCTTCATGGTGGCGAGCGTCGCCGGGGTCGACTCCGACGAGAGCTGGGCCGGACGGATCGACGGGTCGATCTTCCACGAGAGCCACGACGCCTGGGTTCATCCCCCGCTCTTTCACATGCTGCAGCAGCCCTGGGTGCGCTTCATCGGCTGGACACCCGCGACCGCGATCGTGTGGATGCGCCTGCCCTGGCTCGGCTTCGGTCTGGCCGCGACGGCGCTGGTCCTCGCCCACGCGCTCGCGACTCGGAGCGCGACCTGGCAGCTCGGCCTGGTCTTGCCCTGCTTGTTGGTGATCGACCTGGCCGAGCGGCTGATCCTCGCGCGACCCTACGCGCTGGCGACCCTGCTGATCGTGATCGTGGCCTTCTTCGCGTGGGCGCCTTTTTCGGACGAGAGCCCGAGCGGCGCCCGGCTTCGTTGGACGCTGATCCCCTTGGCCGCGGGCCTCGCGATGTGGACCGACCTGGTCGCGGGCGCGATCGCGGCGGCGTTGATCGTGGTCCGGCTGGTCAGCGTGCCCACGCCCGCTCGCGCACGCGCGGCCGCTTGCCTCGTGCTCTTCGTGTGGGGCGTCGCCTTGCTCCCCGGCGCCGCGTGGGCGAGCCGCCATCAAGTCGATCCAGGCGCGTCCCGGGCGACGATCGCGGCCGAAGGCATGTTGGAGCCGGGTCACCTCGCCCCGGGGCTCGAGAAGCTCGATCACATGCCGGCGATCATGGTCTTCGGCCACGACGCGCCGTTGTGGCCGCTCGGTCTGCTCGCGATCGCGGGCTTGCTGGCCCTCGTGGGCGTGGCCCATGCGAGGCACGAGCGGCGGGTCGAGGCCTGGATCCCCCTCGTGTTGCTCGCCGCCGCGATGCTGACCTCGGCCACGCTGGTCAACCTGCGCCCCCGCAACATCGCCTTCGCGCCGCAGCTCGTCGCGATCTTCGCGTCGATCGTGCTCGCCCGGCGCAGCGCTGATCGGGTCTGATCGAAATCAGACCGAGAGCACGCCCGGCCAGTGACGCATCCACGCCCGGCGCTTGGCCAGCTGCTGCCACACGGGATCGCCCGCGTCCATGCGCAGGGACTCGGCCATCAGCGCGTCGACCTTGGCCTCGAAGCCGCTCGCGATCGCAGCGTCCTCGATCACCAGCAAGAGCTCGCTCTCCCAGTAGGCCGCGGTGATGTCCATGTTCGCGCTGCCGACCGTGCAGCGCTGGCCATCGACGCTCAGCGCCTTGGCGTGGACATGCGGGTTGACGATGCCGAGCTCGGGCGCCCAGCCGACCCCCTCGCGGCAGGCGAAGAGGTAGCCCTCGCCACCCGCGGCGATGATCGGATCCATGCGCGAGTGGACCAGCTCGGTCGCGGCCGTCCGCGCCGTCGACCAAGGCCCGGTGAAGGTCGCGCCCGAGTGGGTCGGCGTCGGTCGACCGAAGAGGGTCCGGACCCGAACCCCGCGTCGAAGCGCGCCGAGCAGCGCGTGCTGGAGCTCGAGCGCGAGCGGGAAGCCGTTGACCACGTAGACATGCGAGCGCGCGCTCGCGATCAGCTCGAGGTAGGTCTCGAGCGTGTGGACGTCACGCAGGCCGCGGTGCACGACCACGCGCGCGTCCGTGTCTCCGATCGCGGCCGGCGTGGTGATGTCGAACTCGGCCCCGCCCGCCTCCATCCACGCGGCCAGAAAGGAGCGCTCGAGCGCGGCAACGGCCGGGCCTTCGATCCGGGCCCCGGAGTCGAGCCAGGGGACCTCGCGCCAGGGCGACTCGGGCGTCAGCAGAACCTCGTCGAAGCCGGTGTAGTACTCGCGCGCGAGGTTGCGGCCACCGAGCAGCGCGAGCTCGCCGTCGCGGATGACCAGCTTGCGATGGTCGCGTTGCTTGAGATCCGAGAGCGAGGGCAGCTCGGTGATCGGCCGAACGACGCGCAGCTCGACGCCGGGTCGGACCGAGAGCCGCTCGAGCAGCGGGTTGCGAGCGCCGAACGAGCCGTGGAGTCCGTGCAGCGAGTCGACCAAGACCCGGACCTTCACGCCGCGGGCACCCGCGGCCGCGAGCTCGGCCTCGACCTGGCCGCCGACCTCGTCGTCGTAGGCCATGTAGACCTGCATGTGGAGTCGCTCGCTGCTCTTGGCGATCGCCTCGAGCAGCCAGCGGCGCGCGGTCGGGTTGTGCAGCTCGAGCTCGATCCGATTGCCCGAGATCAGGCCCAGGCTCGGGTCGAGCTCGGGGCTCGGGCTCGAGACCGGCAGCGTGGCCGCGGCGAGATCGCTCGGACGCAGCGCGACGAAGCCCTCGACCTTGGGCTCGACCGCACCCGCATGGACCATCGCCTCGACGCGAAAGCCGGCTCGGCGCAGATGCTGGGCCACCCGACCGAGACGCAGGGCGTCGAAGGAGTCGGAGACGTCGAACGCCTCGCCCTCGTCGAGCACCGCTCGCGCGTCGAGCACGATCGGCGGCAGGCCGAGCGCGCGCAGGCGGTGGCGGATCGATCGACAGCTGTGCGCCGGCCGCAAGCGCACGGCCATCAGCGTGGTCTCGGGCTGGCCCCTTCGGGCTCGAAAGTCGATCAACCCGCGCAGCGCCTCGTCCGGGAGATCGGCGTCGAAGATCACCAGCGGGGCCGCGTCTGGGCGCACGACCATGACCCGCTGCTCGACCGCCGCGAGCGGATCGATCGGCTCGGGCCCAGTCACTCGATAGACCCCGATGGAGGTCAGCTCGAGCCCGGCGGGCAGCTCGGCCTCACCAGCCGCGCTGGTCAGCGCGTTGGCGATCACGTGGCCGCCGGACACGAACGCGAGCGCTTGCTCGGGCACCGGCGAGAGGTCGCCCAAGGTCGCGACGAAGTCGATCCGCGCTCGGATGGCTCCGCCCTCGTCGACGAGATCGGGGATGTCGATCGCGCGGCGGCCAAACGAGCGAACCGGGGCCAGCGGCGGGACCAACAACACCGGGCCGGCGTGCTGATCGAGCAAGGC
>JAMHUH010000123.1:0-2437 GCA_035904925.1 Nannocystaceae bacterium
CCAGCTCTATGAAGCGTCGGGGCCGGGCGAGTACTTCGTCCACCTGCTCGACAACGACGTCGACTTTCGGATCTACGGCGAGATCGTCGGGACCTTGTCGAAGAGCAGCATCGGCAAGGGCACGGTGCTGACCCACATCGATCAAGGCTACCCGGGCGGGCCGGTGATCAACTACGACGTCAAGGAGAACAAGACCTTCGACTGCGTGTTCGGGGACCTCGAGGGCGGCGACGCCGAGGTCGATCCCAGCTTGCTCGAGTGGGGCGAGCTCTACACGCCCAACATCCACGCGCTCGGGCTCGAGTTCGGGCTCTCCGACAACTTCTATTCGGAGGGCGAGGTCTCGGACACCGGCCACATGTGGCTCGCCGGCGGGCACGTGACCGAGTACGTCGAGCGGACCTGGATCGAGAGCTACTCGCCCGGCGAGGACTTCACCGGCTACCAGCTCTATGAAGCGTCGGGGCCGGGCGAGTACTTCGTCCACCTGCTCGACAACGACGTCGACTTTCGGATCTACGGCGAGATCGTCGGGACCTTGTCGAAGAGCAGCATCGGCAAGGGCACGGTGCTGACCCACATCGATCAAGGCTACCCGGGCGGGCCGGTGATCAACTACGACGTCAAGGACGAGGACAAGGCCACCTACTTCGCCAATCAGGTCGGCGCGGGCCAGCTCGCGGCCTTCTCTTACGTGCTCTTGCCCAACGACCACACGGTCGGCACGGTGTCGGGCAAGCCGACGCCCGAGTCGATGGTCGCCGACAACGACTACGGGCTCGGGATCTTGGTCGACGCGGTCTCGCACTCGCAGTTTTGGGACACGACGGCGATCTTCGTGGTCCAAGACGATCCGCAAGGCTGCACCGATCATGTCGACGTGCACCGCAGCTTCGTGGTCGTGATCTCGCCCTGGGCCCGGCGCAACCACCTGTCCCACGTCAACGTCTCCTTCGCCTCGGTCTTCGCCACGATCGACCGGATCCTCGGGATCCCGGCGGTCGGTCGCGAGGACGCGACCGCGGCCCCGCTCTGGGACTTCGTCACCGCGATCCCCGACTCGACCCCCTACACCGCCATCCCACGCAACATCCCCGAGACCTTCAGCGACACGCACACGCCGGGCTCGGGCGCGTCGGCGAAGATGGACTTCGGCGGCCCCGATCGCAACCCCGAGCTCGAGGTCCTGCTGCTCGCGTATCGAGCCTGGCAGCGGGGCGAGCTCAGCCAGGCCGAGCTCGAAGCCCGGCTCGCGGCGCCGAGCCAGGTGCTCGGTGAGCAGCGCTGGAGCGAGCTGGTCGAAGAGTCCGAAGAAGAGCGCGAGGAGTACGACGAAGCGCTCGAGGCGGTGAAGGCCTGGCAGGCCGGCAAGCCGCTGCCGCTGCCGCTTCGGGATGATGACGATGACGATGACGACTGACGACTGACGGAGCTGGCGCGCGGATCAAGCCAACGTCGGCTTGCGGCTCGCCCAGGGCTGCGCGCGCTCGAGCTGGGCTGCGAAGCTCAGCAGCAGCCCATCCTCGCCGGTCCGCGCGACCGCTTGGACGCCGATCGGCAAGCCGGCCTCGCTCCAATGCAGCGGCAGCGAGATCGCCGGTTGCCCGCTCATGTTGAAGAGCTGGGTGTTGGGGTTGGGCGCGAGCGGGTCCTTGGCCATCTCGGCCAGCATCGCCATCAGCACCGCCTTGACCGGCATCGCTCGAGCGACGCGCATCGCCACGCGCTCGGATGTGGGCGGATCGAGCTCGGCGATCTCGACGGGCGGCCGCGCGCAGGTCGGGGTCAAGAACAGGTCGTAGCCCAAGAAGAACTCGGCCAGCTCGTGCACGGCCGAGCGCATGACCTCGGCCGACTCGAGGTACTCGCCCGCGCTGATCGCCTCGCCGAGCAAGCGCAGCATCCACGTGCGCAGCTCGAGCTCGTCGTTGCGAGCCTTGCGAGCGAGCTCGCGCTCGGTCATGCGCAGGCCACCCGCGACGCCGGCCGCGACCGTGATCAGATAAGCGCGGATCAGCGCGGACTTGTCGAACTTCGGGCGCGCGCGCTCGACTCGATGGCCGAGCTGCTCGCACAGCTTCGCGGCTTGCTCGACCGCGCGCACGCACTCGGGGTGGGTCTCGTCGCCGAAGAGCGCATCGCTCGTCCAGGCGATCCGCAGCAGGCCCGGCTCGCGCGCGGCGGCGGTCGCAAAGGGCTCGCTCGCGGGCGGGGCCGTGTACCAATCGCCCAGCCCCGGGCCCGCGATCAGATCGAGGACCAGCGCTGAATCGCGCACGCTCCGGGTCAGGACGTGCTCGACCACGAAGCCCTCCCAATGTCCGGTCGCGGGCGGTAGGGGCGTGCGGCCGCGGGTGGGCTTGAGCCCGACCAAGCCGCAATGACTCGCGGGGATCCGGATCGAGCCGCCGCCGTCACCACCATTCACGGCGATGAA
>JAMHUH010000124.1:0-3582 GCA_035904925.1 Nannocystaceae bacterium
TGCGACGCAGTTGAACCTTCGCGCGCTCCGGTGGATCAGTCCGACTTCGCGGTGTTGAACAGCGACGACACCCGCTCGAGAAAGGGCGCCCGCTGATCCGGGTCGATCCAGACATCGACGACGAAGGGCCCCTGCGCCGCCATGGCCCGATCGAGCGCCTGCTCGACCTCGAACTCGCTGCCGACGTGGACCCCATCGGCCCCCATCGCCCGAGCGATCGCGACGAAGTCGGTGAAGGGGATCCCGGTCTCGACCGGCTGGTACCCGGCGTGGCGAGTGCCGTGATCGATCATCCCGTACTGCGAGTCGTTGAGCACGATCCAGACGGCCGGGACCCGATACTGGACCGCCGTGCTGATCTCGCTGTTCATCAGCATCGAGCCGTCGCCGGCGATCGCCACGGCTTTGCGCTCGCCATCGGCCATCGCGGCTCCGAGCACGCCGGTGACGGCGTGGCCCATCGAGCCGAAGCCGGTCGAGACTCGATAGCGGCGCGGCTCGTCGAACTGCAGGTAGTGGTTGCCCCATGCGAACGCGTTGCCAGCCTCGGTCATGACCCGAGCGCCACGATCGACCAAGCGGCGCTGGATCGCCTGCATCAGGTATTGCGGGCGGACGGGCCGGCCCTCGAGCGGCAAGAGCATGGGCGGCGCGACGTAGCCGTGGCCCGGCATGACCGGCGCCGGCGCGTCGGCGGGCATTCGGGCGAGCAGCCCACGGACGAGCGCACCGATCTCGGCTTGGACGCCCAGCGTGCGCGCGCCCGTGAACGCGGTGCCGGTCCGCTCGGGGTCGATGTCGACGTGGATGAAGCCCTGGGGCGGGACCAGGTTGGTGTCCCAGAAGCTGGTGAACTCGCCCAGTCGGGTGCCGAGCACGAGGATCTGCTCGGGCTGGTGCTCGGCCAGCCAGTCCTTGACGTGGCGATGACCCGCGAAGCCGGTCACGCCGATGAACTGCGGGTGGGTCTCCGGGAACACGCCCTTGCCCCGCGGCGAGCACATGACGGCGGCGCCGAGCCGCTCGGCCAGCTCGCGGATCTCGGCCGCCGCGTGGCGAGCCCCGAAGCCGACCCAGATCGCCGTGCTGTGCTGCTCGAGCCGCTCGGCCACTTCGTCGAGCAGGTTGGGATCGCAGCCCATGCCCCGCACACGCCCACGATCGAGCCCGTGCTGGAAGGCGACCTCGGCCCGCTGGATGTCGGTCGGGACGCTGACGTGCGCCACGAAGCCGCCGGGGCTGGCCAGTCCACGCCGCAGGCGCGCGGCGACCTGCTCGAGCTGGCTGGGATCGCCGAGGGTCTCGACGTAATGGAAGAGCGAGCCGGCGGTGTAGAGCCCGGCCGGCATCGTGTGGCTGTTGGTCTCTTGGAAGGCGTGATGGCCGGTCTGCCGAGCCGAGGTCGCGGCCGAGACGAAGACGACCTTGGCCCCTTCCCAGCGCGCGGCCATCAAGCCGGTCATCGCGTTGGTGATGCCTGGGCCCGTGGTCGCGAACACCATCGTTGGTTGGCCGCTCGCGAGCGAGTCCTCGAGCGCCGCGAAGGCGGCTCCAGACTCGTGTCGGCAGTGCAGCGTGCGGATCCCCGAGCTCGCCAGCGCGTCGGAGATCGGCACCAACGCGCCGCCGCCAATGCCATAGGCTCGCTCGACCCCGAGCTCGCGCAGGATCGCCATGAGGGCCCCGCCGACGCTGAGTCGCTCGATGCCCGCCTCGACCCGCGGCTCCTCGAACGCGTCGAGCGGGCCGGTCTCGGCCTGCTTGCGCGAGCGCGGTGCGTCGTCCGAAGCCCCCGATCCGCCTTCGATGGTCCGAAGCGTCCAGGTCCGATGATTCGCAGCGATGTTCTCGACGGCCATGTCGAACTTCCTTCCAGGGTGCAATCCCGCCGCGCGGGTCCATCGCGCGATGCTCATCATTCGCGCGGCGGGCCCGGCCGATCCGTCGGCGTGCAGACGGTGATCGACGATTCGATGTCAACGCATCGACTGTACATACTTGTACCTTCGGCCATCGGATCGATCAAGGAAAATTTCGATGAGGCTGAAATCCCCAGGGCCTGCCACAGCTGCTGACTCCGTCATCATGCGGTCCTGGCTCACGCGTTTTTCCTGGTTCCTCGAGTGTCACCGGCTCGCCACCTTTGCGGGTTGTTCTCATCGACAGGTCTCCAATCACGTTGAAACAATGTTCCGTAACCATTTGGTTCGAGAACGCACCTTCCATGTCGAACACTGCCATTCTCACCCCCATACTTTCCGCCATTGGTCGAGAGATCAGCGAGTCCGTCGAATAGACAGCATGCGCCCTTGGCAGCGGGCGATAACGTCCGATTGGAATTCCAGCAGTACTGTAATCTACTTTGTAGTCTCAAATACATTCGAACAACCAATCAATGCCCAATACCCAAGTCGGCCCTGTGGCGATTCACCCCATTCGAGACCCGAATCACCACACCAATCGTCGAGGGCCAAGCCGCGGGGCCGGAGGCTGGGGCGATCGAGAACTCGACCACAGGCGGTCCAGCGAGCCCCTCGCTGGCCGATCAGCTCCGAGCTCGGAGCACGCTGCCGAACCCACGTTGGTGCCCGAGCTCACTGGCCAATCGGCCATCCGCCCAGGCGCTGCGCCCTGCGATCAGCACGTGCCGAAGGGCCCGATCGTTGCGCCGGACCAAGCGCTCGAATTCGCCGAAGCGGGCCCACGAGTCGCTCGACTCGCCGCCGCCATCGCTGCTCATCGGCCGCTCGACCATGACGTCGAGCTCGGCATCGAGCGCGGCAGGATCGACGACGGCGATGTCGGCTCGCGCCCCGGGCTCGAGCCGCCCCGCGTCGAGGCCAAACCAGCTGGCGATCTCGCCCGTGACCCGGTGGACGGCCCGCTCGGTGGTCATGATCGGCCGGCCCGCTCGCTCGGCGTCGCGAACCATCCGTAGCAGCCGCAGCGGGAAGTTGTAGTAGGCCATGTTGCGAAGGTGAGCGCCCGCGTCGGAGAAGCCAATCTGCGCGTCGGGGTGACGGACGATCCACTCCAGCTGGTCGGGTCGATCGTTGGCGACGATGGTCTGCCAGCGCAGCGCGTTGCCGTGCTCGGCGACGAGATCGAGCAAGGTGTCGATCGCATCGCCGCCGCGCTCGCGGGCGATCTCGGCGAAGGACTTGCCGACCCACTTGGGCTCGGGACACGCGAGCACGTGCGTCTGCGCGAGGTCGCGGTGATAGGCGCGGCCGTGCAGCCGATCGCCCCAGTGCCGCCGAAAGCGACGGCGATAGCCAGGATCGCGCAGCAAGGCGGCTCGCTCGGCAACATCTTGCACGTGCAGCGCCTCCGTTCCGGCCCCGAACTCCTCGAACACCGGGACCTCGATCCCGTCGACCCACATGTCGAAGGGGTTGGGCAGCGCTTGGAAGCGAAGGTCGCCGCCGAGCAAGCGGTTGGTCAGCCGAGTCAGCGCGCCGACGATCTTGTGGATCCCCCGAGACGCGGGCGGATCCATCAAGGCGATCAAGGTGGTCTTCAAGGCCCGCCGCGCGATCCCGGTGCTGAGCAAGGCGAAGAGCAGCACGTTGAACTTGGTCG
>JAMHUH010000125.1:0-6332 GCA_035904925.1 Nannocystaceae bacterium
CACGATCATCGGCCCGAGTTCGATCTGCCCGAGGTTCGCCGCTTGGACCTCGCGGGTCCGCTGCTCGAGCTGGCCGCCGCGGGCGTGAAGGATCCGGCGAGCTTCGCTTGGTTCGAAGCGCCCGCGAGCGCCGCGATGGCGTTGGCGCGCGAGCTCTTGCTGCGCTTGGCCGCGCTGCACGACGACGGCTCGCTGACCTCGACCGGCGCGGCGATGCTGCGCTTTCCGGTTCATCCTCGCCTCGCTCGCTTGGTGGTCGAGGGCGAGCGGCGTGGGGTCGCCGAGCTGGCCGCGCTCGCGGCCGCGCTGCTGGGCGAGCGACCCTTGCTGCGCAGCGAGGGTCCAAGCCAGCGCGGACCGGTGGATCGCGGACCCGCGGCCCATGTTCGTCAGACCGACGCCGACTTGCTCGACGAGATCGAGCTGATCGAGCGGCTCGAGGCTGGCAAAGGTCGGGCACCGAGCGTGCTCGATCGCGCCGTGCTGCATGCGGTCGAGCGCTCGGCCAAGCAGCTGCGGCGAATGGTCGATTCGAAGGTGCCTTCGCCGGGCTCGCGCCACGCTCGCGAGACCGCGCTGCGCCAGTGCCTGCTCGCCGCCCACCCCGATCGCGTGGCGAAGGTCCGCAGCGAGGCCGAGCGGCGGGTGTTCGTGTTCGCCTATGGCAGCTCGGCCGAGCTCGGCCCGCAGAGCGGCGTGCGGGACTCGGACTGGGCTCTGGCGCTGCGCAGCGAGGAGCGGCGCGAGGGCACGCGCAAGCGAGCGCTGGTCGGCAGCGCCTGCGCGATCGAGCCCGAGTGGCTGCTCGATCTCTTCGCCGACGCGATCACCGACGACGAGGCGATCCGCTTCGATGCCCAGCGCGGCCGCGTGGTCGGGGAGTCGTCGCTGCGCTACGGCAAGCTCGCGATCGAGACCTCGGTCATGAAGCAGCTCCCGCCCGAGCGCGCGGCCGAGGTGCTCTTCGAAGCGGCCAAGCAGGCGGGCGCGGCCCGCTTTTGTCCCGAGGGCGCGCTCGACAAGCTGCGCGCCAAGCTGGCCTTCGCCAACAAGCTCGACGAGAGCATCGCGCTGCTCGACGAGGCGACGATCGAGGCCAGCTTGCGCGACCTGTGCACCGGCAAGACCAGCTTCGCCGAGCTCGAGCAGGCCGATCTGATCGGCGCCCTGCGAGCAGGTCGAAGGATCGATCGCCTCCTGCCCGAGTCGATGACCCTGCCCGGCGGGCGCAAGCTCGAGATCCACTACGAGACCGATCGCCCGCCTTGGGTCGCGTCGCGCTTGCAAGACTTCTTTGGCATGCGCGAGGGACCCAAGCTGCTCGAGGGCAAGCTCGCGCTGGTCATGCACATGCAGGCGCCCAACCGTCACGACGTCGCGGTGACCTCCGACCTCGCCCGCTTTTGGACCACGCACTACGCCGAGGTCCGCAAGCAGCTGATGCGCAAGTACCCGCGCCACGACTGGCCCGAGAACCCGCTCGAAGCCGCGCCGCCGAATCCGAACGGGCGTCGACCGGGCCGTGGATCGAGTCGATGATCTGATTGGTCAGGTCGCGTCGAGCATGCGCTCGAGCAGGCGAACGTCGACGACGCCTTGATGCAGGCTGCCCGTGTAGTGGGCCGAGCCGTGGGTCGCGAGCGAGTGCACCGCGACGTAGGGCAGGTTGAGCTGGCGGCTCGGCTTGGCTTGGATCAGCGTGAAGCTGCCCATGTTCGGCTGCTCGTTGCAGTGCAGGCAGGTCTCGAGTCCGCGCAGCGGATCCTCGACGACGAGCAGGCCGGCTGGAGGCGTCGCGTTGCCGCCCAAGAAGGGCAAGATCGCGGCCAGCCGAGTCCCGAGCGCGAGCAGCTCGTTGCCCGAGTCGAGCAGCTTGCGCAGCGCGTCGAGATCGATCTTGCCGCTGCTGCCCTCGCTGTCGAACCAACGCGGGTCACCGTGCACGGCGAGCGTGTGCAGGGCCAGGTAGCCGAGCACGAAGCGCTCGTCGCCGCGCAAGAGCGTGACCGCGCCGAGGTTGAGCCGATCGCCGCAGTGCTTGCACTCGTGCGAGCCTTTGACGAATTCGTGGTGGAAGCCGATGTTGCGATCGGGCTCGGCGCCCGAGGTCAGATCGACGATCCGCTTGGCCAGCGTGTGCTCGGGTCCGTTGAGGAGATCGCGGAGCTGCTTGAACTCGAATAGTTCGCGGACGCCCGCGACTCCGTGGGCCGCGAGCACGTGCGCGGTCAAATAGGGCAGCTTGCCGGTCTGGTGGCGCTTGTAGTCGTGGATCAGCTCGAAGCTGCCGCCTGGGACCTTGGCGTAGGCGCAGACCGGGCAGGTGTCGTAGTGGCGCTCGGGGTGCTCGCGCAGGGTCAGGAAGCTGGTCGGTCGATGCTCGGTGCCGGCGTAGTCGAACATGGCCAGCAGCTCGTGGCCGAGCGCGTGGAGCTCGGCGTCGCCGACGTGCGTGGGGGTCTTGAACTCGTGGGGCATGGCTCGTCCTCAGATCGCGGCGGCGCTGTGATCGGTCGCGTGCAGGTGGATGATTTGGGTGATGTGATCGTCGTCGTCGACGACCAGCAGACGGGCGGCGCACTCGACCCGCGCGAGCGTGTGGAGGACGACGAGGCGCAGGCGTGCGGGCAGGTCGGCGCCCGCGATCGCGTAGAGCGTCTGACCGGGCTCGCTACGGATCCGCTCGAGCGTGATCGTGTAGTGGAACACGGCCATCCGCGTGCAGCCGAGCGGCTCGCCGAAGTCATCGAGCGAGCAGAAGTTGGGGTCGAGCAGCAGATCGTGCGGGCCCGCGGCCGCGCGGCCCGGGACCAGCGAGACCCGATGAAAGCCCCGCAGCGAGGTGTCGAGCGCGGGCAGCAGATACTCGGACGAGAGCCGCGGGATCCCGACCCGGAGCGATGCGGAGGTGGCTTCCATGAGGACCGAGTCTAGACAGCTCGCGCGGTCTCGCCGCGGCAAAGAACGCGTCCTGGCCCCGCTCCGAGCCCGATCGAGCCGCATAGTTTGCCCGCGGCCGCCTATACTCGCGTCGATGCCAGCAGCCCGTCTGCAAGCCCGCTGGCTCGCGTGGCTCGTGCTCGCGCTCGTGCTCGTGCTCGTGCCCCGCTCGGCGAGGGCCGATCCCGGGTTCACGCCGACCTGCGAGGCCGCGCTGCCCAAGGAGCAGGTCGACGAGTTGGTCGAGGCCATGCGCGCGGCCGCGGGCGAGTGTCGGCTCGAGCGGGTCGACACCACCACCTTTCGCACGGTCATCGAGTGGGTCGCGGGCGATCGGACCTTGCAGGTGCTCGTCGGTCCGCGGGCGTGCTTGCTCGAGCCCTCGCACGAGGGCATCGACCTCGCCTTTCATGCCCCCGACGCGCTCGCCAGCGCCTGCCCCGACGCGCTCGCGGCCTTGCGTGGCTTCGTCGGCGAGCCCCGCGAGGTCGCGCAGATCTCCAACGCCCACGAGCCCGAGTGGAGCAGCGAACCCGAGCGGACCACGATCGCCGATCCCCGGATCGCCGCGGGTCTGGCCTGGATCGCCGCGGCGATGCTGATGGCGATGCTGGCCTGGCGGCGACGCGGTCAGTCCGATCCCGAAGACGCGAGCTTCGCCAAGCTGGCGCTCGCGGGCTTCGGCCTCGGCCTGCTCGCGCGCGCGCTGGTCGAGCCCTCGCTCGGCAATTGGTACGGCGCGTTCTTGCCGGTCGAGGGCTGGGGCGAGGAGCGCTTCGGCGCGAGCGCGGCGGTCTTGCAGGCGGCCCTGCGCGCGATCCTTCCGTGGACGGTCGATGTCGCGTACGGGCTGACTCGCTTGGTCGGGGCGCTCGCGGTCCCGCTCGCGATCGTGCTGGTCCGACGCCTCGGTGGCTCGCTGCCCGCGGCCGCGCTCGCGGGCTTGATCGTCGCGCTCGAGCCGATCCCCGTGCGGCTCGCGGCCTCGAGCGCCGAGCACTCGCTGGCGGCCACGCTCGCGCTCGCGGCTTGGGTCAGCTGGCTGCGCAGCGCGAGCGACCCGAGCCCCTTGCCGCGGGTGCTCGCGCTGATCTTCGTCTGGTTGGCCGTGATGACCCGGGTCGACTGCCTGCCGCAGCTGGCCCTGATCCCGCTCTCGACCCTGCTGCTCGGGCGCGCGGGCTGGCTGCCGATCGAGCGCCGCCTCGTCGACGCGACCTGGTTCGGCCTGTGCCTGAGCGCGATCTTGGTCCACGGCTGGTTCGAGATCGTCGTGCCCTCGCACCACCCCGGCCCCAACCGCGAGGGCATCGAGCGGACGATCGAATTGTTGTTCACGCAATTTTGGATCATCACGAGCGAGCCGCCGCACTGGCTCACGCCGACCTGCTTTGGCCTGGTCGGGTTCGGTGTGCTCGCGGCGGTGATCCTGAAGCGCTGGCGCCTGCTCGCGTTCGTGCTCGCCAGCCTGGTGCTGATCTTCGTGCCGCTCGGTCGCAACCTCTCGCACGACGGCCTGACCGGCGCGCGCTACTTCGTGTTGTTGATGCCGCTGCTCGGGCTGGTTGCGAGCCTCAACGTCGATCTCGGCCAGCGCTTCGTCGCGGTCGCGCGCCAGCGAACGCTCGCCTGGGTCGGGCTCGCGCTCGCGGCCCTGCTCGAGGCCCTCGCCGCGCAGTCGGGCTGGCGGCACCAGTACACCTTTCAGGCCGAGTATCGCTTCTTGGCCCGGGCCCTGGCCGAGCACGCGGACGCGCTCGAGGGCTGCAACCTCTGGTACGTGCGCCCGCGCCAGACCACCGGCGAGGCCGACCTCGACTGCTGCTTGTGGCCGAGCGAGTCGCCGCTGACCTTGGTCGCGCCTCAGCTGCGCTTTCGCTCGATGCCGCTCGACCGCGACCCCGACGACGCCGAGGGCTGCCAGCTCTACTACGAGGGTTCGGTCTGCGCGATCGATCCGACCCAGATCGATCTGTCGCCGCGCGCGGTCGAGCGGATCCTCGACCAATGCGAGCGCCTGCGTCGGCACGCCGGCGAGCGCGAGCTCGCGGGCGAGAGCGTGACCGAGGTGACCTTGAACCCGCGCTTTCCAAGCCGGCCCTGGCTGCGCCTCACGAGTCGCGGACTCGGGGACGAGTGATCATGCGTCGGTGGCGGAGGTCAGGCCAGCAGCTTCCAGAGCTCGTCGATTTGCCGGAGACCACGGGCAGCTTCCTCGTGCGCCTGCTTGGCACGATCGCGCCAGCCACTGGTCACGGAAATTTGATAGTCCGCCTTCTTGCGCTTTTCGAGCAGACTCTCGCCGATGCGAGCGAGGCTCTTGGCCTGTTTGCGATCGTGCGACCGAAACCCGTCCCAGATCGCCTTGTGCGAGTCCAATCCACGCTTTGGCGCGAGTTCAGGGGCGAGTTCTTCGAGGACTTCTTTCGCACAATTGAACACCGCATAGTAGTCGCGGCTCACCGCGCCGCGCTGTGCGGCTTCATCGTCGAATTCGATCAGCTTCCCCGCCAACCCATGCAGATCGCGCCAATCGAATTCCTCCGAGGGCGAACCATCGCTCATCGCGCCACGTCCAAGACCGGATGAATGACCACGCCGACATCCTCGATGGCAGAATCCCACCATTGGTCACAGAGCTCGTCCAGGCGGTCGCAGGCCTGCTCGGGCTCGAGCTCGGTCTCGATGACGAAGTGTGCGACGCTGGAGTCTGGGAAATCGGGCTCGGTGAAATGCACGATCGTGACGGTGACGGATGTGCCGAAATACTGACGGACGCGACGCAGAGCCTCGATCAAAAAGCTGAAGGTCTCGACTCGCTCGAACAACGACTTCCACCAGTCTTCATCCTCGCCTTGGAATTCGACGTCACAGAGCTGAAGCGCCGAGATGGCTGCAACGCGGCTCCCGGCTTCGGTCAGCTTCGCGCAGTCCTCGAGCAGTCCTGCGCGCGGTTCGTGGTGAGGCAACCACGCCCCGATGCATTCGGCGAGCAACTCCATCCCGACGGCCCAGATGAAATTGCCGTCTCGATATTCGAAGAACGAGCCACTCGACACCCAGGAATTTTGGGCGATGCGCTCGGCGACACATGTCCGTGCACGCGACATCAATGCGTTGACCGCACGAAGCCGACCTGCAAATTCCACCAAGCCCGAGTGTTCCGCCTTGAGCGCCAGATCATCGGCCGCACGACGGTCACCACGAACGAGCTGGGTTTGGACGATCGAGGGTGGACCGGCGTCGCTCGTGGCTTCGTGGACGAGGGTCGCCATGGCGAGGACGATGTCCAGCACACGGCCGCTGGTCTTGGCCCACAGCGCCCAGAACTCCTCGGACGAGCTGGCCTGAACCGCCGGGACGACGAAGAGGCGACGCAGCGCGCCGCGCAG
>JAMHUH010000126.1:0-13044 GCA_035904925.1 Nannocystaceae bacterium
GAGATACGAGGCGTACACGCTCAGGAGCTCGTCGACGAGCGCGAGCTCGCGCCCGACCAATTCGGGCAGGCGATTCAAGCGCTGAACTGGCTGCAACGCGATCATCTCGCGGACTTGCGCTCTCGAGACATGCGCGGGATCAGTCGGCGTCAACGCCAACAAATAGGTGAGCGCCGAGAAGCAGCTCATGCAGCGCGGCAGTCGTAATTTGTAGCTGCTGTAGCGGCGCTCGGCGAGGATCGCCGCTTCGATCTGCGCCTCGTCGAGGCCGGGGCGCGCTTGCAGCTTGATCTCCTTGTCGCGCAGCCGCGACTCGTGATTGAGCAGGACGATCCGCCAATAGCGGACGATGTCGTTGACCAACACGAGCGGCAGATAGTTGCTCCGATGCTGGGTCTCGTTCTTCCAATAGGCGTCGAGGACCCTGTCCAAGAGCCGCTCGTAGGCGGGCGCGCCGACGAGCACGCGGCTCTCGAGCATCAACAAGATCCGCTTGGTGAACACGCCTTCGCCGTCGTCGTTGGGCGCGCCGAGCCGATCGAGGATCAAGCGGGCGTCGACCATCTCGAGGTACTTGCCGTCCCCGTCGAGCTCCGGCAGGCCGGCCGCGGCGTTCGCTGCCCGGACCGCGTCCTCGATCGGCGTCGAGTCGCCGGGCTCACCCTCGACCCGCACGGCGTAAGCGTCGAGATCGCTGCCCTCGCCCATCTCACCGCGGCCGCACGAGCCGGTCGCATAGACGCAGGTGTGGTCGCCGACGAGCTCGTCGTAGCGATCGGCCAATTCGCGCTTCAACGTGGCTTGCAGGCGCTCGACGAGGGCCTGGGTGTGTTCGCGTCGGGTGGTGAAGATGTCGTCCGCCATCATGCACCGCGTCCTTCGAATAGCTTGGCGAAGATCTCGGCCTGGGCGATGGCGTCGTCGACCGCGTGATGGGTGTGGGGGTGGTTCGGCTGAAGCTCTGCCGGCAAGTGCTTGCGCCCGGCCGCGGCGATCGGGAGCCCATGTTGGACGGCGATCGCCGTCTTCACGTCGAAGCAGCGCGAGTGGCCAAAGGGCGACTCGCCCAAGAAGCGAACGAAGTACCAATACAGCCACGACCCATCGAAGCTGAGCGGATAGGCGACCAAGATGGGCACGCCGCCGCGACAGCGCTCGGCGATCCACTGGCTCGCGTCGCGCATCGCCTGGGCGGGGTCGGTCCCGGTCTCGAGCAGCGCGGCGCGGTCGAGGCCGTTGACCGCCAGCGCCTCGGGCTCGAAGTGATCCGAGATCGGGCGCAGGCAGGCGTAGAAGCTGTCCGCGGTGCTGGTCGGACGCTCGAAGCGTTGCCCGTCGAAGCGCCCCGCGGGCACGAGCGCGAAGCTGAGCATCGAGTAGGGGCCGGGGATCGGCCCGTCGGTCTCCACGTCGGCCGAGAAGTAGACGTCTTCGACGGCGGTCATGTCGGCGCTGCCCGACCTCGCGGCCGGCGAGGTCGATCCTACACGTCGCGACGGATCTCGACCACCGGCGGCGCGCGCTCGGGAGGTACCCTGGCGCGACACCGCCAGCGGGTGAGGACCAAGCGGCAACCGATCGAGACTCCCGTGTCGAGGCGAGGTGTCGTGACGCGTTCTTCGGCATATGTCGAGCGCCGAGCGACACCGCCTCGGGCGGCCCCAGGCGCACCTCAGGTCGGCGCTCTAGCGAGCGGCCCGAACCAGATCGCGCGCGTCGGGGACGATCTGATCGAGCACCTTCGCCGAGCTCAGCACCCCGGGCACGCCCGCGCCCGGATGCGTGCCGGCGCCGACCAAGTAGAGGCCCTCGATCCCCTCGGCCTGGTTGTGCGGACGAAAGTAGGCGCTCTGGGTCAGGACCGGCTCGAGCCCGAACGCGGCGCCCTTGACCGAGAGCAGCTCGTCGCGAAACCCGATCGGATCGAGGATGTGCGAGGCCGCGAGGTTGTCCTCGAGCCCGGGCATGATCGTGTCGCCGAGCAGCTTGGCGATCTTGGCCCGGTAGCGCTCGCGCTCGACGTTCCAGTCGGTGCCAGCGTCGAGGTGAGGGACCGGCGAGAGCACGTAGAAGGCGTCGCAGCCCTCGGGCGCGAGGCTCGGGTCGGTCGCGGTCGGGCGGTGCAGGTAGAGCGAGAAGTCCTCGGCCAAGATCTTCTTTTCGAAGATGTCGTCGAGCAGCTCGCGGTAGCGCGGGCCGAGCAAGAGCGTGTGGTGGGCGACGTCCTCGTACTTGCGCTTGGTCCCGAAGTACCAGACGAAGAGGCTCATCGAGTAGCGGGCGCGCTCGAGCTTGGCGTCGGTCCAGCGACCGCGATGCTCGGCCGGCAGCAGGTGCTTGTAGAGATAGGCCGAGTCGGCGTTGCTGACCACGATGTCCGAGCGCAGGACCTCGCCGCCGCGCAGACGTACGCCCGCGGCCCGACCCTGCTCGATCACGACCTGCTCGACGGTGACGTCGCAGCGGACTTCGTTGCCCTGGCCCTCGATCAGATCGACGAGGCCCTGGACCAAGCTGCCGGTCCCGCCCATCGGGAACCACACGCCCCACTTGCGCTCGAGGAACGCGATCAGCGTGTAGATCGAGGTGGTCGAGAAGGGGTTGCCGCCGACCAGCAACGGATGGAACGAGAACACCTGGCGAAGGCGATCGTGCTTGATGTAGCGAGCGACCAGCGAGTAGACCGTTCGGTAGCTCTGCAGCCGGATCATCGCCGGGGTGATCTTGAGCATGTCGAGCACGCGACCGAAGGGCACGTGGGCGAGCTGCTCGAAGCCGACCGCGAAGATCTGCTTGGACAAGGCCAAGAAGCGCTCGTAGCCCTCGACGTCGTCGGGGCTGAACTTGCGGATCTGCTCGCGCATGACCTCGGGGTCGCCCTGGTAGTCGAAGACCTCGCCGTCGTGAAAGCGGACCCGATAGAAGGGAGTGACCTCGCGCAGGTTGATGAAGTCGGCCATCGACTTGCCGCACAGCGTCCACAGCTCCTCGAGCAAGAAGGGCGCGGTGATGACCGTCGGCCCGCCGTCGAAGACGAAGCCGTTTTGGCGATAGACGTAGGCCCGACCGCCAGGCTGGTCGCGCTGCTCGAGCACGGTCACGCGGTATCCACGCGCACCCAGACGGACGGCTGCGGCCAACCCACCGAAGCCGCTGCCGATCACGATCGCGTGGGGCCGCGCGTCCGCGTGTGCGCGCGTGGAGCCATTCTTCGAGGCCAAGGGCGGTGTCTCTTCGCTGGGCGCAGTCAACGTTTGCACGATCCTTCGTCTATTCTCTAGACCAACCTTTGACAAGGGCTGTGCCGCGTGGTTTGAAGGAGCTGTCAGCGCCATGGCCAGCCGCAAGGGCAAATATCGGATCCAGACCGTCGCCGAGATGACCGGCGTACCGGCGGCGACCTTGCGCGCGTGGGAGCGACGCTACGGCATCCCGGTGCCCGAGCGGAGCAACTCCTCGTACCGCTTGTTCAGCGAGCACGACGTGGCGTCGATCCGCCGGCTCAAGGAGCTGTGCGACAACGGCATGGCCCCGGCCGAGGCGGCCAAGATGGTCTCGCGGCTCGAGGAGGCCAGCAACAACCCGGTCGAGGGCGACCCCTACTCGCGGGCCTGCGCGGCGGTCATGCGTGCGGTCGTCGACTTCGACCCGCAGGCGCTCGAGCTGGCGATCCGCGGCGCGATGTTCCTGGGCTCGGCGACGACCGTCTACAGCCGGGTGCTCGCGCCGGTGATGCGCGAGGTCGGCAACGGCTGGCACCGCGGCGAGCTCTCGATCGCGCAAGAGCACATGACCTCCGAGATGCTCAGCGCGGTCGCCCGCGACATGCTGCGTCTGCTCGATCCGCCGCCCGACGCACCCCAAGCGGTCGTCGCCTGCTTCGCCGACGAAGACCACACGCTGCCGCTCTATGGCGTCGCGTTCGCGCTGATCCAAGCGGGGATGAGCCCGCTCCTGCTCGGGGCCAAGACCCCACCCTCCGCGATCCGGCATGCGGTCGAGAGCATACAGCCCCGACTGGTGGCGCTGTCAGTGACGGTCGCCCCGCCCGCATATCGTTCGCGTGAGCTGATCGACGACTACGCCGATGCCGTCGGGAGCGTGCCCTGGATCATCGGTGGAGCGGGATCCGAAGATCTGCGCGAGATGGTTGAACAAGCCGGTGGTATGGTCGTCGCAGGCCGGAACCTCGACGACTTGCGCGGCGTGTTCGAGCAAGTCCGCGAGCGCCCCTCGGCCAAGCCGAGCAAGAGCCACTCGACGGCCCCCAAAGGGCCTTGACGATCATGATCACCGCCCTGCTTCCCCTGGTGCTCCTGACCACGCCGCTGCCCTCCGACCCCTCCCCCGCTGGCACGGGCGGCGCGGTCAAGACCGAGTACTGGGCTGGCCATCAAGTCGTCCATGGCACGCGCGAGGTGCCGGTGCTCGGCACGCTGCAGACCCAGCTCGACACCTACACGATCGCCCGCGTCCGTCGCAACGACGACGGCTCCGTCCAGATCGATCAGCGAGCCTGCAAGGTCGACTTCACCGACGTCGGCGGCGTGAAGGTCTACATCGACGCCGACGCGCTGCCCGACTCGCGGATGCTCTTCGAGCAGGTCGAGGACACGCCGCACTACTTGATGACGGGCGAGGTTCGCTGGGACGAAGAAGACGTCGACGGCGACGGCAACCCCGGCTTGAGCGTCTACGTCGACGCGCCGATCTGCAGCGGCAACCTCCACGTCAGCAACAAGACCATCACCAACGCCCGCGCCTTCGGTGACGAGGGGCCCTTCTACGGCGAGGTCACGGTCACGGTCCGGCAAAAGATCCTCGGCGCCGAGGGCAAGTGCTTGCAGGCGGTCAGCGAAGACAGCTTCGAGCGCAGCAAGGGCAGCTTCCGCTACGCGAAGATCAAGGCCGACGACACCTGCACCTCGCTGCTCGACGCGGGCTGGCCGGTCAAGGCCAAGTAGCTCGCCGTCGATCAGCTCAGGCGCGGCGGATTCGAAAAGGCAGCAAGAAGCGGACCCAGCCGCGAGCGAAGCGGCGAAGATCGACCGACTCGTGCACGGCCGTGGTCGCTCGCCCGCGCAGGGTCAGGGCGATCAGGTTGCGCGAGTAAAAGGGCGTGTCCTCGAGCGTGCGGATCAACGCGGGCCGCGTGCCGACGTCGCTGCGGATCGCTCGTTCGACGCGCCAGCCGGTCTTGGCCAGCGCGACGCTCGGACCGAATTCGTTAGCGTCGAGCTGCTTCATGCTGCGCGTCGCCGATTCGAACTCGAACGCGCGGGGCTCGGCCCCGGCGACGTCGTAGAGGATCGCGGCGTGCTCGGGGTCGAGCTCGGCCCGCGACCAGCTCCAGCGCGTGAACGCCTGCTCGAGCCCCTCGTCGCCCTCGTTGACGTCGTGATAGGCGGAGCCCGAGAAGCGCAGGTTCGGCTGCTCGAACTCGACCTCGACCCGAGCGTGCGGGGCGATCGGATACCAGCGATGCCGGCCCGCAGCATCGAGGGTGATCCGAGGCCCGAAGATCGCCCGCGGCCGCAGGACCACCCGACCGCGGATCGCTCGGCCGGTGATCGCCGTGCGCTCGTCGATCGTGATCTCGAGCCGGGGCCCCTGCTCGTCGAGGCCCCAACGCAGCTCGCTGGCGCCGAGGCGAAAGTGGAGCGCGTCGCGGCTGAACTCGCGCTGCTCGGTGAAGGCCCACACGTCGCGACCCTTCGCGCGATAGACCGCGACGTTGATCGCACAGTGGCGCTCGGGCAGCGCGGGCGGGCCACCGGCGCGCATGCGTCGGCGCTCGCGGGCGTACCAAGGCGAGAACACCGAGCCGACGAAGGCGATGATCGTCAGGCCGAGCTCGCCGTCGTCGGAGAGCGCGTCGACGTACCACCACGCGTAGCCGCCCGGCCCGACCGGCAGCGTGAAGCCGAGCGGCGCGGGATCGGGTTCGAAGCCACGCGCGGGCAGCTCGGTCAGCGCGGCCCAAGGCAAGCTCATCGGCGCCCCGCGAGATCGGCCAGCGCGACCCGGCCGGCGATCCGGCCCGACTGGCAGACCATCGGCACGCCCGCGCCCGGGTGCGCGCCACCACCCGCGAGGTAGAGCCCGGGGATCCGCGTGCGCACGTTGGGCCGCCGAAAGGGTGCGCTGAACGAGTGCGTCGCGGTCCCGTAGAGCGCCCCACCCGTGCCGGGAAAGAGCCGCGAGAAGTCGGCGGGCGTGGTCGGGATCGTCGCGTCCGTGCTGCGCTCGAGCTCGAGCCCCGAGCGCGCCAGCCAAGCGAAGGTCTCGGCCTCGAGCTGGGCCAGGTCCTCGCGCAGGCGATCGCTCGGGTCGTCGCCCTTGGCCGGCGCGTTGATCAAGACCAAGAGCCGCTCGGGCGCCCCGAACTCCGCGCTCGGCTCGGCGGGTCCCGCGTCGTCGCGATCTTGCGCGCAGACATAGACGGTCGGACATTCGGGCGGCCGACCGCGATCGAGCGCGGCGAACTCGGCCGCGTAGTCGGGCGAGAAGAACACCGAGTGGTGGGCGAGCGGAAAGCCGCGGGTCCGCGCGACCATCGACCAGGTCACCGCCGAGAGCGAGCGCGGCAGCGGGGCCAAGCCGACGCAGCCGCGGGTCGCCGCGCCGAAGCGACCCTCGTCGAGCGCCTGCGGGGCCGCGTTGACGATCACCGCGTCGGCTCGCAGCTCGAGCTCGCCCGCGCAGCGAACCCCGACACAGCGACCGCGCTCGACCAGGATCTCGTCGACCGAGCAGCCGGTGCGCAGGTCGACTCCGAGCTCGCGCGCGAGCTCGGCCAGGGCGTCGGCGAGTCGAGCCATGCCACCCGCCACGCGCCACACACCCAAGCGCTCGACATGGGCGATCAAGTTGATCGTCGCCGGCGCACGAAAAGGCGACGAGCCGTAGTAGGTCGCGTAACGAGCGAAGAGCTGACGCAGGCGAGGATCCTCGAAGAACTCGCCGAGCGCCCGCCACATCGAGCGGTGCCAGTCAATGCTCGCGAAGTCGAGCATGCCTCGCAGACCCCGACGCGCGATCACGTCGCGGATCGTCGGTCGATCGGAGCGCAAGAAGGGCTGCTCGACGACGCCGTGGATCCGCTCGACGTGGGCACAAAAGCGGCGATAGCCCGCGGCCTCGCTCGCGCCCGCGAAGGCCTCGATCGCGGCCGCCGAGGCCTCGATGTCGGTGAAGAGATCGAGGCGGCTCCCGTCAGGCCAGCCGTGGCGCGCGAGCACCTCCAGCGGGACCAGCTCGACGTAGTCCTGGAGGTTGCGACCCGCGCGAGCGAAGAGCTCGTCGAAGGTCCAGCGCATCGTCAATACGGTCGGGCCCGAGTCGATCCCCCGACCACTGACGGTCAGCTCACGCATCTTGCCGCCGACGCGCTCGGCCTGCTCGAGCAGCGTGACGCGTCCACCGGCCGCTGCGGCCTCGATCGCGGCACAAAGACCGCCGATGCCTCCGCCGATGACGACGAGCGTTCCGAACTCTGCTACAGTGCCCACCGCGCTGAATTCTCAGCCGCCTCGCTGCACGACGCATCGATTCAGCCACGCATGGCTGAGCCAACGAGCCAGCCCCCCACGGCTGAAAGCCTTCCGAACGTAGCTGCCACGACCATGGCTGTCCAGGGTTTGAACAAAAATCACCCCGAGATTGACAAAGGTTGTACAGCGGGTCAGGCTGGCCTCGCAATGTACGTCGCGGAGCGTATCGAAGAGGCCCTCGAACGAGCCCTGCGACACTGCGAAACGTCGTCTCCGCCTGGTTTGCGCGCCGCGATGCATCACGCGGTGTTCCCCGGCGGGGCCCGTCTTCGACCCGGCCTTTGCCTCGCCGTCGCGGCGGCCTGTGGCAGCGAGATCGCGATCGAGGCCCAGGCCGACGTCGCCTCGGCGATCGAGCTGCTCCACTGCGCCTCGCTGGTCCACGACGATCTGCCCTGCTTCGACGACGCGGCGGTCCGGCGTGGTCGACCCTCGGTCCACGCGGCCCACGGCGAAGAGCTGGCGGTGCTCTCGGGCGACGGCCTGATCGTGCTCGCCTTCGACGTGGTCGCTCGGGCCGAGATCAACCCCGTGCTGGTGCCCAAGTTGATCCGCTGCATCGCGGCCGGCGTGGGTGCGAACGGCGGGTTGGTGGCCGGGCAAGCCTGGGAGTCCGAGCGCAGCGTCGGGCTCCGCACCTACCACAAGGCCAAGACGGGCGCGCTCTTCGAAGCGGGCGCCCGCGCGGGTGCGCTGCTCGGCAGCACCAAGGACGAGCGCCGCGTCGACGCCTGGTCGGCCTTCGGGCTCAAGCTCGGCGAGGCCTATCAGGTCGCCGACGATCTTCGCGACACGCTCGACGACGAGGAGAACCTCGGCAAGCCGGTCGGCCAAGACATGGCCCACAACCGGCCCAACGCCTGCATCTCGCTCGGCATCGACGGCGCGCTGGCCCGACTCCGCAAGCTGCTCGACGAAGCGATCGAGGCCATGCCGGTCTGCCCGCGGCCCGACCGAGTGATCGAGTGGGTCGAGCACTTCGGCGCCCGCCTCTACCCGCGCGCTGTCCGTGTGTCCGAGCAGCCGAGCGCCAGCGCGAACGGCTCGCGGGTCGCCGCCGACCTGCGAGCGTGACGTTGGATCGGGTGGATCTCACTCGCCGGCCCCGTGTTCGCGCTTGACAGGTCGATACCCTTCCAACAAAATCCCGGCTCCACAGAAGACCCCAGGGGCGGTAGTTAAGTCGGTTATAACGCCGGCCTGTCACGCCGGAGGTCGCGGGTTCGAGTCCCGTCCGCCCCGTCGCCAGAAGTGGTGCGAAGAGCCTCTCCCGAGAGGCTCTTTGTGTTTAAGCCTTCGGCCGCTTTCGGTGTATCTCGGCTGCGTGTCCCGGGTGCTGCTGGGGATCGCGCTGACGGCCTGGTTGCTGCTGACCGTGGTCTTGCCGCTGCTCAGCGCGCTCGAGTGGGCGGGCTCGCTCGCGCTCGACGACGCGCAGTGGCAGGCGCTCGGTCGCGCGTGGATGCGTGGCACGACGCTGGCCTTGGTCGTCGCCGCGATCTCGACCGCGCTCGCGGGCTTGCTCGCGCGCAGCGTCCCGCCGCTGGTCTTGCTCTCGCTCTTGCTGGTCAGCCGGGCGATCGAGGCGCTCGGCGTGCTGGCCTGGGGGATCGCGCCGGGTGGGCTCGCGGCTGGGCTGACGCTGGTCGTCGATCTCGCTCCGCTCGCGGCCTTGGTCGTGCTGTTGCGCCTGCAGACGCGCCCGCTCGAGCTGCTCGAGAGCGCGGCAGATCTCGGCGCGGGGCCATGGTTTCGCGCGCGAACGATCGCCTGGCCGCACCTTCGGCCCGCGTTCGCGGTCGCGTTCGTGTGGGCGCTGCTCGAGGTGCTCGGCGACGCGGTCGCGCTCGAGATCGCTGGCGGCGGCAAGCTCTACACGCCCGGCCTCCTGATCCGCGACGCGCTGATCCAAGAGTTCGCCCCGGCCCGCGCGGTCGTCGGCTTGCTCGGCCTCTTGATCGTCGCGCTGCCTTGCGCCTGGCTGCTCGCTGGGGAGCTGCGCCGAGCCGAGTCGGCCAGCTTTCGTCCGCTCCCGCCTGCGCCCCGGCCCTTGCGTGCGCTCGGGCTGGCGAGCTTCGCCGCGTTGGCTGCGATCCCGCTCGCGTTGATCGTCGGCGAGCACCCGGTCGGGCTCGGCCCGCGCGACTTCATGCTCGCGCGCTTGCTCGGCCAGACCACGCTGATCGCTGGTTCGGTCGCGTTGCTGGCTGCGTTGCTCGGCTTCGCGGCCGCGATCGCCCTGGGCCCCGCGAGCTCGCGCGTGGCCGTGGGCGTGCTGGTCTTGCCGCTCGCGCTGCCGGCCAGCGTGTTTGGTCTGCTCGCGCTCTCGGTCGCGAGCTCGCTCGGGCTTTCGCCCGGGACCACGCTGACTCTGCTCGCGCTGCTGCCCCAGGCGCTCGCGCTCGGTTTTTTGGTCGCGCGGGTGCTGAGCTCGGTCGTGCCGCGGGTGTTGATCGACGCGGCCGCGGACCTCGGCGCGAGCGGGCTCGATCGTCTGCGCCTGATCTGGCTGCCGCTCGGGCGGCCGGCGATGTGGATCAGCTTCGCGGTCGTGTTCACCTGGGTGCTCGGTCAGGCGGCCACGCCCGCGTTCACCTCGGGCCCCGGCGGCGACACGCTCGCGCTCGGGCTCGCGATCATGGCTCGCGGCGGCAGCCTCGCGATCGTCCGTCGCTGGGCGCTGGTGATCGTCGTGGTCCCGATCGCGTTGGTCGGCTTGGTCGCGCTCGCGCGGGCGCTCGAGCGACGCAGGAGGCGTTCGCCATGAAGCTCGAGCTGCAAGCCATTCACAAGCGCTTCGGCAAGATCGAGGTCTTGCAAGGCATCGATCTCGTGTTCGAAGCGGGCACCCACGTGTGCATCATGGGCGCGTCGGGGGCCGGCAAGACCACGCTCTTGCGGATCGTCGCGGGGCTCGAGCAGCACGATCGCGGCCACGTCGTGATCGGCGGCCAGCGCCTCGACGGGCTCGCGCCCGAGCGCCGACCGACGCACACGCTCTTTCAGACGCCGGCCTTGTTTCCGCACCTGCGCGTGGCCGACAACGTCGCGTTCGTGGCTCGACTCCGGCGCGAGCCCTCGGCCCGCTCGCGCCCGCGCGTCGACGCGCTGCTCGAGCAGGTCGGCCTCGCCCGCGAGTATGGGGATCGCCGGCCCGATCAGCTCTCGGGCGGCGAGCGCCAGCGGGTCGCGCTGGCTCGGGCGCTCTTTGAACCACCGCCGTGGTTGCTGCTCGACGAGCCGCTCACCGGCCTCGATCGACCGCGCCGCGCCGAGCTGCGCCGGCTGATCGCGAGCCTGCGTCGCAGCGCGCCGGTGCCCTTCGGGATCCTCCACGTCACCCACGAGTCCGAAGACGCGCTCGCGCTCGCCGACGAGCTGATCGTGCTCGAGCGCGGGCGCGTTCACGCGCGCGGCAAGCCGCTCGATCTCTACCAACACCCGCCCGATCGACTGAGCGCAGGCTTGCTCGGCGAGCTCACCCGCCTTCCGGTCGGCGAAGGCGTGATCCGGCCCGAGCACTTGCGCGTGGTTGCGGCGGGCCAAGGCCGAGTGAGCGCCGAGCTGCTGGGTCAGTTCTGCGCGGGTGATCATTGGGAGCTCGAGCTGCGCAGCGAGGGCGGCCGCGAACTGGTGGCGTTCGCCCACCAGCCATGGCAGGGTGGTCCCGCCTGCGCGCTCGCGTGGGACGACGCTCATGCTGTCTCGCCGTAGCGCCCTGGGAGCCTTCGCCGGTCTGCTCGGCACCTCGCTGGTCGGCTGTCGACGCGGCCGCACGCTCTCGCTCTACAACTGGGGCGACTACCTGGCGCCCGATCTGATCGAGCGCTTCGCCGCCCGCGAGCAGCGAGCCGAGGTCGTCCAAGACTTCTATCTGGCCGAGGCCGAGATGGCCGCCAAGCTCGAGGCCGGGGCCACCTACGATCTTGCCGTCCCGATCGACTACCTGCTCGGCTCGCTCACGCGCAAAGGCCTGCTGCGCGAGCTCGATCCCCTGCCGATCGGCGTCGAGCACCTCGCCGCCGATCGCCAGCCCTGGGTCGCCAAGACCGGCGGCGTGCATGCGATCCCCTACCTGTGGGGCACGACCGGGATCGGCTACGACTCCGACAAGGTCGAGGCCCCGACCAGCTGGAACGCGCTCTTCGACTCGCGCTGGACCGGGCGGATCTCGGTGATCGACAGCAAGGGCGACGTGATGGACCAAGCCCTGCTCGCCGCCGGCCTCGACATCAACTCGACCGACAAGCCAAAGATCCGCGAACTCGTCTGGCCCAAGCTGCGCGCGCAAAAACGGATCCTGCGCGCCTACGACAGCAACCCCGCCGCCGCGCTGATCGAGGGCCAGACTTGGATCGCCCAGATCGACAGCGGCGATCTCTTTCGTGCTCAGGCCCTGCGGCCCAGCCTGCGCTACGTGATCCCCGACGAGGGCGCCGCCGTCTGGCAGGACTACCTGGTCATCCCGACCCGCGCCAGCCAGCCCTCGCTCGCCCGCAAGTTCATCGAGTTCATGCTCGAGCCCGAGAACGCGGCGACCAACGCCAACTTCCTGCGCTTCGCCACGCCCAACCAGGCCGCGCTCGACCAGGGCTTGATCACCGACGCCAAGGATCCCCAGCTCTATCCGCCCGAAGCCGTGCGGGCCAAGCTCTTTGCCAGCGAGAACTGGCTGGGCGGGACCGGGGCGCTGGTCGACGAGATCTGGCTGGACCTGCGCAGCGGCTGACGATCACTTCGCGCTGACGGTGATCGTGAAGGTCGTGCTGGTCTCGACCGTGCCGCGGAATTGCTCGTCGACCTGAAGGGTCGTGGTCCCGACCCCGACCGCTTCGAACACGAAGGTCCCGGTCGCCGCGTCGGAGCCGGGCTTGCCCGCGCGCTGCTCCTCGGACTGCTGGTAGGCCTCGTCGGTCCGAAGGTAGCGGACCACGGCCGCGTCGCCGACGGACTGGCTCGCGCCGTAGCCGACCGAGGCGTGCGACTTGAACGAGTAGCGCAGCGTCGTGCCGACGGTGACCGCGACGTCCTTGCCATTCAGCGGCGAGAGCTCGACGTCGCCCTTCGTGGCGACCGGCTCGCCCTGGTCGGGCTCGACCACCGGATCCGGCTGGGGATCGACGGAGTTGCCCGAGTCGCTGGGCGTGGGCTCGGGGCTCGGGTGACAGGCCATGAGCACGAGCAAGGTCGGGAGCACGAAGGTGGAGCGCACGCGGATGCATACCCCGCTCATGCTTTGACCACCAGCTTGCGGAAGGGGTTGACCACGCGGGCCTTGCCAGCGGTCACGCCGAGCTGCGCCCAGGTGAAGTGGAGCAGCTCGCCCTTGGCCACGTAGACCTCACACATGTCGGGCTGGGTTCGGACGAGATGCACGAGCGCGGTCTCGCCCGGCTCGACGAAGGCAGTGAAGTGCTCGGGCTGGGTGCAGCTCGCCTGCATCGACCTGGTGCGGCCCACGAGCACGTTTAAGCAGGTGAGCGACGCGGCG
>JAMHUH010000127.1:0-3440 GCA_035904925.1 Nannocystaceae bacterium
CACGACAGATCCCCTGGGCTCGACAGGCATTGCCCAAGGGTGCGTGCGCGCGCTGGGCCGCGGCCATCAACGTCGTCCCTTGGCTCACTGCCTGGGTGCCGTAGTCGCGCCAGAAACGAAGGGTCGCCATGGCTGGCCGACGACCTTAACACGTCGTCGTATCGACATTCGTGATTGAGGGCATTGCGCCAATCTGCGCAGACCCGAGAACGAGAAAAAGCCCGCCGGAACAGTGTCCGGCGGGCTTTTGGGAGTAGCGGGGACAGGATTTGAACCTGCGGCCTCCGGGTTATGAGCCCGGCGAGCTACCTGGCTGCTCCACCCCGCAGTGGACCCCGACTCGGCCGTGGCCGTGTGGGGAAGCGGGTTGTATGCCCAAGCCAGACGTCGGTCAAGCCCCTTTCGACACTTCGATGGCGAGCGGCTTGCGCACCTCTCTGGGCGCAGGCCCGGCTCTGGGCTCAGGGCATGATCTCGGCGAGCAGCGCGTCGTCATCGTTGAGCGAGCGAAACAGCTTCAGCCGCAGCTGGCCCTTCGACCCGACCAGGCTCTGGGCCATGCGATCGATCGCCAGGGTCGAGAGCACGGTCTGGATGTACGCCTCGATCAGCTCGTCGATGCCGATCCCGAGCCCGTTGAAGTCCTTGCGATCCATCAGCAGGAGGCGGTCGGCTTCGCTGTCCCAGCCGCCGTCGGCTCGCTTGACCGAGAGGTTGGTCCCGAGCATGTCCCAGCTCGGGTACTCGCCCAGCGTGGCGCTCAAGGGCGAGCGGGCCCGGCGGGCGTAGGTGACGAGCGGACGAAAGCCATCTTCGCCGCCGCTGATCATCATCCGCAGGTCGGCGACGAAGATCCGGTTGCGCCGGTTGGGCATGGTCCCGACGTGGTAGAGGCGGCCGGCTCGCGTGGTCGAGCTCCACGCCGCGTTGCCGATCAGGCTCTGGACGATGAAGCGATCGTAGGGGTGATCCTTGGCCATGAACGCGGCGAGCTCGGCCGGCTCCGTGATCGTGTAGACGCCTTGGCCCGCGTTCGCGTAGGGCACCTTGATCACCGCGTGGCCGCCAAGTCGCTGGACCCACAGCGGGATCTCGTCCTTGGCCACGTCCCACATGGTGTCGGGCGTGCGGATCGAGAGCCCGCTCTCGGCCATCGAGCCGTTGAAGATGTCGTAGGCCTTGGCCGCGACCATCTTGTTGCGTCCGCCCGCGAGGCACGCGACGATCGGGTTGAGGATCGCCGTGCGTGTCTGCATCGGCAGGCGATTCCAGGGCCGCTGGGTCACGTAGCGGAACGCGGCACGGATCGGTCGCCACTCGTCGTGGGTGTCGCGGACCTCGAGCACGCCAGCGTCGAAGCGCACGCGCGAGTCGCCAGCGCCGTCGGGGAACTCGACCATGTGGACCGACTCGCGGAACATGTCGGCCATCACCGCCGCGTAGCCCGACGCCTCCATCGGGTTCTTGTCCCAGAGCACGGCCAGGTCACCGGGTGGTAGCCGCCGACTCTTGAGCAGCGGCGCGAAGGCTCGCTCGAGGTTGGCTCGGTAGCCGAACTGCTCGTCGTGCTCCTCGTAGGGCGGCATCGACTTTTGGCCCGAGGGGCAGGAGTTGGTCTCGACCACGACCATCTGCCGCCGACCGGTCTCGGTCGTGACGTGGAGCAGGTCCGCGCCCGACCAGCGAAAGAAGCGGGGCTCGGTCGCGAGCAGCTCGATGAGGTCGGCTTCGCGGACGCGTGGGTTGAGGTGGCAGTAGCGCGACGCGATCCGCTCGTTGCCGAGCGCGAGGAAGTAGCGGACGAGCGGATGCAGCTGGGCGTTGAGCACCCGCGGGTAGAAGTGTCGCTGCGCCTCGAAGCTGCCGGGCGCGACGAGCTCGTAGCGAGGACCGGCCGGATCGCGAGCTGGGGTCGCCAAGGTCGCGCCCTGGGTCGGGTCGGTCATGGCGCCGGACGCTTCGGCGTGCTCGGACTTGGACAGATTGTCAGTCGCGGAGTCGGACGGGTCCCGCTCGTGCTCGGTCGCCATGCGCTGCGAAGCTATCACCAACCCGCGAGTCGCCGCGTCGTGAATCCCGTGTCGATCCCGTGAAGTCGCGCGCTCCGGCGACCGGCCCGCGCCGCGATGCTAACCTCCCCGCTCACGCGTCGATGGCCAAGGCCCCTCACAACCCCACGGCCGCGCTCTGGCAGGCCGAGGCCGACTTGCTCGCCGAAGGTCGCGAGCTGCTCGAACGAGCTTGCCAGACGACTCGCTATCGCCACCTCTTTCCGGCCGGGCCCAACCTCGCCCTGCTCTTCCACGCCTACCAACGACTCGACCGCGAGCGAACGGTCCATCGCCGCGATCCCCTCGACCCACGCACGCGTCGGCGAGAGCGTCGGCGACTCCGAGCGCTGATCAAGCAGCTCGTCCGCGAAGACGCCATCGCTCGCGACCGGCGCTTGATCTGGCACTACCCCCTGCCCCGTCCGGTCGAGCTGCGCGTCGCGGCGCCCGAGATCGTCTATCAAGCGCTCGACAGCGTCGACCGTGACGTCCGCGAAGAGGTCGCGCGAAAGGTCCGCGGCAAGCCTCGGGCCGAGGCCGACGCCGCCAGCTCTGGCTCGCGCGCCGGCGGCAAGGAGGCGAGCTTGTATCGCGGCCTCGCCCAGTTCCGCGAGGGCATGATCAACGCCGCGCTCGCCCACCCGCGCAAGATCGCGGGGCTCCACCCGCAGTACCTCCAGTTCATGGCCTCGGCGCCGCCGAGCCACCGGCGCTACCCGATCGCCACGATGCTGCTCGTCAAGCTGCCCCTGCAGCTGATGATGAGCCTGATCTTGCTCTTCAACCTGGTCTATCTCGGGGCCTACTTCTTCTTCAACGACGAGCGGCTCGGCGCCTTCTTGGGCGACAAGGTCGGCGGCTTGCTCGACGGCGACCTCCAGTTCGAGAGCCTGCACTGGAGCCCGATGCTGATCGTCGACCTCGTGACCGGTCGGCCGCATACCGTCCAAGCCCGCGGCGTGACGGTCTGGGAGGCCTACAAGATCGATGGGCTCGAGCGCTCGCGCAAGACCGCCTACGCGGACCTGCTCGAGGCCGAGATCGTCATCCACGAGATCATCCCCTGGAACCGGCTGGGCGTGCCCAAGCTGGTCGAGATCCCCTGGGTCTTGCACTTCACCGACATCCGCAGCGAGGGCGAGCTGTGGATCGACGTCCGCTCGTACCAAAACCCGCTGCGCGACGGCGCGTGGATGGTCAGCCTGATCGACGCGTTTCGCCTGGCCTCCGACACGGCGCCGCCGCCCAACCTCAAGCGGATCTCGTTTCGCATCGACCACACCATGCTCGAGCATGTCCAGGTCTCGCTCGACATGGTCGAGCGCTCGGGCTGGGGCACCAACTTGGAGTTCGACCAGCTCGAGGCTCGGCTCGACTTCGAAAACTGGG
>JAMHUH010000128.1:0-1643 GCA_035904925.1 Nannocystaceae bacterium
CGGATCTCGCGCTGGATCTGGTTGCCGATCCCGATCGCGTCGACGATCGCCAGGATCACGCCATCGTGCTGGCCGTAGCCGATCGCCATCGTCCGCACGTAGACGGGGTCGTGCACGCCCTCGGCCACGCCGCGCTGGTAGGGCGCTCCGTAGCCGCCCAAATAGAACTCGTCGGTCAGCTCGGCGTCGCTCGGGCTCAGGTCGTGGACGTCGAAGCCGACCTCGTAGAACTCGACCGGCGGCTCGCCGGTGTCGGACTCGCTCGTGCCGGAGTCCTCGACCGTCCCGGTCTCGCCGGTGTCGGTGCTGCTCTCGCTGGTCCCCGCCGCTTCGTCGTCGCTGTTGCCTCCGCCACCGCAGGCCGATCCGACGAGGGTGAGGCTGACGAGCGCGACGTGGAGCTTCGAAACCGACCAAGGCATGGGCGCAGAATCACCCATGCCTGGTTCGATGGCTAGCTGCAATCAGACCGCAGAAGCGAGCGTGGGCTGAGTCACCGCCGGGGCGCGCTTGGAATTCCACGCGACGACCCGCGGATCCATCACCCGAAACCAGAGCGGCGGGAAGAGTGCCAAGATCACCATCGTCGCGTAGCCCGCCGGCAGCTGCGGGACGTCCTCGTAGTGGCGCAGGCGGTCGTACTCGCGGCTGGCCAGATAGTGGTGATCACTGTGGCGCTGGAGGTTGAACAGGTACCAGTTGGACACGCGATGGGCCGAGTTCCACGAGTGGTGGGGCTGGACCCGCTCGAACTTGCCGGAGGCCAGCTGCTGACGCGAGAGCCCGTAGTGCTCGATGTAGTTGATGGTCTCGAGCAGCATGAAGGCGATCACGCCCTGGCCGACGAAGAGCGCGAGCGCGACCCAGCCGAGGCTCAGCCCGATCCCGAGATCGATCAGCGCGAGAACCAGGAGGTAGCGAAAGCGACGGTCACGCAGGTCGTACCAAGCGATGCCCAGCCGCGCGCAGCGGTCCCGCTCGATCTGCCAGGCGCTCTGCAGGCTGCGCCCGAGCGTGCGCGGCAAGAAGCGATAGAGGGTCTCGCCAAAGCGCGAGCTCGCGGCGTCCTGCTCGGTCGCAACGTGGCGATGGTGGCCGAGCACGTGCTCGACACAAAAGTGCGAGTAGTGGACCGAGGTCATCAGGAGCTCGGCCGCCGCTCGGTGCAAGCGGTTCTTCCGGTGCATCAGCTCGTGGGCGATGTTGATGCCGCCCGCACCATTGACCACGCCCAAAGCGATCGTGATCGCCAGCATCTCGGCCAGCGGGAACTCGCCGGTCGCGAGCCGAACGATCACCCACGCGGTGGTCCCGAGCTGCACGGGGACCCAGAGCAGCAAGGGTAGGTCGAAGAGCCAGCGGCGCCGCGGCGCGTTCTCGTCGGGGTTCTCGGTGTCGAGGCCGAACACGGCGTCGAGCAGCGGGATCAACCCGAACACCAGCAACAAGGGCGCGTAGGTCCAAAAGCCGCCGAGCTCGACCGCGAGCACGGGCAGAATGGGCAGCATGAACGCGAGAAAGAAAGGAATGACGCGGGTCATGACGAAGTGGCGCTCCTATTCGGCTTGCGTGGATTCGGTGGATTCGATCGCGGCGTCGCGCAAGAACAAGTGGCGGGCGAGGGCCAGCGCGTGGTCGCCGGG